>JBCDKB010000538.1:0-5674 GCA_038747035.1 Acidobacteriota bacterium | reverse complement strand
CGTGGGACGGCGGAGACGCCGCGCTTCGAGGCCGGGAATTTCGCGATACGCTCGGCGCCAATGGAACTAAAATCGGAGAGTCTGCGCCTCATCCTCGGACTCAAGCTGCGTCAATTCCGGCTCGACCAGGCCTGGGGCCTTAAAGACGTGTCGTCCCGGACCGGACTCTCCGTGTCCTATTTGTCGGAGATCGAGAAGGGGCGGAAGTACCCCAAGCCCGAGAAGCTGATCAAGATCGCCCAGGGCCTCGGCTTGACCTATGAGGAGTTGGTCTCTCCCCGGGTGGAAGAAAACCTCCACCTGGTGCGCGACCTTTTCGCTTCCCCTTTTCTGCAGGAGTTCCCTTTCCACCTCTTCGGCATCGAGGCGGAGCAGGTGGCGGCGCTGGTGACGGAGGCGCCGTCGAAGGCGGGGGCCCTCTTGCGGACTTTCCTCGAGATCGGCCGCTCGTACGACGTGCAGGTCGAGCACTTCCTTTTCGCGGCGCTGCGCTCCTACCAGGCCATGGAGCGGAATTATTTCCCCGAGATCGAGAGGGCGGCTGAAAATTTCCTAGCCGAGAATGGTTGGGCTGACCGCCGCGGACTCGAGGCGGACGACCTCCGCCGCGTGCTCGAGGAGCGCCACGGATACCGCATCGAGTCGTCGCTGCTGGAGTCCTATTCGGAGCTTTCCGATCTGCGGTCCGTGCTGGTGGACGGCGACCGGCCGGTGCTGCTGATCAACAAGCACCTGCGGCCGCCCCAGCGGGCCTTCGCCCTCGCCCGCGAGCTCGGATACCGCGCCCTCGGCCACACCGTGCGCTCCAAGACGTCGGGCTACCTGCGGGTGGAGTCCTTCGACCAGGTCATCAACGACTTTGAAGCGGCCTATTTTTCCGGCGCCGTGCTGCTGCCGAAGAGTCTCCTCGTGGACGACCTGAACGCCTTCTTCGCCGCCAAGACCTGGGACGCCGAAGCCTTCGTCGGATTCCTCGAGCGATACCGGACGACCCCGGAGACCTTCTTTTACCGCCTCTCCCAGCTCTTACCGGCGGTCTTCGGATTCGAGCAAGCCTTTTTCGCCCGCTTCTCCCATGATGCGGCGCTCGGCGTCGAACGCTTCGACCTGACCAAGCTGCTGAACATGAGCGGTCTGCCGATTCCGCTCAATATCCAGCCCGGTGAGCGCTACTGTCGGCGGTGGCCCGGGCTGTGGCTGCTCGACGAGCCGACAAGGGCGGTGGCGTCCTCTGAGAACTCCGGCTTCAAGGTGGCGGCCGCCGCCCAGCGCGGTCGATTCAAGGATTTCGAGACCGAGCATTTGACCTTCAGCCTGACCCGGCCGCTCTCGATCGCCAAGACCAAGGGCACGAGCGTCAGCGTCAGCTTCCGCATCGACGGCGCGCTGCGTGAGAAGGTCGCTTTTTGGAATGATCCGGCGATCCCGGAACGCGACGTCGGCGTGACCTGCGAACGCTGCTCGTTCGTGGATTGCGAGGAGCGGGCGGCGGATCCGACCCAGATCCGCTCCGAGGCGAATCGGGAGAAGCGCATGCGGGCACTCCGGACGCTGGTGGCGCAGGTGCGCTCAGGTTCCTAGGGACTCCGGCCCCGAGCCCCCCCTAGTCGTCGTCTTTGGGTCGTCGACGCCGTCGGCGCTTCGAGCGCGACTGGGCGATGAGCCCGAGCAGAAAAGCGACGGCGAAGACCGGGCCCTGCGGCGCTCCGAGTTGGGGCAGGGCCTGGGCGATGAGCCATGCGCCCGCCGCCGAGGTGGCGACGATGAGCAGCGCATCGAAGAGGCGGCCTGAGAAGAGAACTCCGATCAACCCGCCGCCGAAGGCGATCGCCAGCAGCCACAGTCCGGCCTCCGGCCACACCAGCGGCGTCGCCCAGGCGCCGAGGGCGGCGCCGCTCAAGAATCCGAGGGCCGAGACCACCAGGCGCTGGGCGAAGACCGCCACCAAAGCCCCGGCGACCGCCGCGATCAGCGCGACCACCAGGCGCCCTTCGGCGGTGGGCAGGTTGAGATAGGCGGCGCCGGTGACGGCCAAGGCGGCGCCGAGACCGGCGAGCGCCAGCCAGTAGAGCCGCTTGCCGAAGAGCAGCAGGGCCAGTCCGCCGAGGATCACCGGCCACGCCGCGGGTTCGGCCTGCAGGCGGTGGAGGGCGCCCGCCCAATCGACGCCGCGGGGGTCGAGGTGCTGGAGCATGTCGGGGAGGGTATTCACGGTGGAATTCGGGATCGTCGCGCGCCGAGCGCGGGACCGGGCTGCTATCGTACCGGCGGACGGCCGCCGCACACCACCGATGCCGTGGACGGCGCCGTGATGTCTTTCTCCCAGTGCATGCTGCGCTCCACCGACGATGCCGCATATCCGCCTGCCGATCCCCGACGCTCTGAGCCCAGACCACCGCCTGGCGGTCACCCTCGACCGGCCGTCCTCGCCCCGGGCGGGGGCGCCGGCGGTGCTCTACTGCCACGGCTTCGCGTCGTCCCAGAGCGGCGAGAAGGCCGAGTTTCTCCGGCGCCGATTCACCGACAGCGGACTGGCCTTTTGCAGCTTCGATTTCCGCGGCCACGGCGATTCCGACGGCGACATGTTCGACCTCTCCATGTCGCGCAACCTCGCCGATGTCGCCGCCGTGCACGCTTACCTCGAGTCCGAAGGCTTCGCGCGCATCCTGCTCTTCGGCTCGTCGATGGGCGGCGCCGTGGCGTCCTGGTACGCCTGCCGGCGTCCGGAAGTCGTCGACGCGGCGATCCACATCGCTCCGGGCCTTGAAATGTCTGAAGGGTTGCTTCGGCTGGTCGGGACTGAAAACGCCGCCGCGTGGCGCCGCGACGGCAAGACCGTCTTCGCCCACGAGCTCGGCGACTACGAGCTTTCGTGGCGCCTGATCGAAGATCTGCGGGACTATCCTCGCTCGCGGCTGGCGCGCACCTATCGGACGCCGACGCTGATCTTCCAGGGCATGCAGGATGCCTCCGTCTCGTGGCGCTCGGTGGTCGACTTCGCCGACGCCGTCGGACAGGGCGTGGCGATCCACCTCTTCGCCGACGGCGACCACCGCCTGCTCGGAAAGCTGCCGTATATGTGGCAGCTGATCGACGCCTTCCTCACCGAGCACGGCCTCCTGGAACGGCGATGAGCCGCCCCTACCTTTCCCGCGACGGCGAGACGACCAGCGCCGGCCGCGAGCTCCTCGCGTCGTGGCTCGGTCGCCGTCCCTACCGCCCCACCTGGCGTTTGCAGGAAGCCATTCGCTCCAAGCTCCAGCGGGGTGAAGGGCCGGAGCGTCTGCTGCTGCTCGAGCACTCGCCGGTCTTTACCCTCGGCCGCAACGCCTCCGCCGCCGACGTCAAGGCCGACGCCGATTGGCTCGAGCGACACGGCGTCGAAGTCGTCGAGACCAACCGCGGCGGCCAGGTGACCTACCACGGCCCCGGCCAGCTCGTCGGCTACCCGATCGTCGACCTACGGCCGGATCGCCGCGATGTCGGCCGCTACGTCCGCGACTTGCAGGAAGTTCTGATCCGCGCCCTCGCCGACGTCGACGTCGAGGCCCGGCGCAAAGAAGGCAAAGACTTCATCGGCGTGTGGGTGGGCGACGCCAAGGTCGCGTCCATCGGCGTACACCTCGCGCGCTGGGTCACGGTCCACGGCTTTGCCCTCAACGTGCGGACGGACCTCAGCCACTTCGGCGGTATCGTCGCCTGCGGGCTCGAGGGGGTTCAGATGACGTCGATCGAAGCCGTGCTCGGCGTCGGTCAGGCGCCGACGCCGCAAGCGCTCGCGACCGCCGTCGGGCGCCACTTCGCCGAGATCTTCGAGCGCGCCCTGGACTGGCGGGCCCCCGAGCTCTTGCCGTCGACGCCGGCCGACGGGGAGGCGTAGTGGGCGGCGCCGCGCCGCCGGGTCGAGCGACGACGCGGGACGAAACCGTGCTGCCGGTTGTCATCGGCCTCAATGCGGTGATTGTCGCCGTCACCGACGAAGAGCCGCGCGTGCTGACGGTGGCGGCGGATTCGGCCGACGGCCCAGCTTTTGACGACGCTCCGACATCGCCCGAATCGTGGCGTGCGCCGCGCCACGAAGCGATTCCCTTTGGGCCCCTGGACCCCGCCCGCGACCGCACGCTCGAGCTCGCCCTGCGCGGCTGGGTGCGGGAGCAGGCGAAGCTCGAGCTCGGCTACGTCGAGCAGCTTTACACCTTCGGCGACAAGAACCGGGACCCCCGTGAGCGCCTCGGCGGGCCGCGCGTCCTGTCGATCGGCTACCTGAGCCTGGTCCAGGAGGATCGCGGCGCCGGGGCGCAGTGGCGCGACTGGTACCTCTACCTGCCGTGGGAAGACTGGCGCAGCGGCCGCCCCAAAGTGCTCGGGACCTTGGCGCCGGCGCTCGAGGGCTGGGCGGCCTTGGGCACCACCCGCACGAAGGCCCGGGCGCGTCGAGAACGGATCGACATCGCCTTCGGCCTCGGCGGCGCCCCGTGGGACCCCTACCGCGTGCTCGACCGCTACGAGCTGCTCTACGAGGCGGGGCTCGTCGCCGAAGCTCAGCTCGACCGGGGCCAGGAGGCCGACCCGGGGCTCACCCACGGTCGGCCGTTGCGTTTTGACCATCGGCGCATCCTCGCCACGGCGATCCAGCGCCTGCGCGGCAAGATCAAATATCGACCCGTCGTCTTCGAGCTCCTGCCGGCGACCTTCACCCTGCTGCAGCTCCAGCGGGTTGTTGAAGCCCTCGCCGGTCAACGTCTCCACAAGCAGAATTTTCGCCGCCTGGTCGAACGCGGCGGCATGGTGGAAGGCACGGGCGAACGCGCCCAAGGCACCGGCGGCCGACCGGCGGAGCTCTTCCGATTCCGCCGCGACGTGCTCCGGGAGCGCCCGACCCCCGGCGTCGGGCTGCCGTCGCCGCCGAAGAGCTAGCGCGGGCCGTCCGGGGGCGGCTCTTCCGGCCGACGCCGTCGGCTCGGTTTGATCCTAGTTGGCTTCGCTTCTCGCCGCTCTGGGAAAGGAGTCTCCATGCGATCAATCACCATTTCGCTTTTTATAGGTCTCAGTCTTCCCGCGACGCTGATCGCGCAATTTCAACCCGGCTATGCACGACCGGGCCTGGACGGTCGGATCGAGGCGGCGGTCCCATTCGACGATGGCGGCGGCGCGGCGCTCTACGTCGGCGGGGTCTTTAGCTTCGCGGACGGCGTCGCAGTGGACGGCATTGCGCGTTGGGATGGCGAGGTCTGGACGCCGGTCGGTGAGGTCGGCGACCCCGCCATCGATACGGAGGTCCGCGCCTTGGCCGTCTTCGACGACGGCTCCGGCCCGGCCCTCTATGCCGGGGGAGAGTTCACCGAGATCGCTGGTCTGCCCATCGAAGGCATCGCGCGTTGGGACGGAAGCTCGTGGTCCGCCGTCGGGGATGAGCTCGAATTGGTGAACGCGCTGGAAATCTATGACGACGGCTCCGGCCCCGCGCTCTACGCCGCCGCCGGACGCGGCCTTGTCAGCTGGGACGGCACGGAGTGGGTCGATGAGATCGTCGCGCCGTTCTTCTCGAATAGCGTGCTGGCGCTGGCCGTGTATGACGACGGCGGCGGCGACAAGCTCTTTTTCGGCGGTAATTTCGTGCTGACGGAGGACGTCCAGATCGTGAGCATCGGGAGCTGGGACGGCACCACGGCGG
>JBCDKB010000537.1:0-5694 GCA_038747035.1 Acidobacteriota bacterium | reverse complement strand
CGACGTCCCGGGTGCTCGACGCCGACGGCTGGCTCGCCACCGGTGACCTGGGTCAGGTCGATGAGCACGGGTGCCTCCACTTGACCGGGCGCGTCGGCTCGACGCTCTTGCTATCGACGGGCCGACGCGTGGACCCGGCGCAGGTGGAAGCGCTGCTAGCCGCCAGTCCGTATATCGAGCGCGCCGCGGTCTTCGGCGAAGGCAAGCCCTTCGTCACGGCGCTCATCGTCCCGGACCTCGAGCGATTGTCGGAACACCTCTACGGCGAGCAGAGCGCGGAGGGGCTCGACAGTGCCGTGCTCCACGCTCCGGCGGCGTCGAGCTTGAAGTGGTATTGGCGCGGCGACGCGGGGGACATGGTCGCGACGTCCGCCGACGGCCGCGTACAGCGGATTCTCGACGTGGCGGTGGATGACGTCAACGCCCAGCTGGACGACTGGGAACGGGTCGAGGCGTATAGCCTGATCGGCCACGGGAACATGGAGACGCGGGAAGGCCAGCTGACCGGGGAGTTGGGGGATAGTCGGGGCCAGCTGGCGCAATACTTTGCCGAGCCGCTGCAAAACCTCTATCCCCGCGGGGTGGTCACCTCCGACCGCGAGATCACCCAGGTGACCGTGAGCCCCGAGCGTCTGCGGGAGCTGCTGGAAAAAGAAAGCGTGCTCAACGCGTGGACCGCCGACGCCGGCATCGACTTCCTGTTCGACATCGCCCGCAATCACGGCATCGACACCCCGTCGGTGGTGCATATCTGCGACGCCGCCACCAGCGTGGCGCAGATGGAGCTCGAGGAGAAGCCCCTGTCGACAGCCCTTATCGTCGGCGATCCGGTCCGCATCCAAAGGCTGCTGCCGCCGAGCATCTACCGCCTCTCTCGCCACGACCACATCCGGCGCATGCGTTCACGCTTGGTCGACCTGTCCGGCCTCGTTGACGGCCAGGTGCTCGGCTGGGTCGTGGATCGGCACGGCTATGTCCGCGGCATCAATCGACTGCAGGTGGAGCTCGAAGACGACCCCCAGGCCATTTTCGGCCCGCAGTTTCGCCTCCACTCGCGGATTTCGGCCCTTTCCGACGCCGTGGTCTTCTTCGTTCCCCGCGGCGGCCGCCAGGTTCGAGTCTTCGCCCGTGGAGCCCTAGTCGGGCGCTACAGCAGCGGCGACTGGTCACCGGAGGACGTCGGCAAAGTCGACGAGACCCTCGATCGACTGGCCGCTGATCGTGCGGAGCAAGCCCCGCTGCTGCGGCGGTTGATTCGCTGTGCGTTCCGAATGTCTGAGGAAAACCAAGGGGCCATCTTTATGCTCGGCGATGCGGGGCGTATTCTCGCCAAGTCGGACGCCTCGGATCTGAGCCGCCTGGCGTGGCTGGCGAGCTCGCCGGCCTCGAGCTTGAGCGATGACGAGCTCATCGCGTTCGCCAAGCAGGACGGCGCGACCGTTATCGACGCCGCCACAGGCCGATTTCGCGGCTGCATGATCCTACTGAGGCCCGATGCGGCGACCCGGGCGGACGTCGGCGATGGCAAGGGCGCCCGCCACTCGAGCGCGGCGAAAACAAGCGCAGAGACGGGGGCTCTGGCGATCACCGTGTCCCAGGATGGCCCAATTACGGTCTACGAAGCCGGGCGTCGGGTGCTCTCGCTCTGAGGTTGGCCGCGCGGCCCGCTTGGAGTGCATCTGGCCCCTTGGGGCCGGTGGCCCGGTTGGCTTGACATAAGCTTCGCCGCAGTCGAAGCGTCTGACCCCGCCGAAGCCTGCGGTGGCCGACGTCCTTCCCCGCCTCTCGCAACCCGCCCACCCGCCGCGTTCCCGACTTTGGAGAAGACCGAGTGTTCGATCGCCTACGCCTGACCTCCGCCCTGCCGATGATTGCCTTGACCACTGCGGTCGCGGCGGCGCCCAGCTTCGCCGCGGAGGTGGCTATTTTTCGCCAGGACAGCCGGGCGACAGCCCTAGAGGGTGATGTCGACGGAACCAGCGTAGGCGCCGACGGCGAGCTGCGCCTGGCCCCGGTCTTTGAGCGACTGGGCGGCCTCGACGAGCCCTTCCTCTTTTCCGCGGCGGCGCACCCCGCCGGAGGCGCGATCCTCGGGACCGGCAACGATGGCAAGGTCTTCCAGATCGACCCGGACGGTGCGGCCGAGATGGTCGGTCGCGTCCCGGAACCGTCCGTCTTCGCCGTCCACGCCACCGCGGAAGGGGACCTCTACGCCGCGGGATCGCCGAACGGCAAGGTGATGCGCCTGGTGGCCGACGGCGAGGCCGAAGAGGTCTTCGACCCTGAAGCGACCTACGTCTGGGACCTCGCCGAAGACGCCGAGGGGCGCCTGCTGGTCGCCACCGGTCTCCCCGGTCGCGTCTACCGACTCTCCGGCGGCGAGTCGGAGCTGCTTTACGAATCGAGCGATCGCCACGTCCGGGCTTTGCTTCCCCAACCCGACGGCTCGCTGGTCCTAGGGACCGCCGGACAAGGGCTGATCGTCCGCCTAGCCGCCGACGGAACGGCTGAGACGCTCTACGACGCCGCCGAGCCGGAAGTCCTCGGCTTCGCGCAGATCGGCGACGTGCTTTACGCCGCCCTGCTCGCGTCCGAGGCCAGCCAGGTCGATCTTTCGTCGGTCTCCGGCGGCGACGGTGAAACCAGCGGCCAAGACACTATCGGCTCCCGCGCGTCCGGCTACGAAGGCCCCCGCAGCCGCGTCCTGGCCTTGACCTCCAACCGGACTCCTCGGAGTGTGGCCGAGCTGAGCGACGAGACCATCCACACCATCGCCGCTTACCGAGACAGACTTTGGATCGGAACCGGCCAAGAGGGCGGGCTCTACCGGCTCGAGCGAGATGAGCTGACCCTGGAGACGACTTTCGATGAACGACAGCTCATCGCCGTCATGCCGAGTGCCGGCGGCGACGGCCTGCTCGCCGCGACCACGGATTCCGTAGCCCTCCACCGGTGGGGCGGCGAGCGCCGTGAATCGGGGACCTTCACGAGCCGCGTCCTCGACGCCGCCCACGCGGCGCGATTCGGCGTTCTGCGCTGGTGGGGCGAAGGCGGCTCGGACTCGGTGTCCTTTGCCGTCCGGGTCGGGATGGCGGAGAAGCCCGACGCGACGTGGACAGACTGGCGGACACTCGGCGCCGTCGCCGGCGGCGGTCGAGACCGCAGCCTCGGACCGGACATCGGCGTCGCCCGCTATCTGCAGTGGCGAGCCACCCTTCGCGCGGGCGATCAGTTGCCGGAGATCAACGCGGTTGAGCTGAGCTACCGCCAGCTCAACCAGGCGCCTAAACTCGGTGACGTCGAGGTCCTCGACGCGGGCAAGATCCTGGTGTCCCAGTCTTTTAATCCGACGAGCACGACCTTCGAACCGTGGAGCCCGAATCGCGACGGCATCTTCACGCGGCTCCGGGCGGAGCGCAATGACGGGCAAATGAAGACTCTTTGGAAGCGCGGCTATCGGACCCTCAAATTTGAAGCTGAGGATCCTAATGGCGATACGCTGACCTATAAGCTGGAAGTCAAAGCGCAAGACGGGGACAAATGGCTGCCGGTGGCGGAGGACCTCGACGAGGCTTGGTTTAGCTTCGACGCGACCGTCCTGCCTGACGGTGAATATCGTTTCAGGGTCACCGCCGCCGATGCCCGGAGCAATCCCCACGGGGACGCCCTGGAAGACACGAAGCGCAGCGATCTCGTGCTCATCGACCATACGCCCCCGAGTCTCGAATCGGCGGCGCCCCGCAGCAATGGCTCCCAGGAGGTGGTCGTCGCCGATGCGCTCCATCCGATTCGCCACGCCGCGGTCAGCGTCGACGCGGGCCCTTGGAAGCCCGTAGAGAGTCTGGACGGCCTGCTCGACTCGCGCCGTGAGAAGCTGCGCCTCGAGGCGCCGGATGACGCCGGGCTGGTGCTCCTGCGGGTCACGGACGCGGCATTGAACGTGGTAACCTTGGCGGTGGAATCCCGCTAGCGCAAGTCACTGCGTCACCCCGGCTTAGGCCATTCGACCCAGGGCCAATCGACCCCGGTTCGATGGCGTTCCCGGAGTGTCCGCAGCCGCCCGGCTCGGCCCCGCCGAGCCTCCACTGCGAAAAGGACGGCCCGCCACACCATGAGCCTAAGAATCGGCGTCTACCCCGGCTCCTTCGACCCCCTGCACAACGGTCACCTGGACATCATTCGCCGATGTCGCCCTCTTTTCGATGTCGTCATCGTGGCGGTGCTGCGCAATACCTCCAAAAAGAGCTTCCTCTTTTCGGTCGACGAGCGGAAAGCGATGATTTCCGAGGTGGTCCGGGATATTGACGGGGTCCGCGTCGAGACGTTCGAAGGCCTGCTCGTGCACTATCTGGAACACGTCGGTGCCCGCACGATCGTCCGCGGGTTGCGGGCGGTGTCGGATTTCGAGTCCGAGTTCCAGATGGCCTTGATGAACCGGCGGCTCGACGACCGAATGGAAACGGTCTTTTTGACCCCCAAGGAAGAGTACAGCTACCTCTCAAGCCGGCTGGTCAAAGAGGTCTACCTGCTTGGGGGTGACTGTTCGGAGCTTGTGCCACCGGGCATTTTGGCCAAGCTGCCCCCTCGATCCGAGTAGGTGAGTGGAGGTGGGGGATAAGGCACAGGGTCGATAGAGGCGTCCACGTCCCATGCCGCTGCATACCGTCGCCCGCGATTGCCTTTACGTCAATTGGGCCGTGCCGGCTGAAGCGGTGCCGCCGCTGCCCGGCGCTTTGCGCTACGAGGTGCGCAGCGGTGACGGTGGCGAGTGGGTCCTGGTGACGGCGCTTTTCTTCAGATTCGTCGGCCTGCGCTCGCCGACCTTCCCCTGGGCGCGCTTGTCATACCCGCAGCTGAGCCTGCGCCTGCATGTCCTGGACAGTGACGACGTGGCCTCCGTGCTCTTCATGCGCATGATGGCGCCGGCGTGGGTGGCTCCGGTGGCTCGTTGGTTCGGTCGCCAGCCCGTCTCGCCGGCGCGATTCAGCTACCCGCTGCCGTCGAGCGGGCCGGCTATCCTCAACGACGTCCGCCGCTGGCATGTGGCGGAGCGAGGAAGTATCGCCGTCCGCGGGCACGCCGGGGCCGCAGCCCCAGGCCCGGGGCCAGACTTCGGCAACTGGCGCCGGGCCGTCGACTATGTACGGCGGAGAAGCCGCGGCTACGTGCTCTCGAATGGGGGCGTGCGCCGGGTCCGTCGCCAGCAGCCGCAGATCGACGCCGTGCCGATGGTCGTGGAGGTCACTTCTGCGGGCCTGCTCGAGGCCGCCTTCCCCGAAGCGCCGGAAGAAACCTGGACTCGCCCCCACTCAGCTTGGCTGTGCCCCGAGATTCCCGTGACCTTCGAGCTCGGGAGGGTCCAGTTCCTTCCCCATCAGGCGCCCCGACGCCCCTTAGCTACGGCCGTGGACGGGTGCTGAAGCCCGGCGTCCAGCCGGTGGGCAACTCCGTCGCTTCCAGGGACTTGCGCCGCCTCAGAAGCGGCTGACGGCGCGTCGGTTGGGGGGCCTTGTGCTAGCATCCCGCCGATGTCCCAAAGCTCACAGGCGTCCACGAAATCCCCGCAAAAGATCGCCGTGCTCGCCGGTGACGGCATCGGCGTTGACGTGACCGCGGAGGCCACCAAGGTGCTGGAGGCGGCCGCGTCGCGGGTCGATCTTTCGCGCGAGCGTGACGCCTTGCCGTATTGCGCGG
>JBCDKB010000536.1:0-5704 GCA_038747035.1 Acidobacteriota bacterium | reverse complement strand
TCCACCGCGACCTCGACCTGGTCGAATTCGATCGCGGTCGCCACCACGGAATCGTCGAAGACCTCATCGTCGAGTATCTCGCCGGCGGTGCTACATCCGACGATGTGTGCAGACGGGAACCGATCTCGCAATTCCTGATAGTGGCTGGGGGCCTGGAGCTTGTCGGAGCTTCCGAAAAAAAGAACCAACTGGGGTTGGGAGACCCCGTAGAAGGGTTCTGTTCTCTCCCAATGACCTTCCCACAGTAGCTTTTCGACTTTCATGGATCTACCTCTCCAAGTAAAGCTTTTATGACGTGGCTGACGGCTGTATCGAAGCCGTTGTGCCGAGTTCCTCGAGTCATCCGGAATCCTAGATCAGCCGAGCTCACCAAAGCTATGGAATTGATTCTTTCTGGCCCTTGTCGAGACGTTTTCTGACACAGAGCACGGTGTTTATTCATCGCCGGGTACCGCAGCGGAAGGGCGGTCAGCCTCGACAGCGGTCGAGGTCTCGCCGATCCTCTCCAGGAGCTCCTGCAGGACGGGAATCTGGATCGGCTTTGAGAGATAGCCGTCCATGCCGGCCTCCAGGCATCTCTCCCTATCGCCGTCTTGGGCGTGCGCGGTGAGCGCGTAGATGGGCGTGCGGCGGTCGACGGATTCCAGGCCTCGGATCTCCCTTGTCGCCTGGCAACCGTCCATCTCCGGCATCTGGACATCCATCAAGATCAGATCGAAGCGCGCCTTTCCGTAGGCGTCCACGGCCTCGAGTCCGTTGTTGGCGACTTCGATACGGTGTCCCCATCGCTTGAGGAGGTGAACCGCCACTTTCTGGTTGGTCGGATTGTCCTCGGTCAGCAGGATCCTGAGTGGTCGAACTATTCCTTGGGCCGGAGAGCGCGAAGGGGGACCCGACGCCCGTCCTCTTCGGCTGACTTGGCGAATGGCTTGTTCAAGCTGCCCGGGGAGCGCCGGCTTGACCAGGATCGCGGCCAGGCCCAGGTTGTTCAGCACTTTGAGGGCACTTGGGGACTCGTCGCCGAGCCTCAGTACGATCGTCCGAGATCGGAGCGTGCGGGGAATCGCGCGGACTCGCCCCGTGAATTTCTCGGTGGCGGGATCGGCGCTCACCAGGAGGAGATCCGGAGACTTATCTTTCAGCATCTCCTCGGCCTGCTCCAGGTCGGCGGCGGAGCTCGGATGCGCGCCTAAGCGCCGGAGCTGGGCGCTTAGGGACCGCCTTTCCGAAGCGTTACCGGCCACCACGAAGGTCGAGGCATCTCCCAGGTCCAGCGCCGGGGGCTTGTTGTCTCCGCCGGCGGCTGCCGAGGACTCGGGTGTCTCGGACGGCAAGAGTAAGGGGGCCGGCAAACGAAAAGAGAAGGTACTTCCGAACCCGGGGGCGCTCTCCACCTGGAGGTCGCCCCCCATGAGGTCGACCAACATCTGGCTGATCGTCAGGCCTAGGCCCGTGCCGCCGAACTGGCGGGTCATGGACCCGTCGAGCTGGGTGAAGAAGGCGAAGATACTCTGGAGCTTCTCGGGCTCGATGCCGATGCCCGTATCCCGTACCGAAAATCGAAGGGAATCCGCGTCCGCATTCAACCTTTCAAGGCGCAGCTCGACTTCTCCTCGAGCGGTGAATTTGATGCCGTTGTGGATCAGATGGAGCAGGACCTGGCGCAGTCTCGTCGGGTCGCCGAAGAGTCTCGGGGGAAAGCTCGGAGTGAGGTCCAGAACCAGCTCGATCCCCTTCGCATGGGCCCTCCGGGTGGGACCCGCCAGGGTCTCCTCCAGGAAAGGTTCGATTTCGAATGCAGTCTTTTCGAGCTCGAGCTGATCGGTTTCGATCCGGGAAAAGTCGAGGACGTCATCGAGGAGATGGAGCAGACTGTGGGCCGATTTCTTGAGGCTCTCCAGGTACTCCCGCTGCTCGGGCTCGCGGGCGTTCTCGAGGGCGAGCTCGGTCATGCCTAGAACACCATTCATCGGCGTTCTAATTTCGTGACTGATGTTGGCTAAAAACTGGCTCTTGGCGCGGTTTGCGGTTTGGGCGGCCTGCCGGGCCTCCTGCAGCTCGTGCAGCACGCGGCCGGCGGCTGAGGTCGCTCGACGGGATTTTCGGCGGAGTTGCTCCGCGCTCCGCGCGGTGAGCGCGACGTAGGTACCGGTGAGAAAGAGTAGGAGCGTCAGCGCCGCGGATTCGGCGGGCGAGAGATGATCGAGGCCGTGGAAGTGGGCGATACCACCGAAGCACAGCGTCACCATGCAATTGAAGAAAAAGGCGCGGGCAAAATTCGAGTTGGTTTGGTCTGCGACCCGCACGATCAAGAGCAAGGTGGCCCAGCTGCCGAGCATGTCGGTGAAGGCCAGGGCGAGGACGAAGAAGTAGAGGTCGGCGACCATGAAGAGCAGGCCGAAGTCGAACCGGAGACGGCCGTGGGTGAGCCGCAGCACGGCCCATGATCCAAGGCTGTAGATCGCGAAAATCGCCACCAGCGTCAGGTACGACCCGAGGGAGAAAGGCCCGTCGACGGTGAGCTCGTGACCTAAGGCCATGAGCGAGAGGATGGCGAATCCGATGGCCCTGAGCGTCGGGATCTCCACCGTCTGAAGACGCCTCTCCCGCCGTCGCCGGAAGCGGGCCAGCCGCTGCGGATCGAAGATGAACTCCTCGTCGCCCGGGCGATTGTCCCGACTCGAGTTGGACCCTGGAGTCTTGGGGACGAATCTCCGCCGCACCCCCGAGAGAAGGCGCCTCAGACCCTCCCGCCGGCCGCGGATCTGGGGTGGAGCGGCTTCGAGCTGGGACGGGAGCGCCCTAGCCACCGTCCGTCGCCCCGGTGGCTTTGCGCTGGTCCACCGCGAGCCCGCCGACGGCCCTTTGGGCGCGTAGGCGTTGCGTCCCCGGGCGCGGGCGGTGTGCCGTCGAGCTATGGCCTCTGCGGCTTCCCATGGTGATTCCCGGTTCCCAGGTCCCAGCCTAGGTCTCGGTCTGGCTTCGAAGCGGGCGCTCCATGGTCAACTTGTTGTGCCATGGACCCTCGTCGCTGGATTCGAATGTCACCGATTCCATAAGCTGTTTCATGATGAAGAGACCGCGTCCCCGGAAGGCGCCGAGGTCCGGCACGACATCGCGCTCGCCCCCTTGCCCGGAGGGCCGGGTGCTGATGTCCAGGTCCGCCGGCGGGGCCGTATCGAAGATGCGAATCTCCAACCGGTCGGCCTCTGTCCGGAATCCGACGTTGACCTCGTGCTCGGCGCAGAGATCGCAGCCATGCTCGATGCTGTTGGTGACCGCCTCGACGGCGCAGAGCTCAATTTCGTGGGCCGCCGATGGGTCCAGACCCGCAAGCTTGGAGAGCTGGTTGATCACGGGACCCACGACGGAGACCATGGGGAGGCTGCTGGCGAAGCGGAGCTCGATCTCGAAAGGGGCGCGGCCCGAGTCTGCGCCGAGTTCGAGCGTGACCGGCTCCGCGGTGTCGAGTGCCCCCGACCGTTCCTCGTGGGATGACGGAGTCATGGTGACTTCTCCTCGCCACCGGTAAATTCCACGGCGAGCAGCGACACGTCGTCGACCGGAGCCGCCCCTTCACCGTGCTCATGAATGGCGTTCAAGAGCTGTTGATTGATCTCCGGAAGCGAAAGTTCCGGGCGGCTGACGGCGTCCAGAAAACGGTTTTGGCCAAAAAGCCCCGTCGGGCCCTCGTGTTCGACGATGCCGTCGGAGTAGAGGAAGAATCGGTCCCCGGGCTCGAGTCGTCGTTCACCTTCTTCGTAGCCGAGGTACTGGCCGAGGCCGATGAGCGGCCCCCCCTCTTCGAGCAGCTCTGTGGCTTGACCGGCGCGCGCCAGGACCGGAGGCGGATGGGCCGCTGAGCTGTAGCGCATCTCGCCGGTGAAGCGATCGATCACCACGTAGGAAATGGTGAAGAACTTCCCGAAGCGATCGGTCGGATACTCGCGGTCGAGCTCGTTCAGGATCTGCGCCGGGCGGAGCGCGAGACGGTGGGAATTCTCATCGCTCCTCGACAGCAGGCCGCCGACCGGCGCCAGGCTTTTGGCCACCGAGACGGTGACCATCGCCGAAGGCACCCCGTGTCCGCTCACGTCGAGCAGGTAGAAGGCCACGTATCGCTCATCGAGCTCGACGAAGTTGAAAATGTCGCCGCCGAGCTTCTCGCAAGGCAGGAAGTGCCAGTCGACCTGGAATCCGGCCGGAGACTGGTGAGTATCGGGGATGAGGGTCTGCTGAACGACGGCCGCGGCCTGCAGGTCCTCTTCGAGACGCAGGTGCTTCTCTTCGAGCTCTCGATTTTTCTCCCGCAGACTCCGGGTCAGCTGCTGGAGACGCAGCTGGGTGCGAACGCGGGCGCGGACCTCACCGGCGGAGAAAGGCTTGGTGATGTAGTCCGAGGCTCCGAGATCGAGGCCCTTGATCTTGTCTCCTTCCGACACTAGGGCCGTCAGAAACATGATCTGCGTATCTTCGGTCTCGGGATGTTTCCGCAGCTCGCGACAGACATCGAACCCCGAAAGGTCGCCCATGACGACATCCAGCAGGATGAGATCGGGGGGCGATTCCAAGGCCAGCTGGAGCGCCTCCTCGCCGGTCGCAGCCAGCTCGAGGCTGTAGCCCTCCGGAGACAAGATGTGCTCGAGGATGCGCCGATTGAAGAGCTGGTCTTCGACGATGAGAATCGACGGCGGAGCCTCGACGGGGAGGGTGTCGATCCGGTCGGGTTCAGGCGCCAGCAGCGACGAGTGCATCGAGCTCCTCCAAGAGACTGTCGAGCGTTTCCGAAAGCTCCGCGAACCTGGAGCGCACGGTCGGCCACTGTCCACGGTCCAGCGCCGCTTCGATTTCGAAGGCCATATCGGCGCCGACGTGGCAGCTGAAGTTCGCCACCGAACCGCGCAGGCCGTGGGCCGCCTTGCCCGCCGTGATGGTGTCTCGGCTTTCGATCGACTCGGAGAGAATCCGCATCTGGTCCTCGATATCTCCACGGAAGACAACAAGCACCTCCGCAAGAAAATCGAAATCTCCACCGACGATGGTGAGGATGTCGTTGGTGTCTTTGATCACGGACTTTCTTGGAGTCTTTTCGGCAGCCATCGTCGCATTCAGTGGGTCGGACGAGAGTCCGCTCCGGCGGGTCGGCAAGGTTTGCGCTCTTTCCATTTCACTGGCCTCCGTGGTGATGAGCGGGTTTTGACAGGTAGGGGAAATCAAACGACACGGTCGGAGACATCATGGAGGACTGCGGGGTGCGTCGAGACGGCGCCGCAGGGCGGCGGCGCCGGGAGATCGTCCCGCGCCGAGGCCCTGAGCTGCTCGCCGAAATCCGGCAGCCTCGCTTGCATGTTGCCCCAGCAGGGTAGGGCGGAGCTCGCCAGCCGACACTGGGTCAGCGTGTCCCACGCTTGATCGAGGGAGAGTGCGAAGAGGTCGATCTGCTTTTCTTCTCGCAGCTGGTCGAAGGACAGACCGTTGATCGCTGCGGTCGCTCGATAAGGCTTGAGCCGGGACCTGGCGAGTTTTTTGTAGCAGGCCGAAAGGCTTCGTAAAAGGGAAGCCTCAAGCTGGACCCCGTGCTCTTCCAAAGCTTGAAAGAGGGAAACCGCAATCTCGGTACACATGCGTGAGAGCCCTCCGGAGGCGCCGGGGACGACGCAAGATTGATGCTTGTGGCTGTAGTTTTCCGAAAGCTCGACCTGAC
>JBCDKB010000535.1:0-5712 GCA_038747035.1 Acidobacteriota bacterium | reverse complement strand
GCTTCACCGTCCCCTTCGCTACCTCCGACGGCACCGCCACCGTCGCCGACGGCGACTACACCGCCGCCGGCGGGACCCTCACCTTCACCGGCGCCGACGGCGAGGTCCAGACCGTCGACGTCACCGTCAACGGCGACGCCACGGTCGAAGCCGAAGAGGCCTTCTCCCTCAGCCTCGGTCCGGCGTCGAATCCCGACGTCGCCGCCGGCGTGACCGCGACCGGCACGCTCGAAAATGACGATGCGGCCCAGGTCTCCATCGCCGACGTGGGCCAAGCCGAAGGCGACGGCGCCGCGACCTTCAGCTTCGCCGTCACCCTCACGGGGGACGTCGCCGGCGGCTTCACCGTCCCCTTCGCCACCCAAGACGGTACGGCCACCGTCGCCGACGGCGACTATGCCACCGCCGCCGGGACCCTCACCTTCACCGGCGCCGACGGCGAAGTCCAGACCGTCGACGTCACCGTCAACGGCGACGCCACGGTCGAAGCCGACGAGACCTTCCGCGTCGTGCTCGACGTCGCCTCGAATGCCGACGTCGCCGTGGTCGACGGCGACGCCACCGGCACGATCGCCAACGACGATTCCGCCGAGCTCACCCTCGACGAGGTGTCCCGCGCCGAGACCGACGGCGCCACCGTCTTCACCTTCACCGTCAGCCTCTCCGGCGACGTCGCGGGCGGTTTCACGGTGCTGTTTAGCACCGAAGACGGCACCGCCGCCGTCGCCGACGGCGACTACGACGCCGCGTCGGGCGTGCTCACCTTCAGCGGAACCGACGGCGAGACCCAAAGCCTCGACGTCACCGTCAACGGCGACGTCGTCGTCGAGCCCGACGAGACCTTCCAGGTTCGCCTCGGCGCCCCGTCGAGCGCCGACGTCACCGTCGCCCCCGGCGGCGGCCTCGGCACCGTCGAGAACGACGACGCCGGCGCCCTGCTCACGGCCTCGCTCCGCGTCGCGCGCTACGCGCCGCCCTTCGACACCGTGCTCTACGAAATCGAGATCACCAACCTCGGCGGCGCCGACCAGCCCGACGACCCGACGTCCGACGAGCTCGAGAATGGGCTCCCTGATACCCTCCGCGTCTTCGACGCCGGCGCCGACCGCCCCGATTTCGCCATCACCGTCGACTCGGGCGCCAACGCCATCACCGGCAACGGTCCCCTGCCCGCGGGCGAGACCGTCATCGTCTGGCTAGAAGCCGTGGTCGACGCCGACGCCGGCGAGCTCATCGCCAACCAAGCGCTCGTGCGCTTCGACAGCAATAACGACGGCACCAACGACACCGTCGCCCCGAGCGACGATCCGGCGTCCTCCGGCACCGAAGACGCAACGGTCTTCACGGTCGTCGGCTTCGCCGACATCCCGACCCTCAGCCACCTCGGGCTTGCGCTCATGGCCCTCCTGATCGCCGCCGCCGGAGTGGGGCTCCGGCGGCACTGAAGCCCGTCAGGTCCCTCAACCCAGATCGCGCTCGCCCCGGCGCACTCAGAACGCCTACGACCCGCTCAACGATTTCGACGGTCCCGGACGCTGCTAAGTTCAAGCCCCCCGGCGGCGAATCGGCGGCGCCGCGCTCTTCCAAGTCGGCGTCACGCCCCGAGCCATCCCTCGGACGACCCACGAGATCGAAGGAAAAAATGATGCGTAGAGTCCTCCCCATCATCACCGTCACTTTGGTGGCCGTTCTCTTTCCAGGGGCCGTCGCCGCGCAGGTGGAGCTCCACGTCGCCCACGCGGCCGGCCTCTCTGAAGTGAACTACTCGCCCGGCTATTCGGGGCCGGCGACCGCTTTCCTCTCCCTTTCCGGGGCGGAGGCCGTCCTTGTTGACGCCGACGACGTGATTCACGTGGGCCACGGCGCCGGCCTTTCGGCCCTGGTCTACGACAGTGGCACGCAGTCCTACGCCGACGCCACGGCGACCGCCCCCTTCTTCGGCCCGCTCAACGTCGACGGCTTGGTGATCGATTCGAACGGCGTCGTGCACGTCCTGCACGCCGGCGGCCTGTCCGGCCTCGAGTTCGACTTCTCCGCGGGCGCCGGCGCGGGCTACACGGACACCAAGGCTTTCCTCAGCCTGCCGGCGCCCAACCTTGGCCTGGCGGTGGATCCGGGCGACGTTTTGCACCCCGGCCATTCCGCCGGCCTCTCGGCCACCGACTTCACGCCCCCGTCGACCTACTCGAGCGTGGCGGGGCAGTTCTTCGCGATCGCCAACGTCCGCGAGGTCTTCGTCGACTCGAATGACGCCATCCACGCCGGCCACGCCGCCGGGCTGTCGGCGCTCACCTACGACGGGTTGAGCTACGCGGACACCGGGCATTTCTTCGCGCTCCCGAACGTGAACGGTGTCTTCGAAGATCCGTCCGGGGACCTCCTGGTGGTTCACGACGGCGGCCTCTCGGCGTTTTCCTACGGCGCCGGCGGCTACACCGCCAGGTCAGGATTCAGCAATCTGGGCGGCAACTCGGGCCGGGCGGTGACCATGGACCGCGACCGCGTGGTCCACGTCGGCCACGACGCCGGCGTCTCGGCCTTCACCTACGACAGCACGACCGGACAATTCACCGACCTCGGATTCTTCATCTCGATTCCAGGCGTGCGCTCCCTGGGCCTCAGGGACGCGCAGCTGGTGCCGGTCGAGCTGATGCATTTCAGCGTCGACTGAAGATTCGCGTGGAGGGTCGGGTGGACGGATTTGGAGGCGCCGAACCCCCTCACCGCCGGCCGACCGCCACACCGCCCACACAGAACGCGCCTCCGACGAGCAGCATCGGCGTCGGCGGGGCGCCGAAGACCATCCAAGAGAGCCCGACGGCGACCGCCGGGACAAGGAAGAGCCACAGGGCAGCTTTTCCGGCGGGACTGTTGGCCAGGACAAACGACCAGGCCGCATAGGCGAGGGCGGCCGGGCCGAAGCCGAGGAAGAGCACGGCGAGCCAGGCGCGACGACCCGCGGCGGACGCCGAGGCGGTGAGCTCCCCAGTCCACGGTAAGAGGAAGAGGGTGCCCAACCACACCGCCCAGGCCGTGACCTCGACGGCGGAACGCGTCCTGAGCAGGGGCTTGGCCACCACGAAGTAGAGCGCCTGGGCCACCGCAGCCGCCATGACCCAGGCGACGCCCATCACGGCTCCACTTCCGACCGTCACGCCCACCCGTTCGAAGGTGAGCAGGGCCACGCCCGTGAGGGCCAGCGCCGAACCCCACCACTGACGGGCCACCGCGCGCTCCCCCAGTAGCGGCACGGCCAGCAGGGATGTCCACATCGGCACGGTGTTGACCACGAGGCTCGTGGCGCCGGGGGACACGGTCTGCTGCCCGGTATTGAGGGCGACGTTATAGAGGGCGATGCCACAGCCGCCGCAGACCGCAAGCCGGGCGAGCTCGGCCGGCAACGGGCGCGCCGGCGGGCGAAGCGCCGCAACCCCTAGGAAAAGCAGCGACGCGACGGCGTAGCGCGCCAAGGCTAGGCCGCCGGGCGTGAACCCCTCCAGGGCGATCGTCACCGCCGGGAAGGCCGAGGCCCACAGGACGACGACCAGCAGAGCGGCGAGGGTGACCCGCGTCGGCAGCGCGGGCCCCCTCGGCCTGAAGCCGCTGGTCGCCGCCCCGCGGCTCAACTCGTCTCCAATTCGAAGCCTTCGTCGAGCCATCCCGTGACGCCGCCGATCATCTCCTTCACCGGCCGACCGAGCTTGGCGAGGCGAAGCGCGCCGCGGGTGGATCCGTTGCAGTGGGGGCCGGCGCAGTAGACGACGAAGACGGTGTCCTCGGGGTACTCCGCAACGCGTTTTTCGCTCATCTGCCAGTGGGGCAGGTGGGTCGCCCCGGGCACGTGGCCGGCGTCGTAGGCCTCGCGGGATCGCACGTCGAGCAGGACGAAGCCGCGGTCCTCCAGCGCCTCCGTAGCGTGCACGTCCCAGCAGTCGGTTTCGAAGGCAAACCGGTGGGCGAAGTAGTGCTGCGCGTCGGCGCTCGGCGCGGCGGCGACGTCGAGGACGAGGTTCTTCGGTCGAACAGCCATGGTGTTCCTTTCGGCGTCTAGTTTCTGGAAAGGCGGGTTCGGCCCCGCCGAGAGAAATCCTGGCCGAGTCGCCGGTCGACCACAATTGGCAGAAAAGACAATATTCATTAAAATTCGGACATGCCCAGAAACCCGCTCGACGTCGTCGCGGTGGTCCACCGGCGAGTCTGCACCTTCGAATTCGGCATCGTCGTCGAGCTCTTCGGCCTGCCGCGACCGGAGTTCGACGCCTGGTATCGCTTCCGTGTGGCCGGGGTGGAACGGGGACCGATGCCGGCCACCGGCGGCGTGTCGGTCGAGGTGCCTTACACGCTGAAAGCCCTCGACACCGCGGGAACGATCGTGATCCCCGGATGGGGGTCGACCGAGACGGAGGTTCCAGAAGCACTCGTCCGCACGCTCCGCCGGGCGCACGAAGATGGCGCCCGGCTCGCGTCGGTGTGCAGCGGCGCTTTCGTGCTCGCCGCGGCCGGTCTGCTCAACGGACGCCGCGCCGCCACCCACTGGAAATATGCCGATGACCTCGCCCGGCGCTTCCCCGACGTCGAGTTCGACGCCGACGTGCTCTACGTCGACGACGGCAACGTCATCACGTCGGCCGGCAGCGCCGCCGGCATCGACATGTGTCTGCACCTAGTGCGTCGCGACTTCGGGTCCGCCACGGCCAACCAAGTGGCCCGCCGACTCGTCGTCCCGCCGCACCGAGAAGGCGGCCAGCAGCAATTCGTCGAGACCCCCGTCGCCCCCAGCGACGAGCACGCCCTCTCCGCCGTGCTCGAAGCGGTGCGGTCATCCCTCGATCAAGATCACACCGTCGAGGGCATGGCCAAGCTTGCGGGGATGTCCCTGCGCAGCTTCGCCCGCCGCTTCCGCGCGACCACCGGCAGCACGCCCCACCGCTGGCTACAAGCCGAGCGGGCCCGTCGGGCCCAGCTGCTGCTCGAGACAACCGAGCTGTCGATGGAGGCGGTGGCGGAGCGAGCGGGATTCTCTGATGCGCAGATTCTGCGTCTGCACTTCAAAAGAATCGTGGGGACGACGCCTTCGAGGTATCGGTCGGGGTTTCGCGAGAGGGTCGACGGCTAGTTCAGGCCTGCGTAACGCGAGGCCGTCGGCTCCTGAAGAGTCTCTTCGGTACGCACTCTTCAGCGGTCCGATTTTCTCATGAGACTGGACCAGTATGCGGGAAGCAGGTCACCAGCTAATCGAAGTGACGTCATACCTCAATCACCGAGAAGACTCTTTCTCCTGTAGGTGCCGTCTCTTCAACAAAACCTAACTTAGCAAATTCAGTGACCAACCGACTGCTAAGCCGTATGGCCGTCGGATAGAGCAGTTCTCCATGTTCCACCTCACGCCCAGGCTTGATCCTTAAGCGACACGGTCGATACTTTCGCTTCGAAGAAATTAGGAAACTATCCAGGGAAGCGTTCAAGGATCGGATGACTGGTTTCGACCAAAGGAACTTTGAAATCAGAGCCACATCTTTAGTCCCAATCATTGACAGCGCCCTGAGTACTCCAAAGCCAAATTCTTCGCTCACAGTAAAGCTGGGATGTTCGATTGCTACGCGCGAAAGAAAAGCTGCGATTGTCCCACTATCGACACCTTCGAGTTCAGCTCCTTTTCTCAGGAATAGTGCAGCGAACCAACGGCTTGGATTTGGTGATAGGGCACACGCT
>JBCDKB010000534.1:0-5722 GCA_038747035.1 Acidobacteriota bacterium | reverse complement strand
TTCGAGTTCTTTCCATCTCGCCGAGATACCAAAGGGTCACGGCGAGGTTTGAGACGCTTGTCGCCACCATCTTTTTCCGACCCATGCTGCGGGCCAAATCGACGGCCTCCCGGCGGAGTACGAGGGATTCTTCATGGCGACCGAGCCGGGTCAGCACGTTCGTTTTGTTATTGAGGACCCGAAGGATCCCCTGCCTGTTGTCGATCTCCCGGTAGAGCGAAAGAGCCTTCCCGTATGAAACCAGCGCCTCCTCCAGGTCGTCCCGATAGGAGTCGATGATCCCGCTCATGCCGAGCATCTCCGCCATGCCGTACTTGTCGCCCAGCTCGACGGCATCGTGGTAGGCCTGGGTGACAATGTCCCTGGCTTCGGTGATTTCTCCGAGCTGGCACAAAACCCTGGCTTTCAGCTGCTTCGCGCGCAGCGCCAACTCGGCACGACCCAGGCGTTCGCTGGCCTCAATCGCCCGTGACGCCGCCGCGGAAGATTCAAGAAGCTGAGAACCGGCCTTGGCGAGTTTGGCGGCGAATAGATCCACCCGCGGATCCATCCGCGCCTCCTCCGGCAAGGCCATGAGCTGGGCGTAGGTTTGCTCAGCGTCCTGGAGCCTGCCGGCTTCCACCTGAATCTCGCCGAGCGCGACCGCCAAACCGAGGTCGCCGGGGAAATGCTCGAGCAGCCGCTCATAGCGACCAATGGCGCCGTCAAAATCACCGGTGAACCGGCGATAGTCTCCTTCGACGAGCAGACGCTCGGGGCCAGCAAGGCCCGCCCGCGCCTGGTAAGCGACGCGGATGTGCCCGAGGGCGTCGCCGTCATAACCCAAGGCCCTCTCCACTTTGGCGAGCGCGGCCTGGACGAGTGGATCGTCCGGAGCCGAGGATGCGGCTTTGTTCAGAAGACGTCGGGCCGCTTGCATCTCCCCAGTAGAGTAGCTGTCGAGGCCCTGGACGTAGAGGGCGGCGACCTCCGAATCCGCCGGCGTCGGGAAGCCGGCGGCGGCGCTGGCGAGAAATGGATGCGCCTTGGGACCCCGCGCCGTCCACGTGCTAAAGCCGAGAACCACCACGGCGACCGCAGCCGCCAGGGTCGCCAGACGAGCGCGACGGATGACGCCGTCCCGGTCTCCTCGGGCTTTGTCGCCCTTCCCCGGGCCTTCGACCTTGGCGACATCGCCCTCGAGGATCGCGATCACCTCCGCCGCCGACGCCGGTCTCTCATCAGGGCTACGGTCCAGGCACCTCATGATGGCGTCGTCCCAGCGGGGGTCGAGATCCGGCACGTGGGCCCGGGGCGGCAGCGGATCGCCCTTGAGCTTGTTTGCGATCAGGACAAATGGCTTGCGGGATTCGAACGGCAGCCGGCCGGTCACGAGCCGATAGAGCAAAACGCCGAAAGCGTAGAGGTCTGAGGCCGGTGTGATTGCGTCTTGCGTGGCCTGTTCCGGCGCCATATAAGCCGGGCTGCCGATCACTTCGCCGACTCGAGTCACCTCCACATCGTCATCGACTTCATGGCAAGCGAGTCCGAAGTCGGTCACGACGACGCGGAGCTTCTGGTCCGCCTCCACCACCATCACGTTGCTGCACTTGAGATCGCGATGAACGATGCCGACGCCGTGCGCCGCGCCGAGGGCGTCCGCAATCTGCCGGGCAATCTCCGAGATTCGGGCCAGCCCGAGGCGCTGCCCGTCAGGAACGCAATCGTCAAGCGTCCGCCCCTGCAAAAGCTCCATGGTCAAGAAGACAACGTCTTCATCCTTGGCGCCTTCGGACTTCTCTGCCGTGTGTTGAAAAAAGTCGTAGATGCGACAGACGTTGGGATGCGTCACGCGGTGAGACAGGGTGATCTCACGGCGAAAGCGCAACATCGCCGCTTTGTCCCGGGCAATACGGGGGCGAATGATCTTGAGGGCAATCTCCGTCCCGAGCTCTAGATCCCGAGCCGCGTAGACTTCCCCCATACCGCCATTGGCAATCCAGCGGGTGATTTCAAAGCGCTCGGCCAGCACGTCACCGACGCTAAAACGTCCACCGCTATCTGTCGCGTGAACGGTTTCACTCAAGCCACCGAGGACAGTGGTCGACGGCTCACGGGCAGTATTTTGCTGAAAATCCAAGGGTATTCCTGGCGCCGCGTGCATGTTGCAATACTGTCTCTACGACCCAAGAGTAGCACGGAACGTTTCGGCCAAACGGCAGGGATAGATTCAATCCCGATATAAAAACGAAGATTATTCCCTCGACGACGCTTCTCCTTCAAAGGAGACGGTCGCGGTGATCCCCCGGGGCACCCTCGCCCTCAGTCGAAAGTCCCACGCGCTGCGTTCACAAAGATCCCGCACGATATTGAGGCCAAATCCGTGGGTCGATCGATCCCGGTGCTCCCCGGGCTCGTTGACATCGAAGCCGGGCCCGGTATCGGCCACCGTCAGCAAGTCGCCGGAGCACTCGATCGTCACCGATCCCTCCTGGGTTGAATAGAAGGCGTTCTTGACCAGGTTGGCGAGCACCACGGCGAGGATCGGAGCGTGCACGGCCATTTCGAGCTCGGGGTCCACTTCGACCACAACGTCGACCGGGCGGGATCCCAGGAGATGGCGATGGCCTTCGACGATCCGGTGGACGAGCGGCGCCACTTCGACGAGCGCATCGCTGGCTCCGGGGTGCTCGCGGGCTAGCCAGAGGAAAGTCTCGATCAGCTCTTCCATCTGCTGGACCGACCTTTGGATGCGTAGCAAACGCCGGGCGGCGGGCTCAGAGAGCTCTTCATAGGCGAGTAGCTCGGCGGCGCCGCGGATGACGGCGAGCGGCGTCCGCAGCTCATGACTGGCGTTGCGGGTGAACTCCCGTTCACGGTGCACGAGCTCACCGATCGTTTTCATCGACCCTTCAAGGGCCCGGCTCAGCTGGGCGAGCTCGGCCGGATCCCGGCGCCGGGAGAGGGCCTCGGCGAGATCCGCCGGACGCGGCTCTTGGCCGACGGTTTCAGCGAGCCCGGTCAGCGGCTCGAGCACGGCGCGGCTGTAGCGGGAGGCCCAGATCAGTCCGATTGAGAAAACGACCACGCACGCTCCGAAGAGCACGGGCATCTGGGTGTGCCACCACTCGACATCTTCAAATCGCCGAACGTCAAAAATCAGGTAGAGCTTGGTCCCCGGCTTCTCGGTCAAGCGGACGGCGATGAAATAGTCCTCCCCTTCCATGGGCCCGCGGTTGATCTCATGGATGCCCGGCGGCAGCGGCGCGACCTTCTCAGCCAGCTGCGACGGCAAAGCGTCCGCGCCGAGGTGAATACTCAAGAAGCGACTCGTCATCGGCGGCGCCGCCGCGCCGGTCAGCACCTCCGGATGACGGCTGAGGTACGACTCGAGCTCGAGTCGGATCTGGCGAAGGAGCAGCTGATCTTCCTGCCAATTCGAAAGCTGTCCGTGGAGCAGGGCGTAGACCATCACGAGCACGCCGCCGAAGGTCCAAAACGCTTTCTGGAGCGACCGGTGCATGCTCGACGGCACGGTTCTTAATCCTCGCCGGGCCGATAGGGACCGCGCATCACCGCAATCTGTGCGCAGGCGGCGCGAATGTGCCAACCGAGCGCGGGGTCATCGACGTCCACCATGCTTTGGAGGTTGAGCATGTCGAGCACGAACGGATAAGGAGACCGCCCTGTGTTGGTTGCGTGCTGGCCGGCGATCCACCGCTGGAAGCCGTCGGCGTCCATGTCACCCGAACCGTAGCGCGCGATTCCCGCCTCGAGCATCCCCAGGTTGGGATAAGACACTGAGCCGAGATCCGCTTCTTCCGGCGGCGCGTCGGCCCGACCCACCGCGACGAACAGCTCGAGGGCTTCTGTGAAGCGGGCGGTCGCGTTCAAGGCGCGCACGGCGATGACCGCGAAGATACGGAGACCGAATGCGTCGTAAGCGGCCAGAGCATGCTCGAGCGTGGTGCCTTCGAAATGCGGCTCGGTGAAGTCCTCGTACAGGTCGTGGAGGCGCAGCTGCTGGACAAGGTCGGCGTAGGGGGCGTCGATGCGCCCCTCCCACACCAGGTGGTGGAGGTGGAAAAGCGTGTCGGAGAAGATGCGATTCTGGAGGTTGAAGTCCCGGGCGATATTCCAGTACCAGTCGTCACTCCCCAGCATGTCGGTTTCGGGCCCGTCGGAGCCCAGCCGCTGCCATTCGTGGTCGACGCGCGCATAACTCCCGGGCTCGAGCTCGGCGTTCTGCACGAAGAACTGAAGCAAGACCATCATCCGGGATTCGGCGTGGGCCCGGGCGGCACGGAATTGCTTGCGGTTCAGGGTGCGCTCCGGATCGATGATCCGCTTGACGTCGCGGCCGACGCTCTCCGATCCGAAGGGACGTTTCGGATCGATGCCGGACGAACGGAGGTCCGCCTCCGCGAAAAGGGCGAGCTCAGCCGGAGAGGCTTCAAAATCGAAATCTACCCCTGAGGCGAAGAGCTCCCGGATCTCAGAATCAGGCGTGTCTTGCAGCAGATCTAGATCCGGATCGTCGGGGCCCACATAGGGATTGCGCACGCGCCCGGCGAACCGATCCAAGGTCGCATGGTTGAGAAAGAGATCGACCGCCCGTTCAAAGTCTTCCGGCGCTTCGGAGTTTGCGGGCAGCTCGACGCAGGCGGCGCCATTCTCCACCTCCTCAAATCCCACCTTGAGGGCACGGATGGCGTCGAGGTGCGCTGGCCCAAAATCAATCGGCGGGTCAGCCCCACGCTCCCGCCAAGTCCACGGAGCTGTACTCACCTGTCGTCCCTCCTTCGGTAGTGGGTCCGCCTTCTGCTCATACCGTCTCTTTCCTGTGGTCGATGAGTCGGTACCCGATCCCGTGGACCGTCTCGAGCAGCGGGCGATCGAAGGGGCGGTCGAGAATCCGACGCAGCTGGTAGATGTGCGTGCGGAGGGAGCCGCTCTCGGGCGGCTCCTCTCCCCAGATACGACCCTCCAACTCGCTGCGGGTCAAGACGTTGGGAGACGCCCGCATCAGCTCCTGCAGCAGTCGGATACCCATCCGGTTCAGGCCCAAGACCTTGCCCTGACGCCGCGCGATGAGGGTGCCAAGGTCAAGCTCGAGATCCGCCACGACCAGGCTACGACGCTGATTTCCGCCCCGCTTGGTGATCGCCAGGATGCGCATCTCGAGCTCTTCGAGGGCGAAGGGCTTCACGAGGTAGTCGTCGGCGCCGACCTGGAAGCCGCTGAGCTTGTCTTCGAGGGTGTCCCTGGCGGTGAGCATCAAAATCGGCACCTGCCGCTTCGCGTCTTCCCGCAGTCGCCGGCATAAGGAAAGCCCGTCAATACCGGGAAGCATCAGATCCAGGATGACGGCGTCGAAATCCTCAGTCACCGCCAGATGCAGACCGACCACGCCGTCGGACGCGAAGTCGACCGTATGCCCCTTGAGCTGGAGGAAGTCACCGATATTGCCGGCGAGATCATCGTTGTCTTCGATAATCAGGATGCGCATCGTTCTCCGTGCCTAACAGTCAGGGGCGGTTCCCCGCAAGGCCGCGGACGGGGGAAGACGCCGACTTCCCCGCCGCTATCGACTGACGGCGACCGGGCGCCGTCCATTCCAGGGCCACGAGCGAGGTCTCGCTGCGCACGTAAATCCGGTCTCCCTGGACCGCGAGGTGCGCCCACGTACGACCGGCGACCTGCCGACTGTCGAGCACCCGCATGCCGCCGGTGTCCGTCGTGA
>JBCDKB010000533.1:0-5732 GCA_038747035.1 Acidobacteriota bacterium | reverse complement strand
GGCGCCCACGGGAGACCGATTCGTCGGCACTCCGGCCTATATGAGTCCCGAAGCGCTCGAGCCGGGCAGCGAGCTCGATACTCGGTCCGACGTTTTCTCGCTCGGCGTCCTGCTCTACGAGCTGCTGACGGGACTCGACCCGTGGGCTACATCCCATGCCGATCCTGTGGAGATCATCCGTCGTCGGCAGAATTACGACGCCGAGCGCCCTTCCACGCAGATCACCGATCTGGACGGCGAGCAGCGGGAACACATCGCGCGCCGGCGTCAGCTCGACGCAGGACGGCTCGTGCATCGGTTGCGCGGCGACCTCGACAGCATTGTCATGAAAGCGATCGATTCGGATCCCGCGCTGCGCTACGAGTCCGCCGCCGAGCTCGCCGACGACATCGCGCGCCACCTCGCCGACGAACCCATCCGCGCGCGTCCGTTTACCGCCCGGGTGCTGGTCGGCAAGTTGGTGCGGCGACACCGCACGGCGGTGATCGCCGCCTCGGCGGTGGTGCTCACCCTGGCGATCGGCGTCATCGGCACGGTGGGCGGCCTGCTGCGCGCCCGGGCGGCCGAGCAGACTGCTCGGGCCGAGGCCGCGGCGGCGATCGCGGCGCGCGACGACGCCGACGATGCCGTCCACTTTTTGGCCAGGATCTTCGACTCTGCGAATCCGCTTTCGCACAAGGCGCGCAAGCGGCCCGAGCAGGTCACCGCGCTCGAGATCCTTGCCCGGGGCGCCGAGCGGCTCGATTCTGACTTCGAGGATAGTCCTCTAGTGAAGGCCCGCCTCCAGGAAGAGATCGGCAGAATTTACCGGCGGCTCGGGATCTTCGACGAGGCTCGTAAACACCTGAAAGCGAGCCTCGCCAATCTCGAGTCGCACGGTGACCCGAATAGCCGGGATTTGGCTGATGTGCAGATCCAGCTCGCGGAGCTCGAGATTCGGCTCGCCAACCGGGAAACCGCTACTTTTCTGCTCGAGCGGGCCCTGGCTATCCTCAGCGCCCGGGAGGAGAGCGCCCGGGAGGAGAGCGCCCGGGAGGAGAGGGAAGATCTTCGAAAGCGCGCCGAGGCGCTCGACATGCTGGCGCGCGTGCGTCGGTCAGGCGGCGACTATGGCGGCGCGGTGGAGGCGCAGGAGCAGAGCATGGCGATTTTCAGACGCCTCGGCGGAGCTGTGCCTGCGCTCTCCGCGGGCCACCAAAATCTCGGCTTGACCTTTTCGGCCCTCGGGCGCTGGTCAGCCGCGGAAGCCGAGTTCCGTCGCGCCATAGAGCTGAGGAAGTCCGTCCTCAAGCCGGGGCATCCGACTTTCGCCTCGCACTACAACGGATTGGCGATGGTGATCGCCAACCAGGGACGGTTCGAGGAGGCCGTCGAGATCCTCGTGCCCCTCGAAGCTCAACTTCGGTCCCGGCTGGGCGATCGCCATCCGAAGTTGGCTAACGTACTCGACAATCTCGGCGTGCAGTCGGTCCACCTCGGGCGCCTCGAGCAGGCAGAGGCCTACCTTCTGGAAGCCCTCGAAATCCGTGAGCGCACACTCGGATCCGAGCACCCGGATACGGCCCGGAGTCTCGACAACCTGGCGCGTGTGCTCGAAGACCTAGGACGCCCGGGGGAGGCCCGGCCGATGCAGGAGCGTGCCCTGGCGATCCGCGAGGCCGCGCTCGGCGCCGAGCACCCCGACGTCGCCCGCAGCCTAGGGCACCTTGCGCGGCTGGCGATCGGATCCCGGGACTTCGAGCTAGCCCACCGCCACGCGGAGCGTGCGCACAGAATTCGGGTCACCAAGCTCAATTCCGGTCACCGCGATATCGGCCTGAGCGCGCTGGACCTCGGCGAAACGCTCTGGCACCTCGAGCGACGGGAGGAAGCGCGGCGGCTTTTCGATGAAGCGCGGGCGCTATTCGCGGGCGGCGATGAGTCGATGCGGCGAGACGCTGAAGATGCCGCGGCGCGGCTCGCGGCGCTGGGCGCACGCTAAAAACTGCTACCTTTGGGGATAAATGACCACTGAGAACGGGAGTCCAGGTGATCTCACCGTCATGCTCGCACGCTGGCAAGCGGGCGATGAATCGGCGCTCGAAGAGATGCTGCCTGAAATCTATGGCGAGCTCCGCGTGCTCGCCAATCACTACCTGCGGCGGGGACCGAGTCGAACACTGCAGCCGACCGAGCTGATCAACGAGGCCTTCCTGCGCCTGATCGGCGCCGGTGCGGATACCAAGGACCGCAACCACTTCTTCGCCTTCGCGGCGCGGACCATGCGCCACGTCTTGGTGGACCGTTTCCGTCGGCGTGACGCGGCCAAACGGGGAGGCAGTCCGACGCCGGTGACGCTGGTCACTAGCTTCGCCGATCAGCCCGAGTTCTCCGTCGACCTGCTCGACCTGAACCGTGCCCTCGAGCGCCTCGGCGAAGTCTCGCCGCGGGCCGTGCAAATCGTCGAGCTGCGTTTCTTCGGCGGCCTGACCAATGAGGACGTCGCCGACGTGCTCGACATATCGCTGGCGACCATCGCCCGCGACTGGCGGGCCGCGCGGGTCTGGCTCGCCAATGCGCTCAAGCCGCCGTCGGCGGCGACTTGAGCTGGTGAGGGCACTGCGGGCACCGCGCGGGGCGCGGCGCCGTCCATCACGGCACCGCCGACGCCCAAGCTGAAGTATCGCCGGACTCGAAACCGTCGGCGAAAAGCGCGGCCTCGACGGTGAGTGAAAAGTCGTCCTCTGCGGTGGCGCCGAAGGGGTCGGTGACGGTGACGGTGACGGTGTAGGGCGAGCCCGTCTCGTCGCCCGTCACCGGTGTGCCGGTGATGACGCCGTCCGTCGACAGGCTCAGCGACGCCGGGAGTCCTTCGGCGGTGAAGGTGAGCGTATCGCCGTCGGGGTCATCGAAGTTGGGCGATAGGTCGAGGATGACAGGGACTCCGACGCTCACCGCGGCGTCACCGATTTCGAATCCAAGATCCGGCGACGCGTTGAGCGCCAATATAAAGGTGTCCGAGACCTCGAGGCCGTTCGTGTCCACCGCCGTGACTTCCACCGTATAGGGCGCGCCGCCGAGGTCGAAGTCGAGCGGTGTGCCGGTGATGACGCCGAACGGCAGCATCGTGAGCGTCGTCGGCAGGCCGCTCGCCTCGAAGGTGAGCTGCTCGCCGTCGGGATCTAGGAAGCTGGCCGAGACGTCGAGCGCGACGTCGTCGCCGATGGTGACCGTGGCGTCGTCGATCGGTGCGACGAGGTCGGGGATGCCGTTGATCCCGAGTGAGAAAGTGGCCTCGGCGGTGAGTCCGCCGGGGTCGCTCGCCGTGATGGTCACGGAGTATGGCGCGCCCGCCTGGACGGCGGCGTCGGCGGTGCCGGTGATCAGGCCCGCGCCCGAGATGCCAAAGCCGGGCGGAAGACCGGAGGCATCGAATTCCAGAGGTTCGTCTTCGGGCTCGAAGAAGGAAGGGGCGATGTCGAGCTCGTAGAGTTCACCTTCGAGGGCGGTCTGGTCGCCGATCGGCGCAGCGACGCGGGGGCCGGCTAGGATCGTGAGTTGGCCCGACGTGACGTTGTCCTGTGCCTCGAGCGCGAGGGGAATGTCGGTGGTGCTCATTTCGCCCGTGGAAGACCCGGAGGTGATGTGGATGATCTGGAAGGTATTCGCCTCGGCCGTTCCTGACTCGGCGCCGAAGTCGGCGGTGAGCCACCAGGTCACGTCGCTGCCCACACTCATCTGCGCGCCGGGATCCCCGTCGACCATTTCGAGCGTCAGTAGGCCATCCGCAAGCGAGAAGGGCGCCGAGGAGGAGAAGAAGAGGCCGTCGAGCGCCGGGTCGAAGGCGCCGTCGCCGTCGTCTAGGTAAAGCCGCAGGGTGTCGACCAGCGCATTGAGCTCCTCGTCCAGCAGCGCATCGTCCGTCGCCTGTTCAAAGAGTAGCTCCAGGGTCGCCAGCTCGGCGTCGCCGTCGCCCGCCCGTCCTCGGTGAGCGCCGTCGATGCGCAGCAAGGCCACATCGCGCGCACCTTCAGCGACCTCGGTCGACGCCACGGCGGCGGCGGTCGGTAGGGCGAATTGACCGCCCTGGTTGCGATACCAGCGAAGTCGATCGGCGAAGAAGCCCGACGCCACGACATCGACTTGGCCGTCGTTATCCAAATCGGCGAAGGCCGCCTGGACGGGCGAGTTGATATTGCCCAGCAGTGTGTCCACCAGCCAGCCTCCGTCGTCCGGGCTGCCGTCGTTGACCAGCACGAGGATCCTGTCTTCGTCGAAGCCAGCGGCGGTGACGTCGAGGTCGCCGTCGCCGTCCATATCCAGGCAGTCGAAGTAGCGAGGCGCTCCAAAGTCATTGACAATGATGTGTTTGGGCCACTCGCCGTCGGTCGGCGAGCCGTCGTTTTCGAACCAGGACAATTCGTCATCGTCCTGGGCGGAGGCCACGAGGTCGAGGTCACCGTCCCTATCGAGGTCACAGAACCGAACGCCGGTCGCACCGCCGAAGCCCGAGGCGAGGGTCCGCTCCGTCCAGCCGTCGTCCACCGGTGAGCCGTCGTTCTCGAGCCAGTGAATGGCACTGGGGAAGCCGGCGGCCGCCACCACGACGTCGAGATCGCCGTCGCCGTCGATGTCGCCACTGGCGACGCCCAGCGGGCGGTCGAGCTCGGAGTCCATCAGCAGGCGCTCGGTCCAGCCGCCGTCCGAGGGTGAGCCATCATTCTCATACCACCACAGGGCGTCTGCGTCTTGTCCCGCGGCCAGGATGTCGAGGTCGCCGTCGCGGTCGAGGTCGGCGAGGTGGACGTAGATCGCTCCGTTGAGGTCGGAGTCGACCGTATGCGACACCCAGGTGCCGCCCTCAGTGGCGTCGGCATTCTCGATCCACAGAACACTATTCGCGCCGAAGGCGGCGACGACCACATCCATGTCGCCGTCGTGGTCCACATCTCCGAGGGCGGTCCCGTAAGGGATCCCAAGACTCGAGGCGATCACGTGATCGGTCCACGCCGTGCCCGTACCGTCATTCTCAGACCAGCGAATGATGTCTTCGCCGGCTCCGGCGGCGACGATGTCGAGATCACCGTCGCGGTCGAGGTCGACGGCACCGAAGACGGCCGCGCCCTCGAGGCGGTCACCGATATCGATGCCCTCCGCGAAGGTGGCGGTGCGGTGAAGGGTCAGGTTTTCGATCCAACGTAGGGCGTCGCCGCCGCTGCTGGCGTCGACGACGTCGCCGTCACCGTCACCGTCGAGGTCGGCGACGAGAAGAGTCGACCCCGTGCCGGAGGCGGGGAGTGCGCGTTCGACCCAGGTCGAGGCGTCGCCGGCGGAATTCTCTAGCCAGACCGGCGAACCGCCGCCGAGCAGCAGGTCGAGGTCACCGTCGTCGTCGAAGTCTGCCGGGGTGATTTTCTGCGTCGTAGTCGATGCGGTGGCGATCGCATGCTTGGTAAAGACCGAGGCGTCGCCCGCGGTATTCTCCCACCAGGAGGCGCCGTCGCCGTTTTGGCTCCATACAAGGTCCGGGTCGCCGCAGACAGGAAGTGCATAAAACGCTATCCGTTATGTTGTCCGTAACCCATTCCTTTCCTAAATATCAGTTTGTCATTGCCGGAGCGCCAAGTCTGGAAAAAGACTTTTACGGCCCCTTTCTTAAACACACCAATGTTGGTTTTATTGAAAATCGCACCTACGACCTTTTGAGTATTTCTTACGCGGCTTTAGTGACAAGTGGCACGGCAACTTTAGAG
>JBCDKB010000532.1:0-5751 GCA_038747035.1 Acidobacteriota bacterium | reverse complement strand
CTTACTCGTCGAAGCAGGCGATCCGGCGGTCGGCGCGTAACGTTTGGCGGTCGGCGTCGTAATGGGAGATGCGGCGGCGCTGGGCGAGACCCGACGACCTGAAGCCGCCAGTTTCCCTCGAACGACTTCCTTGGAGGCCCCATGCGCCTGCCGAGTCTCGCGATACGACGTCCCATCACCACCGCGATGCTGCTGATCAGCGTCTTGCTTTTCGGCGGCCTGTCCGTCGCGCGTTTGCCCGTGGCTTTTCTGCCCTCGGTCGACGCGCCGTTTATCGCAATTCAGATCCCGTTCCCCGACGCGAACCCGCAGCAGGTGGAGCGCGAGATTGCGAAGCCGGTCGAGGAGGCGCTCGGGACGCTTTCGGGGGTCGAGCGCATGCGGTCAACCTCCAACGCCGACGGTGCGAATTTTCAGCTCGAGTTCGGCTGGGGCCAAGACCTCGACATCGTGCGCATGCAGGTGTCCGAGAAGATGGACCTCATCGAGGGGGATCTTCCGGAAGGTATCGGCGAGATTCTGATCTTCTCGTTCAATACCGCCGACATCCCGGTGGTCCAGGGCCGGATCTCCGCCGACGGCGTTGACCTGTCGGCGAATTACCAGCTGCTTGAAGCGAGGGTTTTAAACCGCCTGCGCCGGATCCCGGGCGTCGCCAAGGTCGACCTCGACGGCGTCGCTCCGCGGGAGATCTTCGTCGACCTGCGGCTCGATAAGGTCAAAGAGCACGGCGTCGAGATCGACAAACTGATCCAGATGCTCTCCAAGGCTTCGGCGACGACCGTACTCGGCGATATCGAGGACAGCGGCAAGCGCTTCACCGCCCGCGCCATCGGCGACTTCGAATCGGTCGACGAGCTGCGCCAGATCCGCATCGACCCGAACGGGCTGCGCCTCGGCGACGTCGCCGACATCACCTTCGAAGAGCCGCCGATCCGCTACGGCCGGCACCTCAATCGGGCCGACGCCATCGCGCTCAACGTCTTCAAGGAATCGACCGCCAATACGGTCGACGTCGTCCACGCCGTGCTCGACGTGATCAACGGTGATATCGCCGACGACCCGCTGCTGTCGGGCATCTCGTTCTTCATGTGGGATAACCAGGCGGACCAGATCACCAACGCCCTCGACGGCCTGACCCGCTCGGGCCTGATCGGCGCTTTGCTCGCCATCGTGGTGCTCTACTTTTTCTTGCGCCGCCTGGGCTCGACGCTGATCATTTCGATGTCGATTCCGTTCTCGGTGATCGCCGCCTGCGGCGTGCTCTACTTCATGGGCAAGACGCTCAACGTGCTGTCGATGATGGGGCTCATGCTCGGCGTCGGCATGCTGGTGGACAACGCGATCGTGGTGCTCGAAGCCATCGACCGGCGCAAGCGCACCGAGCCGGACCCGATGAAAGCCGCCCACGACGGCGCCCTATCCGTCTCCACCGCGGTGGTGGCGTCGACGGTGACGTCGCTCATCGTGTTCCTGCCGCTGATCATCGGCAACCGCAGCGAGCTCACGGTGTGGCTGGGCGAGGTCGGTATCGCCATCGCGCTCGCCCTGGTGTGTTCGCTCTTCTCGTCCCTGACGCTGATTCCGCTGATGTCGAGTCGATTTCTGAAGCCGGGGCAAAACAAGCCGATCCCGCTCTTCGAGAAGCTCGAGGGTCTCTACGTCGGCGTGCTCAGCTGGACGCTCCGCCACAAGCGTTGGACCTTTGCCCTGCTGGTGGCCTTCTTCGCCGTCGGCATCCTGCCGCTCACTGCCGGTCTGGTGGATACCAATCCCTTTTCCGCCAACGTCAACAAGAATCTCTACCTGACCTACGAGTATTCGGACTTCGTCTACAAGAGCGAATCCGAGGCCTACGTCAACAAGGTCGAGGACGCCCTCGAGCCGCACCTGGAAGAGCTCGGCATCAAGTCGATCTATAGCTTCTTCGCGTCCAACGAAGCCGGCACCACCTTGACCCTCGAGCGCGAAGACCTGGGCGACGATGAGATCAAAGCGCTGCGGGAGAAGATCCGCGAGCTGCTGCCGACCCTCGCCGGTGTCGAAGTGTCGTTCTACTCCGACGACGAGGCGACCGCCGGCGCCACGACCTTCGCCTTCAATATCTACGGCCAAGACTCCACCATCCTCAAGCGCCTGACGGACGAGGCCGAGCGACGCCTCGAGGTCTTGGAAGGGGTCGACGATATCGGCACCTCGATGGGCGACCTGCAGCAGGAAATCGAAGTGTCGATCGACCGCGAAAAGGCGGCGCGGCTCAACCTCACCGCCGAAGAGATCGCCGAGACCTTCTCCTTCGTACTCGGCAGCTTCCGCCTGCCCAGGTTCAACGATGGCTCCCGCGAAGTCGAGACGTGGCTCGCCCTGCGCATCGAAGATCGCAGCAATATGGAGGACCTCAAGGAGCTGCAATTCCGCGAGATCGAAGGCAAGCCGATCCTGCTCGGCGACATCGCCAGCTTCTCGGTGGTGGATAAGCCCCAGGCCATCGAGCGCGAGAACCGCCGCGTCCGCGCCCGCCTGCGCGCCAGCTACGAAGGCGAAGACTGGGACTCGATGCGCAAGAAAGTCACCGCCACCATGGACGGCATGGCGTTCCCGAACGGCTACTCCTGGTCGTGGAACGCCCGCATCCTCGAGCAAGACGAGCAGGGCCAGCAGATGGGCGTCAACTTCCTGCTCGCGCTCGTGCTGGTCTACCTGGTGATGGCGTCGCTCTTCGAGTCGCTGACCCAGCCGTTCGCGATTCTCTTCTCCATCCCCTTCGCCCTACCCGGCGCCGCCTGGCTGCTCGCCGCCACCGGCGCGCCGTTCAACCTGATGTCGCAGATCGGCCTGCTGATCTTGATGGGGATCGTGGTCAACAACGGCATCGTACTGCTCGATCACCTCAACCAGCTGCGCGCCAGCGGCATGGACCGCGACGAAGCCATCCTCAAGGCCGGACGCGACCGCATGCGGGCCATCCTGATGACCGCATCGACCACCATCATCGGCCTCATGCCCCTCGCCATCGGCGGCTCCAAGGTCGGCGGCCTCTTCTACTACCCGCTGGCGCTCACCGTCATGGGCGGCCTCGTCTCCTCGGCGCTGCTGACGCTGCTCGTCCTGCCGTATATCAACCTCGGCGTCGAAGGCGCCGCGGCCTGGATGCGCAACCTCTGGCGCCGCTCGACGCCGCGCCGCAGGGCGTCCCGAAACGACGACTTCCCAGATGGCGAGCTTCAGCCCGCTGAAGTCGCGCCGGGCGGGTAGCGCACTGCGCCGAGTGAGCTGAGGTTTCAACACTTTCGAAACCGTCGCAGAAAATACTGGTCGCCACGGCAGCCGGCCCACGGCCGATGACGCTTCGCAAAAAGCTGTCGTGCACCCCTGATTCAGACGCTGCGCTGCCTAAGTCGGCGGGCCGGTAGGGAAACCAGGCAATCGAGAGTTACGTGCCGTGCCTCTGGATCTAACAGAACTAGGTCCCGGGCCTGGCCGCCCCGGCCTGTTGCAACATATCTCCAGCGAACCTCTCCAGGCGAGCCCGATCCCGTTTCAACAGGGTCGGCGAGCGTATCGCCGCCAGAGTGAAGGCAAGCTGCTCGGAATTCAGACTCTCTGGAGGAGCACCGAACAGCTCACGGCTGATCTGATCGAGACCTTCCGCTTCCCTGACAGAGGCAACGGAGCAATAGAGAACAGCAATCTCTTCGCTGGAGTACCGCAGCTTCAAGAGCTGAGTCCACAACAGTTGATCGAGCAACGGAAACGTCGGAAACGTGCTTCGATCCAAATATGCTCTCGTCAGAAAGAGATTCGCTACAAAGAAAACGGTTGCGTCAATCTCGCTCGGGGAAGTTAGAAACTTCATCACAAGTTCCGGTGGAGTACGTTCCGACTTCTCTGCTTCATGAAGCGTCAGATTCATGATGTGGCTATTTTGGTCAAAAACCACCCGATCGTAGGCGAATACAGCGACAGTGACGATCGCCAAGACACTTGCCGAAAGAACTACTACTGCTCGTATTCCTTGTTTCATTTCAGCACTGCTCACCTTCTAAATCAATTGCACGATCGACGGCTATACTGAGTCGGCCGAAGATTGCGATTGGCGACCTCTCCTAGTGCTCTTCGCAATGAAGAGGGGCGCATTACCTGCCCTACCCCTAAGAAAGGTCCTATGCCAGAGACCGAGCTGCTTACACCGACAGCACACTGGGCAAAACCACCGCCACCAAATTCGCCTGCGCGATCAGGATCTCTTCCTCTTCGCAACAAGTGATGTCGAAACAAACGAGGTGCTCTCGCGGACCAAGCGGACTGCTTCAGCTTTCTGTTCTGCCGTGAAGTGTCTTCTCTTTCGTTCGGCCATGTAGACCTCCTCGGGCACATTGTTGTACCTTTTTCAGGTGTCCACAAACCGGGGCAAGGTCAGCAGACTCTTGCTGCCTGAGGAATAACTATTAATTCTTCTGGTTATTGTCGGGGCAGAGTGCGACGTAAGGTTGTGAGCTGACGTACATGAAGCCGTCTGCCCACGCGATGTCGTAACCCTCCAGCCGACTGTCCCGGATTGAAAAGCTAATCAGAGTACCGTCTTTGGACGCCACGAGATTCCCTGGAGGTCCTAGCTTGGAATCCGACACTTTAAGACCATCGGAAGACGCGCAGATTTCGTTGACTTGTTCCGGTGAGAGGCCACAAGCAAGCTGGCTTACCAACTCGTCAGCACCTTCCCACCTCCCAGAAGAGGTGCAGGAGGCACCCATAAAAAGTGTCATAAATGCCAAGTACCAGAGCTTCATACTTGGAGTTACTCCGATTCATGGATCGTTTGTTTAGGTCGTGCTCGTTGGCCTGCTCGGGGACTTGACGTGGCTGTCGGTTCGCCTGCGCCACTCTCTTCCGCTTCTTGCGTCGCACGGCGAGGCCTTCCGAACGGTAAATGCGGTAGACCCGCTTGTGATTCACCAGGCTCTCGCGGCAGAGCAGCACATGAAGCCGGCGATACCCAAAACGTGGGCGCTCAGCCGCCAACTCGAGTAAGCGATCGCGAAGAGCCTGATCCTTCCTTCGGCGGGCGTACCTCACCATCGAACGACTGGCGTCGACCAGCCGACAGGCTCGGCGCTCGCTCATCTTGAAACGATCCCGGATCCACGTCACCACCCTTCGCCGGGCCGAAGGGTTCACCATTTTTTTGACAAGGCTTCCTTGAGAGCCTGCTTGTCCAAGGTGAGGTCGGCGACAGCCGCCTTCAGGCGGCGATTTTCCGCCTCGAGCTCTCGAAGTCGCCTCGCCTCGCTGACCTCCATACCGCCGAACTTGGCCTTCCAGCGGTAGTAGGTTCCTTCGGAGATCCCATGTTCACGACACACGTCCTTGACGCGGCTCCCGGTCTCGCCTTCCTGCAAGACTCGGATGATCTGTTCTTCGTTGAATCGGCTTTTACGCATGTGCTCCTCCTCGGCCCGAGTCTCTCATTTGGACTGGACCGGATTTCGGGGAGCAGGTCAAATACTTCCGTGGCAAGACCTATGGCTTCATCGCCACTGCGGACGGCCGCAGGTATCGCCTGCGAACACTGGGCTTAGCGGAAGTCTTTGAGAAAGCCCAACGCGGATGGCGGCCACCGTCCCGGCCTGAGCCTCTGGCTCCGGCGCCTCGCCGCGAGCGATCTCGGGAGATTGATCGTGGGCGCTAGTGACTCGGTTTCTTCGCGCACCCCTCAACTACGGGCTGAGGAGCTTTCCATTTAAGTACTCG
>JBCDKB010000531.1:0-5759 GCA_038747035.1 Acidobacteriota bacterium | reverse complement strand
GTTCGCGGTAAATCGGCACGGCTTCGGTCGCGCGATCGAGGAAGAGCAGCATCAACGCCTCACCCTCTCGGGCCGCCGGTCCGGACTGGGAGCGATACCAGTCGATGGCCAGCTCCCCGGCGGACCCAGCCTCCGCTCGAAATCCATGGGACGCCAACTCGTAGGCCACCAGGCTGCGCGAAAGACCCGGGGTATGGAGGAATTCACTCTCGAGATCAGCGAAGCGCTCGAGGCGACTTCCCAAGCCCTCCACCTCGCCGGCGGAAACCAGGGCCCGCGCCTCCGCCGTCGCGACGATGAGTGAATCCGGATAAAGCGCCAAGCCCCGCCGGGCCGCGGCGAGCTCACCTTCAACATCGCCGGCCAAGTGATAGGCCAAGGTCAAGTACTCGAAGTGGGGAACCCAGCCGCGGAGATAGCCTCGCTCCGGGTCGAGGGACGCGAGCGCTTCCACCGCCGCCTCCGGACGATTGGCCCGCAGGGAATCCACCCCCAAGGTCTGCTTCCAGCCGGATAGGGGCGCCCGGTGGGCCGCCAGGCCGGCGATCTCGGCGGCGGCGGCGTAATCACCGCGGCTCTCGGCGGAAAGCCAGTCGAGGAAGAGGCGATCGAGGGTGGCGAGGCCCTCCCGCTGCGCCTCGACGGCGGCGATGATCGGCCGGGCGGCGTCGAATCGGCCAAGATTCAAGTGGGCCGTCGCCGCCATGAGCTGGGGCATCGCGAAGGACGGTGCGATCTCGGCCGCCCGGTCAAACCGCTCGATGGCCCCCGGGAAGTCCAAACGCCAAAAACGCTCCATACCCTGGACGTAAGCCTCGTAGGCCTCATAGGTCGGCGGGGCGTTGGCGAGCTGGCCGAGGGTCGCGAGCTGCTGGTCAAAAGCCGCGGCGACCTTGGCCCGAGTCGCTTCTTCGAGGATCCCCAGCCGACCGACAGGCTCCTTCCGGGGCATGCGGAGCGGCTCGAGGGGCGAGATCACGCGGTCTTCGACCGTATCGGTGATCTGTCCGCGGACAATCAACTCGTCCCCGGAGGCGTAGTAGGCCCCGGAAACCAAGGTGCCGGCCCGGGTGTCGTCTGCAACGACGTCGAGCTCGAGGGCCCCGCCCCCTTCCTGGGTGGCATAGCGGACAGATCTCGCCGCCAGGTCTGTCGCCACGACCTCCAGGGTACCGCTACGGCTGAGGCCCTGGGTCAACCAGTCGGCGATGATCAAGCCCAAGGAGTCGAAGGCAGGATCGCCGGTGCGGTTCTCAAAGGGCAAGACCGCGATGCGGTCCGTCCGAATCTGGCCCGCCCCGGCCGCGGTCGCAGCCTCGGTCGACGTCGCCTCTCCGGCGGGCTGAGGCGGCGTCGAAGGCGTACGGAACCACCACACCGCCGCGGCCACCAGCGCCGCCGTGGCCAGGAAATAGGCTAGCTTCGCCGGCACCGGCGACGTGGCCTGTGGCGACTGGCCAGCGCCGGCGGCTCGCCGGTTGGGTGACGGCGGCGACGAGGCCGAGGCTTGCGAAGGCGCGGGCTCCAGCGAAGCCGAGTCGCCCTGTGACGGCATGGCCGTAGACGGCGCAGGCGCTGGCGAGACGACCTCGGTCAATTCGTCCGTCCGCCGGGTCGCTAGGCCCTCCGGCAGCGTCGCCTCCATGGCTTCATCGGCCGCCACGTCGTCGGCCAGCTCGGTGTGGGCCTTAAACATCCGGGAGCTGCGTCCGCCGAGGTCAGCGGCGACGTCTTCGAGCACCTGCACCACCGCCGATGCGTCGAGCGGCCGGTTTTCCGGCTCCTTCTCGAGCAGGCGATCCACGAGCCGGCAGAATCGCGACGGCACCTCGGCGTTGCGATCCTCGATCGGCAGGTGTTCCCACGAATAGATCCGGATCAGCGTTTCCGACGTGTTCCGGCCGCGGAAAGGCGCGGTGCCGGTCAAGAGCTCATAGAGCAGCGAGCCGAGGGAGAAGAGGTCGGACCGGTGGTCAACTTTCTGGCCCAGGGCCTGTTCAGGCGACATGGCGGAGAGCGACCCCATCACCGCGCCGGATTGCGTCAGCGTGACCAGGGGGTCACCGTCGGGCGAACGGGTGACCTTCGCGATACCGAAATCGAGGATCTTGACGCCATCCTCGGTGAGCATCACGTTCGACAGCTTGAGATCCCGGTGAATAATCCCCGCCCGGTGAGCCGCCTCCAGGCCTTCGGCGATCCCCAGCGAGCAGGCCACGAGCTGGCGCATCGAGAGGTCGCCGAGATGCACCACTTCGTTCAGCGGCACCCCCTCGATCAACTCCATCACCAGCCAGTTTTCGTCGTCCTGCTCGACCCAGTCGAAGACCTGGACAATCGACGGATGGTTGAGTCGAGCGACGGTCCGCGCCTCGCGTCGGAAACGTTCGCGAATTCGATCGTTGCTGGCGTTCGACGCCAACACCCGCTTCATCGCCACGGGGCGTCCCAGGCGCTCGTCGTAGCCCCGGTACACCTCACCCATGCCGCCTTTGCCAAGGCGACCTTCGAGACGATACGGGCCGATACGCTCCGGGAAATTGCCTCTCAGGGTTTCAGGGGGTGTCGGTTCGCTCATCTTGCAGCGATATTCCTTGTGGCGTCGATCACCAAAGCTCTAGGTCGGGGGCGCCGCCCGACTGAATTTTTACGGCCGCAATGACCCCGCGGATCTGGCTGGGTCAGCGCGGATCCGGCGGATCTTCGGCGCCGTCATCATCCTCGACGGTACCGAGGTACTGGGCGAGCAAGTGCTTCACCCGCTGCGAACTGCCGTGCTCTGACCACTGCTCCGCAATATCGCGGGAGCGGTTGTCGAGCCAGTCGAGCACTTTCAGATTCTTCTCGCGCGCCAGGCCAGCGAGATCGCGATTGGTCGACTCGGCTCCGCGGGCGGCGCGTAGCAGCGCCTGCCCCGGTCCGACCGCCCGCCCCAAGCGCAGCCACAGCTCGCCGGCGAGCGCGAGCTGCTCAGCGATCTTGCGATTTGACAGGACCCGGGGCACCACGGTCGAGGCTTCCGGGCGAGCGAGGAACGGCTTGAGGCCGCGCTCCGAGGCCAAAGACGCGAAGGCGCGCTGACGCCGGCCATCCTGGCGGGCGTGGAAAAGCGCGTCGAAGACTTCCTCGCTGCGTCCTTCAGCCAGCTTCCTACGGGCCACGGGCGAAAGGTCGAGGATGATCGGCTGCACGGTCTCCACACCGACCGCCTGCAGGTAGTCGAAGCCTTCGTCCCAGCCCTCCGGATAGTCGGAGATACCCGGGATGAGCGGCCAGATGGCGGCCGTGCCCTTAGGGATTTCGGCCAGGCGTTCGGGCTCCCCGTCGAGCAGGGGCCGAAGCAGGTCATAAACGGCGATCACGCCCTCCGGGGCCGTCTCCCCCGGCTTGATCTGGAGCAAAACGGGGACGCCGCCTTCGACCAGCTCCGAGGCCAATTCATCACGGGCCGAGATGAGGGAGCTATCCACCGGCGGAATGTAGATCGTGTCGTCGACCCCTTCGATATCGAGGTCCGGCATTCCGATGTCCACCGCCGGTTTCTGCAGACCGCCGAGCTCGGCGATGGCGAGATCGCACCACAGTTCAGATGTCAGTCTCCAGGTCCGCGGCGCCGAGGCAATCCACAGGCGACTCGGCTCCGGCCACTGGGTGACGGGACGGGCGCGGGGGGCGCCGTCGACGGCGTGGGTCGTTCCAATGTCGGGCGCCATCACTGCGCCTCCCCGTCGTCAAGGCGGCCGGCGACCCGGAGGGCCCTTTCCACGTATTTGGCCAAAATATCGGCTTCAAAATTCACAGCGTCTCCAGGCGCAAGCCGGTCCAGCGTTGTGACCTCAAGGGTGTGCGGAACCAGAGCCACTTCGAAACTCGCCTCGTTGAGACGCGAGATCGTCAGGCTGGTGCCGTCGAGGGTAACAGAACCCTTCTCCACCATCTGCCCCCGGTACGCGTCCGGGATCTCGAAGGCGAATTCGTGCCACTCACCGACCACTCGACGCTCGACGAGTCGGACCACGGTATCCACGTGCCCTTGGACCCAGTGGCCCCCCATCGCGTCCCCGGCCATCAAAGCGGGCTCAAAATTCACCTCATCGCCCGCATTCACGGCGCCGAGGGTTGTGCGGTCCAGCGTTTCCGGAGAGACCTCGACCGCCACCGCCCGCGGGGTCGACGCCTCGGCGGCGGCGGGCGGCTCGAGAAATTCGATGATCGTCAGGCAGACGCCATTGACCGCCAGGCTCGCGCCGAGCTCCAGGCGCTCGGCGAGCTCGACAGAAAGTCCAAAGACCATCCGAACGCCGTCGCCGGTGGCCTCAGGGGCCTCTAAAAGTTTTCCACGCTCGCGGATAATGCCGGTAAACATGAGTCTCGAAACGCTGTCAGAATGAAATCTTCGCCCCGCGATTCGGCTTCGAACCGCGCGAGCCGAGGCGCTGTATGGAGCGGCGCGAAGCCCCGACCTCCAAGCGGACCGGGGGCCATTTGGCCACCGATAAGCAAGGGGGCGCAACACACCGCGATGCGATCGAAGAGACCGGCTTCGATGAAGGCCGCGGCCACCTGACCCCCGCCTTCGACGAGCAGACTCGAAACCCCCCGTCGATGGAGATCCTCGAGCACGGCGGCAGGACTAGCAGGCTCCCGCTGGACGATCTCAAGACTGGCTCCACCGGCGTCGGCGGCCCGAGTTCCGGCTTCGATCAGGCGCTGCCGTCGTGCGGCATCCGCCCTGGGGCCAACGTATATCAGGAGCGGCCCGCCCCTCGTCAAGAGCCGCGCCTCCGGGGGCGTGCGCAGGCGCCGATCCAAGACCACCCGCATAATCGGCCGATCCCGCGCCCCCAGGCGTCGATCAAGGCGCGGATCGTCCGCCAGCACGGTGCCGCTACCGACCAAAATCGCGTCGTGGCCTTCCCGCTGCTCGAGTGCCCATTGCCGCCCGGACGGTCCGGAAATCCACTGGCTGTCGCCCGCAACCGTGGCGATGCGACCGTCGAGACTCATCGCCCACTTGACGGTCACCGCGGGCCGACCTTGGGTCCGCCAGGTCAGGTGGCGCCAGTTGAGACGCGCCGCGTCTTCGACCCCCGCCCCCCACAGGACCTCATAGCCCGAGGACCGGAACTCGGCGACGAGGCGCTCCGCCGACATTTCGGCGATATCGCCGGGGGAAGCCCCCCGGGGGGCCGGCCCCAGATGGCAGGCCACCACCCTTTCGACGCCGGAACGGTCGAGCGCCGCTCGAACCGCGGGGCGCGCGAAGATCAACGGATCGAGCACGACGACCGCCAGCGTGGCGCCGCTGGCCCGCTCCCCTTCCGGCCGCAGCGCGCCGAGAAGAGCGTCGACTCCAAGGTCCGCCGACCACCGAACGACCGGGCCACCGTCTGGAAAACTGACAACGGCTCCGTTACGCAGCCGGGTCGAGTCCAAACCTGGGTCCGAGGTCGCGAGGTCGAGGGCGTGCTTCAGCAGCTCGAGGTCGCGCTCTGCCAACCCGGCGGCGTCCCCGGCCCCGCCGGCGGCGCGGCCCTCGGACTCGCGGCCACCGGAGCCGTCACTGGAAGAGGGCAGCGGCGAACTCCCGGGGCCGAAACTCGATCAGGTCCTCGGCGGCCTCGCCGACGCCGATGAAAAGAATCGGCAGACGCAGATCCCGGGCGACGGCGACCGCCATGCCCCCCTTGGCCGTGCCGTCGAGCTTGGTCAAGACAACACCGTCAACGTCGACGACCCGGGCAAACTCCCGGGCCTGG
>JBCDKB010000530.1:0-5765 GCA_038747035.1 Acidobacteriota bacterium | reverse complement strand
GTTCGTCGCCGCCGGCGTAGAAGTCGGTCTTGACCAGCTTATAGAGCCGCCCGTTGATGCGACGCTGCACGGCCAGCTGCAGCCAGCGGCCGGCGAGGGTGTGGCGGTCGGGGGCCGCCCTCGGTCGGAGCTCCCAAAAGTAGGCGTCGCCGACGAGGTCGGGCGCCGGGGCTTTGGCTGGACCGTTCCGTAGCGAGGCGGCGAAGGATCGGCCGGCGAAGGTCGGCCCGGAGGCTCGCTCGGAATGCGTCGGGTCCGTCGAGAGATCCAGCAGCTCAACCAGGGTCGGCAGCAGATCGACGCCCGCAACCACTTCGTCGACCACCCCGACGTCGACGCCGGGGCCCGAGACGAGCAGCGGCGTCCGAAGGCCGCGTTCGTAGAGGGAGCCCTTGGCGCCGCGCAGGTCGGTCGACGGCTCGTGCCAGCCGCCGACACCGCCGTTATCGCTCGCCAAGATCACCAGCGTCTCGCCCCAGACGCCGCGGGCGTTTAGATCCCTGTGGAGTCGCAGGAGCTGGGATTCGGCGTGGCTGATCATGGCGTGGTGAATGCGGCGCTTCTGCCGGGCGTCGCAATCCTCTTCGGGGTCGCAGGTCGGGCAGTCCACCGCGCCGGGGGGACAGGTGAGCGGCGTGTGCGGCGCGTGGAGCCACACCTGGGCGTAGAACGGCCGAGCCCCGGGCCCGGGCGGCTCGCCCGGCGTCGCGTCGAGGGCCTCGGTGATGAGCTCGAGTGCCTTGTCGACGGTGTAGGTGGTGGCGAAACTCCGGCCGGAGTCCGCGAGCGGCCGACCGGGCCGATCGCAGAAACGAGCTTCGCGATAGCCGATGGCGGCGTCGGCCGGGTCCGGATTGGCCGGGGAGCGCCCAAAATTTGTGAAGGTGCAGTTGATCGCGGCGCGGTCAAATCCGACGCCCTGGGGCAGCAGCGCGTCCTGGCTGCTGCCGATATGCCACTTGCCGAAGGCGCCGGTCAGGTAGCCGCGTTCCTTCAAGAGCCGCGGCAGCGTCGGCGTGACCGTGGGCAGGCCGCGCCTTGAAGTCTCCTCCGTCGCCCAGGTGAAGCCGTAGCGGGTCGGGTAGTGACCGGTGAGCAGCGCCATCCGCGTCGGTGAGCACACCGGCGCATTGACGTAGAAGTGATCGAACCGTCGGCCGGTTTCGGCCAGCAGGTCAGAAAACGGGGTTTGGACCTCGGCCGGATCGCCGCCGAAGGGCCCGAGGTCGCCGATGAGGTCCAGGTCGTCGTAGAGCACGACCAGCAGGTTCGGCGGCTTGGCTTCGCTGAGGCGCTGGGATGCCGAGCCCGAGTCGCCCAGGCTCGGAACTTCCGATTCTGAACAGCCGAAGGCGAGCGACGCCAGCGCCATAAGCACCAGCGTCGCCGACGATCCCGCCCGCCGCCTGGGCGAGTCCACGGCCGGGCCTACTCGTCTTTTTGGCCGCGGATCTTCGGCTCCGGCGTCGTCCTCGGCGACCTCGGCTCCGGCGCCTCGACGGTCAAAGCCGTGGTCGCCTCGGCGTCACCGACGGTGATTTTCACCGTGTAGTCGCCGGGCGTCACGTAGAGGGGCCAGCCGAGTCGAATCGCTTCGGCCCAGGGCGATTTGCCGCGCGCGCCGAGCTGGTCCGCCGCGACCTTGAGCTTCTCCCCCGAGTCCTTAGCCTCGGCGTCTTCCTTCGCCCGCTTCTTTTTCTTGTCCTTCTTCTTTTTCTTGTCTTTCTTCCCTTGGGCCTTTTTCGCGTCGGCCGCCGCCTCGTCGGCGCGCTTCGCTTTTTCAGCGTCGCCGGCGAGCGTCGGATCGAGCAGCAGGTCCCAGACGGCGGTACTGACGCCGGCCTCGACCTCGAGCTCAAATCGGCGCAGCTCCCGCTTGTCGCCGTCGTGCACGGTGACCGTGGCGGTGCCGGCTTCGGCGCTCCAGAAGGGGATGTGGAGCTCCGGCGGATCTTCGAGGTCGGCGAACCACAGGGAGCGCCGCGACTGCCAGCCGCGGCGGTAGTCGACGTTTTCGAGCGGGAAGACGTGGAGCGCGTCGCCTTTGACGTCGGAGAGCTCCTGGATGGGCAGCGCATCGAGGATCCAGACGCTGCGGCCGTGGGTGCCGACGATCAGCTCCCGTTCCCGCGGGTGGATCTGGAGGTCGTGTACCGGCACATTCGGCAGGCCGCCGGGTAGGCCGTTCCAGGTCTTGCCGCGGTCGAGGCTGACGTAGGCGCCGCGGTCGCTGCCGACGTAGAGCACGTCGGCGTTGACCGGGTCTTCCCGCACCACGTTGAGCGGCTCGGCCGGCAGACCGCCGGCGAGCGAAGTCCAGGTCGCGCCGGCGTCTTCGGTGACGTAGAGGTAGGCCGTATCGTCGTCTTGGCGGTAGCCGTTCAAGGTGACGTAGGCCCGGTCCTTCTCGACCCGCGACGCCACCACCCGGCTCACCCAGCGGTCCGAAGGCAGGCCGCCGCCGACGTCCGTCCAGTTGGCGCCGCCGTCCAGCGTGAGCCACAGGTGGCCGTCGTCGGTGCCGACCCACAGGCGCCCGAAGTGGAGTTCGCTTTCGGAAAAGGTGGTGATGGTGGCGAAAGGCACGTCGCCGCGCATTTCGGAGCGGGTGAGGTCATCGCTGATGGCGGTCCAGGTCTCGCCCCGGTCCATCGAGCGGTAGAGCCGGTTGGCGCCGAAGTAGAAGATGTCCGGGTTGTGGCTCGACAGGCGGACCGGCGTCTGCCAGTTGTAGCGCAGGGCCGGTTCCTTCAGCGCGTCCCGGGGGCGGACCTCCTCGGCGCCGTTGCGGAAGTAGAAACCGAATTGGAAGCCGGTGTAGAGCGTGCCGTCCCGCGGGTCGACTTCAACGTGCATGCCGTCGCCGCCGCCGACCACCCGCCAGGTATCGATCGCCGGCCGCGAGCGGCTCGAGCCCTTGAGCGTGCCGTTGTCTTGCAGCCCGCCGTAGACGTTATACGGGTCTTCCAGGTCGTATTGGACCGTGTAGAACTGGCCCGTGGGCTGGCGGTCGATCTTCACCCAGGACTTGCCGCCGTCCCACGATGCGTCGACGCCGCCGTCGTTGCCGATCCACATGTGCTGCGGGTGCTCGGGGTTGATCCAGCCCGACTGGTAGTCCACGTGCACGTCGCGCTGGTTGACCCCGTGCCAGGTGACGCCGCCATCCTCGGAGCGCACCAGCGGCACGCCGCCGATGAACACCCGATCCGGGTCCTGCGGATCGACGCGGATCTGGCCGAAGTAGTAGCCGTAGGTGTAGACGATGTCGCGCAGCGGCCGCTCGTGGGTGCGGCTCCAGGTCGCGCCGCCGTCGTTGGAGCGATAGACCTCGACGCCGCGGATATCGGTGTTGAAGAGGTTGTCGTTGGCGTCGGAGAGCTCGTCGAGCAGATCCTTTACGGTGAGCTCGCCTTTTTGCATCATGTCGATGAGACCCTCGGCGTCGAGGGACGTGTCGAGGTCGTTGGCGCGGATGAAGCCTTCGATGGTCGCGGCGTCAAAGGCGAGGAATTCTTCCTCCGTCATGCCCTTCACGCGCTTGGCGCTGAGCGGCGAGCCGCCCAGGTCCCAGAGCTCCTCGGGCAGCTCCTCCTGGTTGTCGAGGGAGGCGTAAACGACTCGGGGATTCGACGCCGAGACCGCGAGGCCGATGCGGCCGACGTGGTCCCCTTCGGGGAAGCCGCCCGACAGGCGATTCCAGGTGTCGCCGCCGTCCGTGGATTTGTAGATGCCGCTGCCGGCCCCCGACTCCACGAAATTCCACGGCGTGCGTTCGCGGTGCCAGGCGGCGGCGTAGAGCACGTCGGGGTTGGACGGGTCCATCGTCAGGTCGATGATGCCGGTCCAGCCGTCGTCGCCGGTGGAGAGCACCAGGTTCCAGGTCGCGCCGCCGTCGGTGGTGCGGTAAACGCCGCGCTCGCCGCCTTCGGTGTAGAGGCGGCCCGAGACGCCGACGAAGAGGCGATTCGAGTCCCGCGGGTCGATCACGATGCGGCCGATGCGGTCGCTGTTCCGGAGCCCTTTGGGCTGCCAGGTGGCGCCGCCATCTTCGGAGAGGAAGACGCCGACGCCGCCGTAGGACGAGCGCGACGCGTTGTCTTCACCGGTGCCGATCCAGATGCGGTCGCCGTCGTTGGGGTCGATGGCGACGTCGCCCATGATCATGGACTGGAGTTCGTCCGTGAGGGGTTCGAAGTTGACGCCGTTGTCGACCGTGCGCCAGAGGCCGCCGGAGGCGTAGGCCACCAGGAAACCGTAGGGCTCGTCGGGAATTTTCTCGATGTCGATGGCGCGCCCGCCTTGGACCACGGGGCCGATGGCCCGCCACTCGAGGCCCTTGAAAGGCGACGTGCGGTCGAGCTCTTGGTGACGCTCCCACGCCGCGTCGGCGATATCAGCGGTGGCCGGGCCGTTCGGCGCCGGTCGCTCGGCGCGGGCGTCGCCGGCGGCCGCGGCGGTGATGAGCACAATGAGGGCGAAGGTCAGTCGCAGGGCAGGCATAGCGGCTCCAGTCAACGAAAACTCCAGTCTTGAGGGTCGGGGGGCGAGTTTACCTGGGCCAGGCGGCGGAGGGCGCCGCCGCTCGGCCTTCGAATGCATCGCGTCAACGAATGCATCGGGTCAGCGAACGCGCCGTCAGCGAATCCGAAAGACCTCGCCCTTGGGCACGAACGGCAAGCTTTGGCCCGCCGGCAGCAGGTAGGCGTGGTCGCGGCGGACCCGGAGACGGTCGCAATAGCCGTCGGTGATGATCAGGACCGGGCCGGATTTGGGGAAGTCGAGGGCGTCGTCGAGCAGGTCGAGGCCGGGCTGGAGCACGGTGCCGCCGCGTCCTTTGACGCGCACGCGGTGGGCGATGGTTTCCGGCGGCACGTAGCCCTGGTCGTAGGCCGCCGCGTCGCAGAAGACGAGGCGGACGGCGGCGACGTCGCGGGACAGGCTGTAGCTGGCGATGGCGCCGAGGGCTTTGGCGAGCAGCTTGCGATCCATCGAGCCGGAGGTGTCGAGCACGACGCCGAAGGTGCGGTGCTCTTTGTCGTCCACGGGCACGTCGCGCGGACGCGGGATGTCCGGGGTCGACGACTGTCGACGGCTGGGCCGGGCGTAGGTCCGCCGGCGTTCGAGGGGCGGGAATCGCTCGTCGAACCAGCGAGCGAGCTCGACGTCCCACGGGATGGGCGGCTGGCCCAGGGCCTGGATCTCTTCGATCAACCCCGCGGGCAGGAGGCCGCGCTGCTGCTCCCGGTGGTGCATCAAGCCGCGGCCGAGGGCCTCGCGATAGACCTGGTCCAGGTCGCGCCCCGGGCCGTCCATCCACCACTCCGGCGCGCGGCGGGTCAAGATATCGCCGATGCCTTGGCCGCGCAGCGTCATCAGCTTGCGGTACTTCCGCAGGTCGCTGACGATGATGTCGTAGATGGCCTCCGCGGACTTTCCTTGGAGCGACGGGTCGTAGAGAAGGCCGACCGGCGGCGGCTCGCCGATGTCCATTTCGATCAGCCAGCCGTTGACCACGAAGTCGCACGCCACGTTCCACAGGAAGGGGTCGCGCCCCTGGCCGCGAACCTGGTGGCGCAGGCCCGTGTGGAGAAGCTCGTGGGCGATGACGAAGCGCAGGCCCTCCCGGGTGAGGCCGGCCCGGGGATTTAGATAGATTTCGCGGGCTTCGTCATCGACGGCGGCGATATGAATATCGAGCCGCGCGCAGACCTCCGCGTCTTCGACGAGGGTGAACGACGACGCCAAAGCGCCGAGCAGCGGGT
>JBCDKB010000529.1:0-5773 GCA_038747035.1 Acidobacteriota bacterium | reverse complement strand
GAAATCTCAGGCGCCTTGCGTGTACCTCAACCATGTTGGCACAAACTCTGCCCGCGGCAAGGAGTGGCCCCTATCCCTGGCGAGGCGTCGCGTTGACAAGGCCCTCTCCCGAACCCATGTCGTCAGCTAGCCCGGCGAGTCCTTTGGGGGGGACCGAAAGTCCGTGCGCTCCCCCCCCGTCAAGGACCTTTGATTCGAGCGGGCAGTCCAGGTGGTTGTGGGCCATTTCGCCCCGCGTATCGTCGCCGGGAGTGCAACCCCCTCGACCTTGCGATCGACCTGGCCCATCTCGCCGCCCGAGGCCCGGCCCACTTCGCGCTCCTCACCGGGGCACCCAGGAGCGCCGTGTCAACCCGTCTCGAGTGGGTTCTAGGAATTCGCCATCGTCGGCGGGTTTTTTGAAAAAGATTCGCAAGCATTACTGAAAACTCACGTGCCTTTCGTCTTTATCGGGCATGTTGGCACAAACTCTATCCGCGACACCGTGGGGCGTCGAAGCGCGCCCTGTCCAAGTGGAGGTCGATGTTCACAACGGCCTCCCCCAAACCCACATCGTCGGCTTGCCCGACGCATCCGTCCGAGAAAGCCGAGAGCGCGTGCGCTCGGCCATCAAGAACAGCGGTTTCGAGCTGCCCGCCAGGGTGGTGGTGATCAACCTCGCCCCGGCGGATCTCCGCAAAGAGGGTAACCACCTCGATCTGGCGATCGGCCTGGCCCATCTCGCCGCCTTGGGCCACGTGCGGGCGGAAGCCTTCGATGGGCGCCTCTTTTGCGGCGAACTCGGCCTCGACGGCAGTATCCGTCCGGTCCGTGGCGCCCTCGCCATCGCTGACCTCGCGGCCCGCAACGGCGTGCGGGAGCTGATGCTCCCGGCCCACAACGCGGCGGAGGCCGCCGCCCTCGACCGGCTGCCGGTGATCCCGGTCACCAGTCTCCGGGAAGCCGTCGACCACCTTGAAGGTCCGGGGCTCAAGCCGGCGACGGCGCCCCCCTTCCGAGCGCTGCTCGCTGGACGCGGAGGCCCCAACCTGTCGGAGGTTCGGGGCCAGCAGGCGGCGAAACGGGCCCTCGAAGTGGCGGCGGCCGGCGGCCACAACCTCCTCTTCATCGGCCCCCCGGGTTCCGGCAAAACGATGCTCGCCCGACGACTGCCGGGCTTGCTGCCGTCCCTGACCCTCGCGGAGTCCATCGAAGTCACCAAGATCTATTCCCTGGTCGCCGAGTCGCCGCCGTCGGCGCTGATCACCGACCGACCTTTCCGCAGTCCGCACACCGGTACCTCCACCGCCGGCATGGTCGGCGGCGGCTCGATTCCACGGCCGGGAGAGGCGAGCCTCGCCCATGCGGGGGTGCTCTTTCTCGACGAGCTCCCCGAGTTCAAACGCGACACCCTCGAGGCGCTTCGACAGCCTCTCGAAGAAGGCCGCATCAGCGTCGTCCGCACCCGGGCTCGGTTCGAATTCCCTGCGCGTCTCTCCCTGGTGGCGTCGATGAATCCCTGCCCGTGCGGACATCTGGGTGACCCGCGCCTGGATTGTCGATGCACGCCGCCCCTGATTGAGCGCTACCGCTCGAGGATCTCTGGACCGCTGCTTGACCGTATCGACCTACACGTCGAAGTCCCGGCCCTATCGCTCCAAGAGCTCAAGGGGCCGCCGTCGGAATCCACCGATGAAGTCGCCGCGCGGGTACTCGCCGCGCGGACCATTCAAGGCCGCCGCTTCGGCGCTGACTGTTCGACCCCGACCAATGCGGCGATGGATCCCGAACAGCTCCGCCGCCACTGCGTCCTTCACCCGGATGCGCGGACCCTGCTCGACGGCGCTTTCGAACGACTCAAGCTCTCGGCCCGCGCTTTGACCCGTATCCTCAAAGTCTCACGGACGATCGCTGATCTTGCGGCTTCCGAGGAAATCCAAGCGGGTCACGTGGCCGAGGCGATCCAATATCGCAGCCTCGACCGGCGCCTGGATCGCTACTGAATTGGTGGAGATTATGAGCCCGGCGGACGGCTCGCCGTTGTCCGCGGGGCCCGGAATGGTCGGCCCCCGAGGGCTAATTCTGGGGGGAGTCCGTCTTTTTTGAGAAAGAGTGAAGTCGTCCGAAGGATTTTGCGGCGCCAAACGACAGGAGGGGTGAATCACCAGCCCTGTCGATCCGCCGCGGTGCGGATGGCCTGGGCTGTCCTATCCGATTGTGTCGACGACACGCCGTCGACGGCACGCAATCCAGGAGACTGCATGACGAGTTACTTTGACCCCGCCGACGCGAGCCACCTCGATAAGTGGACTCTCTGCCACCGCGCGGGATTCTTTTTCGGGACACTGATCTTCGGTTTTGTATTGTTCGGACTTTCCACACCCCTATCGGCCCAGGAGCCACCGGACGTCCGGGCGAAATCCCAGGCTCCGCCGGAGCTGCGCGAGCTCTTCGACGTCGGCGAGGGATTGTGGGAGCGCAGCGACTTTAGGAAGTCGGCCCTCAAGCGACGTCAGGCACCACCCCCGGCTGGCCTGGATGCGTCGCTGCTCGACTCCAAGTCTTCGGCCCCCGTGCTCGTGATCGCCGGTTGGGATCGCTTCCCCACCGCCGCCGACTGGGACCGCTGGCGGTCCTTGGGGCTTCTGTATGTCGACTCCCTAGGCCACCGACTCTGGCTCGTAGAGCTTTCGGGTGACGCCGGTGACCTTTTCGAGGCCACGGGGGCTTCGACGTTTGCGCGCTACACCGACCTCGACAAGGTGGCGCGGGCCCTCGACCGGCCGGCGGACGGCGACCTTTTTTACGACGCCGGTCGGGATATTGTCGTGGTCGATGTCACGCTCGCCAGAAGCGCGCCTGAAACGCAGCGGAACCTGCGGGAAGCCTTCCACGTTCCGGGAGTCGAATACGTCGAGATGGCGGACGAGCTGGCGCTGAGCCTGGTCCTCGAGCGTCAATCGATCGCCGGGCTCGCCGCCCGGCCGGAAGTGATGCGCATTGACCCCGGCGCTTTTAGGCCGCAGGTCCTGATGGATTCGGTGAGGCCGATCGTGCGCGGCGATGACGTCCGCGGCTACCGCGGCGCCCGGTTGAGGGGCGCCGGTATTCGGGCGGCGAATAACGAACCCTTCCAGGACGGCTATATTCACGACGGGTTTTGGAATCATGATCAGGCCGGCGTCAAGACAACCCCGCGCTGGACCGCCTTTGCAGACCAGAACTGCGTCAAAGAGCCCTATTTTGATCCCTGGCATGGGCTTATGACCGCCGGAATCCTGCTTGGCAACGGATGGTTCAGCGACCGCTACACCGACGATCCGGAGGCCTTCCGCGGGATCGCGCCTGAAGCGACGCTCGAGTGTTATGACGAAGGCGGCGATGCCCACGTCAGTAGTCATTCCTATATCCGGGGCTTCTTCACCAACGTCAACTGGGATCGATCGGTGGTCAACGAGCGCGGCGACAACCGCTTCCACGCCCACGTCGCCGCCGCCGGCAACAGCGGTCTCGGCACGACGCTGCGGGGTCTTGTCAACACCTCAAAGAACGCCATGTTGGTCGGCAATGCGTTGCCGAGCGGTCAGATCAACCCGCAGAGCAGCGCCGGTCCGACCTTCGACGGGCGACTGAAGCCCGACATCACGGCCCCGACGAGTGCCTACGGGACCTATAAGACCAGGGTTGTTAGCGTGCAAATCGCTCGCATCGCGATCGAGCGCGGGGGCTCGACGCTCGTTGACTGGACCTTCGACGCCGACGGCGACGCCTGGCACTTGGGTTGGGGCCAGCCCCCGTCAAACTTCGGGGAGGTCTTCCTCGACGCCACGCGCTTGGCCAACGGGAATATGCGAATCGACACCGAGACGGGCCCGTTTGGAGATGGCTGGGATTATTCTCCGCTGATCGGGACCGCGACCGAGCCGTCAAGTGATCCCGCGGCGCCGGGCCCCGCCCTCGATATCCAGGGCCAAGCCGGCGACACGATGATCATCGAGTATCGGGCCCTGCCGACGACTCCACAAGGTCTGGGCTATTTCGATATCTCTCCGATCTGGATGCGGTGCTACCCCAACGGTAGCGCCGGCTGCATCGGCTATGACTTCTGGTACAGCCAAAGCGGTCTCGGCGGCACCGGGATCGGCGACGGGACGTGGCGAACGCTCGAGCTGCCGGTGGGTCAAGCGACGAGCACGTTCATCGCCGGCAATCCATTCTGGGATGACTCCCAGACCTGGGCCGGAACGTCCATCCAGTGGCTCGGATTGCGTTTCGAAAAAACCGAGCTCCAGCCGACGCCATCGATGAATCAAGGGTATAACCGTGGATCGGCCGGCACTTCGGGGGCTTCCCCGGTTGTCGGCGGCGCTTACGCGCTGGCCATGGAGAACTTCGCGCGTCTTTTCCCCGCTTCTGACCTCGACGCTCAGCACCATCTTTCGGTCTTCTACGCGGGATCTGGGGATGAGCCGCTGCACGGCATGCCCTTCAACTCCACCTGGAAGGCTCTCTTCATCCACACGGCCGACGATATGGTTCGCGAGAACCCGCCGGCTACGGTGCCGGAAGAGCCGGCGGCCCTACCCCCCAACGTCTACCACCGCGGGCCGGATTACACGACCGGCCACGGCCGGATCAATATCCAGGCGGGCGTCGACCTCTTGACCCAGCTCTCCCTCGGCGCGGCTTCCCATCGCGTGGCCGAGAACATGATCCGAGCCGAGGAATACCACGAGTACCGCGTCGAGGTCGGCTCGGAACAGGTCGGTAAGTATGGCTTCGCGGCGACCCTGGCGTGGGACGATGCGCCGAGCTCGGGCGGGGAATTGGTCAACCACCTCGGCCTGATCTTGATCAGTCCCGACGGCGAAGTTTTCCATCCCTGGTCCCTCGACATCCCGCCGGACAACGCGACGAACGCGGATATTCTTCCGGCGCGTCGGGATCAGCCGAACGACCACGACAACGTCGAGAATGTGCAAGTCGACCTGTTAAAGGAAGACCATATCGGCGTCTGGACGGCGATTGTCGCGGAATATGGCATCGCCGGAGTTTCAGGGAGGCAGAAATACTCGCTGATCATGTCCCCGATCCCCCGCTTGAAGGAATAGCGCGCCCCATTCTAGGGATGTGAAGGGCGTCGGAAGCCCCAAGGCTTCTCGTCGTCAAGCTACGGCCCTGATCGAAACCACGCCCGCCTCTGCGAGTCAGTCGGGCGTGGTTTCGGTCGGGCCTACGATCGCGTTGGCCGAGGGGCCGCGTCGAGCCAAGCCGTCTGAGCGCTCCGAGCCGTGATGCGGTCTTTTCTCGGCGGGGCACCCAGTAAATTCTTGAGTGGATGCGAAGGATTCTGCGCGGTGGGACGACAGGGGCATTGAATCGTCCACCAAAAACCTATGCGATGCGATCGAAAGAGCCGCACTGCACCCCTCAGGAAGGATCGATGAGATGCCCCGAGTCCCCCATTGTGCCTGGTTGATAGTCGCCGCCTTGATATTCGGCTTGCTGCCCACCGCCCCGATACGCGCGCAGGCGGCGGTGGATGAAGGTCGACTCGACCGTGCGAAGGGGTGCGAGCGCGCCCAGCGCGCACCGGCGCCCTACAACGACGTGGCTCCGACCGTCCCCAAGTCGACGCCGGAGCTCGCGGCCGAGGTCAAGCGCTCGACGCTCTTCCCCCTCGGGCCCGTGCATGAATCGGTCGTCACCCACCCCGACGGGACCAAGACCCGCGAAACGGTGCGGCATCTACTCATGATCGGCGGCGAGGCGAGGCCGCTCTTGAAAGAGCCGG
>JBCDKB010000528.1:0-5787 GCA_038747035.1 Acidobacteriota bacterium | reverse complement strand
CGCCCGTGGCTTTACGAAGCGCAGATCCTGCGATCGGACCTCGACGTCCGACGGGCGGGCGCCGCGCCGCCGGCGGAGGCAGAAGAGCACCGCCGTCGGGCGCTGGGGCGACTGGAGAGGGCGCTCGAGATCGCGCCCTCGAGCGCTTCGGCCCTGCTCGGCCGCTGCCGCCTGGGGACGGCCCGGCTCCGGGTCGCGCTCGTCACCGCCTCGATTCCCCGGGATCGGATCGACGCCGGCCGTCGGCACTGCCGGGAGCTGACGGAGGGGCTTTCCGGATCCCCCGAGGCCTGGGCCGCCCGGTCCGAATTCGAGCGGGCCGCCGGCGGCGCGGCGGACCAGCTCGGCGACCCGGCGGCCGTCGCGGTTTTTGAGCATTCGGTGGAGCTGGCGTCAACGGCGGTGCTCCTGGCCCGCAGCTCGGAGCTCGCCCCGCGGCAGAGCGCCGTCGCCGAGTCGGCCCTCGGGGCGGCCCGGCGGGAGCTGGCGGTGGAGCTGGCGGAGCGCGGGGACGACGTGCGCGCGAAGCTGCGGCGGGCGGCGTCGAGCTTGGAGCGGGCGATCGCCATCGAAGCCACGCCCGATCGTTTTGCGAGCCTCGGGGAAGTGCTGGTGTCCCTGGCGCGGCAAACCAGTCGTCGGGGCGGCGACGCCGGGCCGATCTTCGAACGGGCGACGACGACTTTGGAGCGCGCCGTCGACTTGGCGCCGGAGAGTCCGGACATGCTGCTGAAGCAGGCTTCGGCCTGGCAGAACCGCGGCATCGACGAGCTGGACCACGGCCGGCCCGCCGCCGTTTCCTTCGAGCGTTCCATCGACGCGGCGTCGCGGGCCGTCGACGCCGACGCCGACAGCTTCCTGGCTTTCTACCGCCGCGCCGTCGCGCGCTGGTACCTCGCCGACGCCCTCAGCCTGGCGGGCGGCGACGGCGTCGGCGCCATCGAAGCGGCGCTCGTGGATACCCGCCGGGCCCTCGAGCTGGACGCCACGTTCCCCAACGCCCTGCTCATGGAGGCGCAGCTGGCCCAGGCGCTGGCGACGGCGGCCCCGGAGCGCGGCGCGGACCCCGAGCCGCACCTGGTCGAGGCCCTCGAAGCCCTCGACCGCACCGAGCGGGCGGCGCCGTCGATGGTGTGGGTTGATTTCGTGCGCGGCAGCGTGCTCAAGCAGAGGGCGCTCTGGCGATGGGGGACGGTCGATCCGGCCGAGGCCCCCCTGTCAACCGAGGCCACCGCGCAGCTGCTCGACGGCGTTCGCGCGGCCCGTGCGAGCTTCCGGCGCGGCCTCGATCGGCACGACGGTGAAGCCCACGCGTGGACGGATCTGGCCGTGACCTGGAGCTTGGAGTTCCAGGTCCTGGGCGGCGGGACCGCGGCTCGCCGCGCGTGGCGGCGGGCGGAAAGCGCTTTTGCCCGCGCCCTCGGGCTTGATCCGGGGTGCGCGCCGTGCCTCGAAGGCTTCGCGGAGCTGCGCTTGGCGGGCATTCCGGCGGGGCTCGCCCAGGTCGATGACGCGGTTGCACTCTTGCTCCGCGCCCGGGAGATTGACGCCGCCAATCCGACGACCGCCGTCGCCTTGGCCGAGGTGGAGCTCGTGCGGTGTGAGGCTGAAGGTCGCTGCGACGGCTTTTTTCCAGCGGCTGTGGGGTGGCTCGAGCGCGCGGACGGTCTGCGTTCGGGCGACCCGCGGACAATGGCGGTGCGCGGCGCCGTCCACGGACTCGGTGCGGAGCTGGGCGTCGACGGTGCGTCTTTGGAGGTCGCGAGGACTTCGCTGGAGGACGCCCTCGGGAAGCGTCCCGACCTGCGTCGATCCTTCGCGCCTCGGCTGGCGCGCCTCGAGTCCTTGGGGCGCCGCGCCGCCGGTGACGACGGCTAGAAGGCGGCGCTAGCCGTCGCCGGTGCGGAGGCCGTGGGCCTTGAGCTTGCGGTAGAAGGTGGAAAGCGGGACGTCGAGGGCGGCGGCCGCGGCGGCGGCCTGGCCGCCGTGCTCGACGAGGCTTCGCCGGATCTCGAGGGCTTCAGCTTCGAGCAGCCGATCCTCGAGGCTCCGCGGTTCGCCGGCGCCGGCCGTCGCGCCCCGGACCCGCTCGCTCAAGCAGCGCGCGTCGAGCAGCTCGCCGTCGCCGGCGAGCAGCAGCGCCCGGCGGACCTCACGCTCCAGCTCGCGGACGTTGCCCGGCCAGTGGTGTCGCAGCAGGATCGACATCGCCCGCTGGGAAATGCCGCGGGGCTCGATGCCGTGTTCCCGGGCGGCGCGTTCGAGGAAGAGGCTCACCAGGTTCGCGAGGTCGTCGGGGCGGTCGCGCAGCGGCGGCAGGGTCGCTTCCCAATCGGCGAGGCGATAGTAGAGGTCGAGGCGGAACTCGCCGCGTTCGGTCAGATTTCTGATGTCCCTATTGGTGGCCGAGATCAGGCGGACATCCGCGGGCCGGGGATCCTGGCCCCCCACCCGCCGCACCGCGCCGGTCTCGAGGACGCGGAGGAGCTTCGACTGGACCTCCGGCGCCATGTCGCCGATCTCATCGAGGAAAAGCGTGCCGCCGTGGGCCTGCTCGAAGCACCCCGCGCGGGCGTTGACGCCGGTGGCGACGCCACTTTCGATGCCGAAGAGCTCGGCTTCGAGCAAATCCCGGGGGAGGGCGGCGCAGTTGACGGCCTTAAAGGGGCCGTCGGCGCGGCGGGAGGCGGCGTGCAGACGCCGGGCGAAGAATTCTTTGCCGGTCCCCGACTCGCCGGTGATCAGAATCGGCACGTCCGAGCGGGCGATGCGCGCACCGTCCCGCTCGAGACCGCGCATCACGGGATCGAGGGAGGTTGACCCGAGGGGCGGTTCGCTCGAGGGGGCGACACCGCTGGACGGAGACTCTGAAGATCTCGTGGGCCCCTGCTCGACGTGGTCGATCAACCGCGCCACGGCGTCGAGGAGCGGCGCGGAGAGCTCGAGGAATCGGCGCTGGGCGCCGGAGACCTTGAGCGTGGCGCCGCGTCCAAAGGTGCTCGGGTGGCCGGCGTCGACCGCGGCGTTCCCGTCGAGCACCGTGGTCGCTTGATGGGGTCGCTCGGCGCGGAAGAGCAGCTGACCGCCGGCCCCGCGGATCTCGAGGCTGCGCAGCGGCAGGAGCTCAAAGAGACTTTGGCCGCAGGTCTGGGCGAGCGTCGTTTGGGTCGGCGATGCGGCGAGGCAGTTGACGATCTCCGGGAACACCCGGTGGGCGAAGAGCGAAAGCGGATGGGCGGCGGCGGTGGTGCGGCCGGAGGTCGGGGGCGGGGCGCCGCGCGGGGCGGAGTCGGGGTCGCCGTCGCCGACGGCGGGCGCAGCGACCGCGGGCGACGGCCGGGCGTCCCGGGCATCGATGGCCTCAAGGTGCAGGGTCGCGTCGCCGCAGCGGAATCCTCGGGTCGGGTCGGCGGGGTCGAGGGTGGCGATGCCCCGCAGCGGCTGGTCGCCGAGGAAGGTGCCGTTGGTCGACCCGGCGTCGGCGAGCTGGAGCTTGCCGTCGGCGACCACCAGGATGGCGTGGGTGCGGGAGATGGAAGGGTGGTCGAGGGTGATGTCGCACGACGGGGAGGAACCGATCAGGTTTTCGCCGGGCTGGAGCTCGAATCGTCGGATGCGGCCCGCGAGCTCGACCCGGGTGCGCCATGTTGTCGTGCCGAAGTTCACCTCGGAAGTCTCGCACGCTTCTGCGATTTTCTTTGACCGACCGCCTCGGCAAAATGCGGCGGGGGGACCGGGCGGGCGAACGAATCTCATACTTACAAAAATGTAGGTACTTTCCTTGATTGTGGTGTTGGCCTATTCTGCGGATTATGGAGCGCTTCGAGACCTTCAACCGGGCCTTCGGCGACGTCTTCACCCCGAACCGGCTGACCGTCGGGGTGGTGGTGCCGATCGAGCGTTACGCCACGGATCCGGTGCCGACCATGGAGCGCCACCTCGAGCGGGTGCGCCTCGTCGAGGAGCTGGGCTTCGCGGCGGTGTGGCTGCGCGACGTCCCGTTCCAGGTGCCGGCCTTCGGCGACGCCGGCCAGACCTATGACCCGTTCGTTTATCTGGGACTGCTCGCCGGGCGCACGGAGCGCATCGCCCTCGGCGTCGCGAGCGTGATTCTGCCTCTGCGGCATCCGGCCCACGTCGCCAAGGCGGCGGCGACGGTGGATGTGCTCTCCGGGGGCCGCCTGCTGCTCGGCGTGGCGTCCGGGGATCGGCCCGACGAGTATCCGGCGATGTCGATCCCCTACGCCGAGCGGGGGGAACGCTTCCGGTCGAGCGTCGAATACATAAGACGCTCCTGGGGGCCGTCGGAAGGTTTCGACAACGCCTTCGGCTCGCCCCCCGGCGGAGGCGTGGAGATCCTGCCGAAGCCGCCGGCGGGGCGGGTGCCGCTGCTGGTTACCGGCGGCAGCCAGCAGTCGCCGGATTGGGTCGCCCGGAACGGCGACGGCTGGATGACCTACCCGCGGGGGCTCACGGCGCAGGCGCAGGTGCTCGAGGCGTGGCGCGCCCGGGTCAGCGCCCTCGGCGGCCCGGCCAAGCCGGCGATGCAGCCGCTCTACGTCGACCTCGCCGACGACCCCGCCGCGCCGCCGCGCCCCATCCACTTGGGATACCGCCTCGGCGTCCGGTCGCTCCGGAGCCACCTGCACTCGCTCGCGGAGATCGGCGTCCACCATGTGGCGCTCAACCTTCGATTCAACACCGCCGATATTGAGAACACGCTCAGGCGCCTGGCCGACGACGTCCTGCCGGATGTCGCCGCGGCCTCGCCGTAGCTCGAGGAGAAGACCATGCGGAAGACGATTCTGATCACCGGCGCCACCGACGGTATCGGCCTGGCGACCGCCAAAACGCTCGCCGCCGGGGGCCACCGCGTTTGGCTCCACGGGCGCAACCCCGCCAAGCTGGAGGCCGCGCAGCGGGCCGTCGTCGAGCTCGGCGGCGACGGTGTGGTGTGTTTCGAAGCGGACCTCTCGTCCCTGGGCGCCGTCCAGGAGCTCGCGTCATCGGTGCGGTGGTCGCTCAATGACCGCTCCGCCCGGCTCGACGTGGTGATCAATAACGCCGGCGTCTTTAGCACCAACCGGCCGCTGCACGACGTCCCGGAGATCGGCGCCACCCTCGACGTGCGCTTCCTGGTGAATACGATCGCGTCCTACCTTCTGACGCGCCGCCTCCTGGATGCCCTCGGCCCGGACGGCCGGGTCGTCAACTTGTCCTCGGCGGCGCAGTCGCCGGTCGACCTCGAGGCGCTGCGCGGCGAGCGGCGTCTCTCAGACATGCCGGCCTACGCCCAAAGCAAGCTCGCCTTGACGATGTGGTCCAGGCACCTCGGGCTGGGCCTGGGGGACGGCGGGCCAGTGGTCGTCTCCGTGAACCCCGGGTCGATGCTGGGGACGAAGATGGTCAAAGACGCCTTCGGGGTCGCCGGCGGTGACGTCGCCAAAGGCGCCAATATCCTCGTCCGCGCCGCCCTGGATGACGACTTCGCCGGCGCATCGGGTCAGTACTTCGACAACGACAGCGGCCGGTTTGCGCGCCCCCATCCGGACGCCCTCGACGACGCCAAGTGCCGGGCCGTGGTCAACGCCCTGGATGGGCTGATCGGGGGTCTTGAGGCCTAGGTCGCGCCACGGGATCTCGGGGCCACCGACGGCCGCCGTGCATAGGAGGCGTATCAAATCGGCGCCGGCTCCGTAGGGGTGGACGGTCACGAGCGCCCGCCTCGACGGGGCGACCTGGCGCGAGCGCATGGATGGCGGTGAATCCTTGCCGCCGGACTTCCGT
>JBCDKB010000527.1:0-5789 GCA_038747035.1 Acidobacteriota bacterium | reverse complement strand
GTCGCCCCCCGGGCTGGTGGAGGACATCTTCGTCGACCTCGAAGAGATGTGGCAGAAGCCGCACCACCTGCGGACCCTCGGCGCCTTGCTCGTCGACGCCGCGGCGCAGGGGGGCTGGCTCCACGGGATCAGCAGCAGCGTAGTGATCCGCAGGGTCGACGGCCAGACCCGGCGCCAGTCCCTCGGAGCCGTGCCCGGGGTCTCCGTCGAGTGAAGCAACAAGCGGCCGCCTCTCGTCGTCGTCGCTGCCGCGCTTGACTTTTAATTTCATTGTGACCACAATGACCACATGGCTGTTCTTGAACCGGCTCCTAATCTATTGACACCGCCGACGTCGGTCGGCTCGCGAGAGCTCAAGACCCGACTCGGTACTTATTTGCGACTGGTGCGCGAGGGGATGACGCTGATCATCACCGACCGAGGCCGGCCCGTCGCGGAGCTTCGTCCCTTGACTGAACGTGATGACCTCTTGCACTACCGCCTCTACGACCTCGCCGCCCAGGGCGTGATCGGTTCCGAAGTCTCTTCCCGGCAGTCCCTCGATCATTTCGAGCCGATTCGGTCCCGGGGAGCCGCGGCGAGTGACGCCGTGCTCGAGGATCGTGAAGAGCGCTTTTGACTCGGCGTCGTCGATTCGAGGCGGCCTGGGGTTCCACAGATGATCGCCTTCTTCGACGCGAGCGCCCTGGTCAAGCGGTATATCGAGGAACCGGGAAGCGACGTTGTCGAGGGGTTGCTGAAGGCGGAGTTCCCCGCCGCCGCCCGGCTCACCGAAGTCGAGGTGTCGTCAGCGATCGAGCGTCGCTGCCGTGAGGGCAGCTTCGGAGCCTCCGAACGGGACCGAGCCATCGGCGCGCTGCGCCGCGACATCAAGTCTTTCCTGATGGTGGAACTGACGGCGGCGGTCGTCGAGAGGTCGCTCGGGCTCCTAGCGCGCTATCCCCTGCGCACGGGCGACGCGCTCCAGCTCGCGTCGTGCGTGGAGCTGCGGGAGCGCCTGGAGTATCCGGTCACCTTCGTGGCCTTCGACCGGCGGCTCAACGAGGCGGCGGGTCGCGAAGGCCTCGCGCTGGCGTCGCCGGGCGGATAGCCGGACCCGCGGATTCTGCTTCCAGCCGGGACGCCGCAGGGGTGATGACGCCGTGCTAATTTAGGTCGATCTCTCTCCCAGAATGGATTCGATTTTCCGCACGCCGGGCCCCCTGGAGGACGCATGGAAGTGAAGAAGCTACCGCCGACCGCCTATGAGCTGAAGGAGGGGGAAACCTACGTCCCCTTGACCGAAGGTGAGTCACTTTCGGAATTCACCCTCAAGGCGGTGATCACCGGCGCCATCTTGGGCGTGGTCTTCGGCGCCGCGAATACCTACCTCGGACTGAAGGCGGGCCTCACGATTTCAACGTCGATTCCGGTGGCGGTGCTCACCGTGGTCGCGTTTCGCATCCTCGGGGCCATCGGCTTCAAGCATTCGATCCTCGAAGCCAATATGTCGCAGACCGTGGGTTCGGCCAGCTCGTCGGTGGCTTCCGGCGTGCTCTTCACGATCCCGGCGCTCTTCATCTGGGGCATGGAGCCGGAGTGGAGTCAAATTACCCTGCTCGCGATGGCGGGCGGCTTGATCGGCGTCTTGGCGATGATTCCCCTCCGTCGCTACCTGATTAAGCAGGAGCACGGTCGACTCCCGTATCCGGAGGGTTTGGCCTGCGCCGAGGTTTTGGTGGCCTCCCAGTCCGGCTCCAAGCAGGCGTCGCCGGTTTTTTGGGGCATCGGCTTCGGCATGTTCTTCAAGCTGCTGACCGATGGCTTCAAGGTCGTCTCCGGCAGCTTCGAACGCATGGTCTTCGGCAAGGCGCAGCTCGCGGTCAGCGTCTCGCCGGCGCTGATCGGCGTCGGCTACATCCTGGGTCTGCGCATCGCGACGGTGATGGTCGCCGGCGGCGCGCTGTCGGCCTTCGTGATCATTCCGCTCATCGACTGGTGGGGGGCGTCCCAGGCGGCGCCGGTCTTCCCGGAGACCCAGAAGCTGATCGTCGACATGTCGGCGGGCGAGATCTGGAATCGCTACGTGCGCTATATCGGCGCCGGCGCGGTGGCGACCGGCGGCCTGATCACTTTGGTCAAGTCGATCCCGACGATGGTCGAATCGTTCCGGATCGGCCTCGAGCAGCTGAAGAAACGCGCCGGCGGCGACGATTCAGACCTCAAGCGCACCGACCACGACCTGTCGCTCAAGACCGTCGGCTTGATGATCGGCGGCATTCTGCTGCTCCTGGCGCTGATTCCCGGAGTCCTGGGCGCCATCGATTCTTTCTTGGTGCGCCTGATCGCCGCGGTGTGCATCGCGATCTTCGCGTTCTTTTTCGTCACCGTCAGCTCGCGCATCGTCGGCCTGGTGGGCGTGACCTCGAATCCGACGTCCGGCATGACCATCGCGACGCTGCTCGGAGTGTCGATGGTCTTCGTGGGCCTCGGCTGGACCGATACGGCGGGCAAGGCGACGGCGCTGATGGTCGGCACGGCGGTGTGTATCGCCGCCTCGATCGCCGGCGATACCTCCCAAGATCTCAAGACCGGTGTCCTGCTCGGCGCCACCCCGCGCTGGCAGCAGGTCGGTGAGCTGATCGGCGTGATCACCTCGGCGGGTTTCGTGTGTCTCGTCGTGATGCTGCTCGACAACAACATCGAAGGCGGGCTCGGCGGTGAAGAGCTACCGGCGCCGCAGGCCGTTTTGATGAAGCTGGTGATCGACGGCGTGCTCGACCAGAATTTGCCGTGGCCGCTGATCGGCATCGGCGTGCTGCTCGCCTTCGCGGCGGCGGCCTTCAAGGTGCCGGTTTTGGCCTTCGCGGTTGGCGTTTACCTGCCGCTCGAGACCATGGCGGCGGTCTTCGTCGGCGGCTTGATGCGGCACCTGCTGACCCGCAACCAGGAGGAGAAGGAGGCGGAGCGCCGCCGCGAGCAAGGCGTGCTCTTCGGATCCGGCTTAGTCGGCGGCGGTGGCCTGACGGGCGTCGTGCTGGCGGCCTACGTGGGCCTATCCGGCGGCGGCAGGATCAAGGGCGTAGGCCTCGATCTCCCGCCCCTCGCCGCGGAAGTCGTGGCGCTGCTTTCCGTGGCCGCCATCGCCGGCGCGATCATCTTCTTCGCCAAGCGTCGGCTCGACGACGGCGCGGCTAGCTAGGTCGCCATGGCGGAATGCCGAGTCGTCTTCTCGCCGCATTACGACCTCAAGGCCTACGGTCTGGAGAAGCTGCATCCGTTTGACGGGCGCAAATACGGCAAGGCCTGGGCCCTTCTCAAAGAGACCTTCGGCGGGGAGCTCAAGCGGCGCCACGTCAAGGTCGATCGGCAGATCCGCCGCGACGAGCTGGCGCGAGTCCACGGCGGTCCCTACCTCGAGAGCCTCAAGAAGCCCGCGGTGCTCGCCGAGGCCCTGGAGCTGCCGCCCCTCGCCAAGGTCCCGGCCCCTTTCCTCGAGCGCGTGCTGCTGCGCCCCATGCGCTGGGCGACCCGCGGCACGGTGCTCGCCGCCGAGGCGGCGCTCGTGTCCGGCGCCGCCGTCAACCTCGGCGGCGGCTTCCACCACGCGAAACGGGACCGCGGCGAAGGCTTCACGATTTTTTCCGACGTCGCCATCGCCGTCGAGCTGCTCGCCGACGCCGGCCGCTTCACTCGACAGGGCGGACCGCAGGTCGGCGTGATCGATCTCGACGCGCACCAGAGCAACGGGCCGAAAAGCATCTTCGCGGGCGATCCGCGGGTCGCTTTCCTGGACTTCTTCAACGGCGATATCTATCCCTACGAAAGATTCTCGGCGCCGGCGCCCAATCTCGACGTCGAGCTGCGCTCCGGAACCTCGACGGACGAGTACCTGGCTCGCCTGCGCGAGGCGCTCCCCGCCTTCCTGGAGGCGGCGGGGGCCCTGGAGCTGGTGATCTATATCGCCGGCACCGATATCTACGAGCACGATCCCCTGGGGGCCTTGAAGGTCTCGGCGGACGGGGTCGTGGAGCGCGACCTGCTCGTCGCCGACGCGCTCAGCGAGGCGGGAATTCCGTGGATCTTGGTGACGGCCGGGGGCTACACCGAGGCGAGTCATCGCTTGATCGCCACCGCCGTCACCGAGATGCTGCGGCGCTGGCCCGGGTCCTGACGCGATCGAATCCGGCGAATCGGTCGAGAAAGAGACGCGGCCGGTGAAATTGTGGGCGTCCCCGCGGCACTGGAAAGGGTGCGTGGCTCTCGTGACGAGCCCGATTCACCCATCCAGATGTGAGGAACCCCATGCCCGACAAGATTCCGTGCTCCCGTCGTCGCCTCATCCCTGCGGTCCTACTCGCCGCCGCCCTATCGATCACCGGCACCGCACCGACCCTCGCCAACGACGGCGTGCTCCGCGACGGAGCCATCCTCCAGACGGTCGAGGGGCCCGACGGTCTGCTGATCCATAAGATTCACCGCACGCCGCGGCCGGCCGTGCTCAAGTCCGGCGGCCTTCCGAGCTTTGACGGCGACTCTTTTTCGTTCTCCCACGAGCTGGCGGCCCTGATCGACGGCGTCTTCCAGTGCTTCAAGGAGCACCAGTCCGGGATGGACGACAACACCGTGCTTTTTGACGGTCTCTCCGAGCTTCTGGACCCCTATACAGACGGCACCCAACCGCTGGTTTTCGAATTTGAGTCGCCGGACACAAATAACGACCCTCCGACGCAAAACGTCTTCATGAACAGCTTCACGGAGTCGGGCGGAGACCTCTTCCCGGACGGCTTTCAAGACCCGCAGACCAATACTCCCCTCGACTCGGCGTGCATCAAGATCGGAATAGACGATACCCTCGATAGCGACGTTCCGTCGACGATCGAGGAGGCCATGTTTGAAGGTTCGAATTCCCAGGGCTCGGTGATTCCGCCCACGGATATCACCCAGTTTTTCGAGAATCCGTTCGACGGTGATGTGACCATCGTCTTTCAAGGGATGGCCGGTATGGACATCGACGGCACGATCCTCGATATCAAGGCGCAGAACTTCGACGGGAATCCGATCTTCTCTGACGGTTTCGAGTCCGGCGACACGACCGCTTGGACCGATGAGTTTCCCTAGCGCTCAGCGCTCCGGGGTGCGGACGAGGCGCCATAAGACGGCGCCTTGTCGCCTCTGCTCCCGGCCGACCCGCCATCGGTCCTCGATGGCGGGCGAAAACGACTCCGCCGCGGGCCAGGTTCTTTGTCGCTGAATGAAGGCGCCATAGGTCCAGGGGCGGGGTTTGCGACCGGAGCGGACCCGCGTCAGCACGACCCAGACCGCCGGGTCGTCGACGCCGTTGAGTGTGTCGCGGAGTGACGCCACTCGATCCGCGTCGAGCCAGGCGTCGTCGGCGCGCAGGACCGGGCCGTCGACCGGGACGGCGTAGCGCCGCCACGGGTAAGTGGCGAGGTGGCCGAGGACCACCGGCTCGGCCCGCAGCCGCGCATCTGACGCGCGTGCGCGCCGGAGGTCTTCGAAGATCTGGCGGCCGTCGGCGGTGATCGGTAATCCGCCGCCGGGCAGCCACAACGACGTGAGCAGCGTCGGCGCCGTCAGCAGGAGCGCCGCGGTCGCCGCCGTCAAGGCGCGGATCCTTGGCCCGGCTCCCTGGGCCGCGGCGAGGCCGGCGGCGACGGCGAGGCCGAGACTCGGCAGGAGGAAGAGCACGAGTCGGCTCGAGAAGGGATAGAGGCGGAGCGCCGACGCGGCGAGTGCGAAGACGATCGGCGCGAGGGCGATTTGGAGCGCGAGGCCCGCGCCCGTCC
>JBCDKB010000526.1:0-5791 GCA_038747035.1 Acidobacteriota bacterium | reverse complement strand
GTCGAGGCCTTGGCTCCGGCCGCCGTTGGGGGTGCCGAGCGGCGGGTGGGCGGTCTCGCCCGCGGGCAAGAAGCCGTTGCCGCCGAACTCGTTCTGGATGTCGTTGACGAAGTCCTGGATCTCGTCGAAATTCGCCGTCCAGTGGACGTTGCCCTGGCCGACGCCGCCGCGGCCGTTTAGGGCCGTGGTGTTGCGGAAGCCTTCGCCGCGCTGGGTGAAGTCCCAGGTGCGACCGTCGTGGCCGCCGTCGAGGTGGCAGCTGGCGCACGAGATATAGCCTTCAAAGCTCATCTCGTTGTGGCCGTCAACGGCGTTGCCGGCGAAGTAGAAATGGCGCTTACCGGCGATGACGTCGGGGTCCAAGCGCTCGCCGACGGTGGTCGTGAGCGTGGTCGGGGCGAGCGTGCGGTCGCCGGACGCGAAGAAGTCGGTGAGCGGCAGGGTGGTGACCGATCGGCCGGTGAAGTTCTTGATCCACAGGCGCTCCGTGGCCGGATCGAGCAGCAGACCCTGGGGCGCGCCGCCGTCGGAGTCGAAGCGCCAGGTGGAGCTGCGTCCACCGCCGTCGCGAATCGCCAGGTCGTCGAAGACGGCGACCGTGTCGTTGCCTTGGAGGGCGGTGAAGACATAGTCGCCGCCGGGGGAGAAGACCAGCGCCGACGGCGAGTCGGCGTTGTCCACGTCGACCCTCGCCCGCGACGAGCCGGCGGAGCCGACGTTAGGCTCGAAGGGGGCGTTCGGGTTGCTGACGTCGACGCGGCCGAGCACGGCGCGGATGGTGCTGTCGTGGTTGAGCGGCAGGTTCAGGTCGCCGTCTTGACGGAAGAACAAACCGCGGTTGGTGTCGGCCTTGATGGCGGTATACCAGAGCCAGTCCTCCTGGGGACTGAGCACCACGCTGGTGACGTAATTCGGCACGCCGGGGCCGTCGGAGCCGCCGGCGTCGAGGCCGCGTTCGCCGCGGTCGCGCTGCAGACGAATGCGGCGGTGGATGGCCATCGTAGACGTCAGGACCTGCCAGATCTCGCCGTAGTGCTCTTCGGAGATGAAGCGCGCGATATAAGCCCTCGAGCCGTCGCCGTTGAGGGCGAGGGCGCCGACGGACGGCCCGAGCTCGACCACGCCGGTGCCGGCGAAGGTCGAGGTGTCAAAGCGCAGGAGCCGCCCGTTGCCGGGCGAGTTCGTGCCGCGCCCGCGGGTGGTGACGTAAGCGTCATTGCCGTGGATCACCACCGCCTGGGGCTCCGCGCCCCAGCCGACGTCGATCGTATGGACCAGCGCGCCGGCGGGGGAGAGGACCACCACTTGATCGCTATCGCGGGCGGCGATCCAGGCGCGTCCCGAGCCGTCGACGGCGACCGCCACCGGGTCGACCCGGTGCGTTACGGGCGTCGCGAGCGGCGCCCGCAGATCGATCGTATCGATCACCGTTTGGGAATCGGCGTCGAGCCGGGCGACGGAGTCGTTATCCGGGTTCACCGACCACACCACCCGGCGCACGGCGTCGAGGGCGAGGGGTGAGGAATGCTGCGGCAGCGGTCCCGCGACCGGCTCCAGCACGCTGACGGTGAGGATTTCCGAGACGACCGACTGGCTGCCGTCGAGGCGCAGGTCGCGGACCTGGACCTTGACGCTGTAGTGACCCGGTTGCGTGTAGGTGTGGGTGGCGTTGGCCGCCGGGTCCCAGTCGCGGGCCGGGGAGCCGTCGCCGAAGCTGACCTTGTATTCGAGGGGGTCGTTCTCGGCGTCGGTGGCGAAGACCGAGAAGTCGACGTCGTCGCCCGGGGCCGCCGCCACCGGCGTGGCGCCGACGCTGTTGATCACGGGGGAGGCGTTGCCGCCGCTCACGCCGCCGCCGGTGGAGAAGGTGAAGGAGTAGCCCTCGATGCCGTTATTGGCGGCGTCTCGGATGCCGTCGGCGACCACCACCACTTCATAGGTGGTGTCCGCAGCGAGGTATTGCTTGGGCGTCACGGTGAGGACGCCGTCGTGGGAGAAGGACGTCCAGGCGTCGACGGGCTGGCCGCCGACGGGGCGCAGGATGATCGTCTCGCCGTTGATGATCGTGAACGATTCGAGGGTCTCGGCGATCACCAAGCTGACCGGCGCGCCGACGGGGTAATTCGTTTGGCCGGGGCGCGGCAGGTGGTAGCCGACGTAGGGGGCGCGCTGGTCCGGGGAGGCTTGGTGGCACCAGACGCCGACGCCGTCGCGGCCGCCGAAGCTATAGGAGCCGCTGACCAGGAGGTTGCCGAGGGGCAAGGTGTACTGGCTGACGTCGAGGGCGCCGGAGACGCTGGGGGCCGGCCGGTTGTCGCCGACCTCGTCGAGCTCGAGCACCGGCGCCAGCGCCTCCATGTCGATCTTGTGCCGCCGCGTGAAGACGTACTGATCTTGGGTCTGGACGTAGGGCACGTTGGTGCCGGCGTTGAGCGCCGGCGTGCCGGCGAGGTCGAAGGTCTGGACCAGCTGCAGGTCCGTCGGGTCGCTGTAGTCGATGACATACATCAAGTCGCGGTCGGCGCCGCCGGCGAGCACGAGGTAGTTTTCCCACACCGCGGCGAGGTAGGCGCCCACGGAGCCGGTGAACTTGTCGAGCAGGACCGGATCGCCGGCGGGGGTGTCGAAGGTCGGCCCGATGTCGTAGACCGCGATGCCGAGCATGGAAGCGTCGGAGACGACGAAGAGCAGGTTGCCGATCAGGATCGAGTTGCCGGCGACGCCGTGGTCGGCGAGCGGCTCCCACTCGGCGATGAGCTGGTCGGCGCGATAGAGGCGACCGCTCGCCGGGGTGGGGCCGTATTGCAGCCAGTTGAACGGCATCGCCCACGGGTAGTAAATGCGGTGTAGGCCGCTGTCGGTCGGCGCCTGCTGGCTGCTGGTGAAGCGGTCCGCCGACGGCATGGTCTCGAAGCTATTGACGCCCGGGGAGATGCGGCGGATCTGGAAGTCGCCGACGCCGCCGGCGAAGTCGCCCGACTTGCTGTGGGAGTGGTTACCCTGGTCGGTGATGAACGGAATGCCCTGGGTATTGACCAGGGAGAGCGTCGAAGGGTCGGCGGGATCGGTGAACACCCACTCCCGCCGGTCGCCGCCGCCGACGTTATTCGAGTAGAGCCGACCGTTGTGGTAAATGATGTTCGTCACCCGGTCGAGACCCACCTGGCGGTAGAGCAGCTGGCCCGGAGTGCATGAAAAGTTCGTGGCAAAACCGGGGACGACCGGCGGGACATTGCCGCCGGCGACGGCGGCGGGGGGCGACAGCAGAGCCAAGGCGGCGAGCGCGAGGCCCGCGGTGACGTGATGGCGAGTGATCATGGATTACCTTTGATGGCCCCACCACGGGTGTTCGTGTGGAAAAGGCCTCGATGAAATGGAAAGAATTCCTCGTCACATCGACGGGCTGACGGCCCGGCGAGCTCCCTAGGGAGCGCCGAAACGAAACGTTGCGTCGCGCGGTCCCCCGCGCTTTGTCCTTGCAGCTCGACGATTTTCCTTTGGTACGAGCAAAGGTCGTGCCGGTTTTGCGGGAGTGACATAAAAAACCTAGAGGGGCCGGCGGGTGCGGCGTTCGGGCCGAGATGGGCTATCGAACCGGCCTTCCCTGTCCGCGGGCGTGACAGAGAACGGCGGTGTCGGTGTCGAAAAGTGTCAGCTACATGGCTATGAATCAATATTTGTTCTAACCATCATTTGTCGAGAAATAGGCCGGTGTGAATGCTAATCTCGTGAGATGCCCGCGTTTTCCTCGCTCCACGCTTTTTCCAAAGCGAAGATGGCGCCAAGCCCTCCTATGGGTCGACCGAGCGGAGTCCGGGCAGTTGCGGCGTGGGCACCGGCGCACGCCGGGCACTCGCTCGCCGCGATTCGCTTCACGTCTCCGCCGCCGGTTCAGGGCGTCTTCTCTGAGAAGGTGACTCAGCAGTCGAACTTGCCCGCCCTCGACTACAGCCTCTATGCCCAGGCTTTAAAGCACCACTCGAATCCCGAAGTCCAGGCGCAGTACGCCCACCTCGAGGCGGACTTCGCGAAGCGGCACGACGCCGTGGACGCCGACGACCCGCACCGGCTCAAAAAGCATGATGACCTCAATACGGAGCTCACGCGCTCGCTTACAGGTCTCGCGGTAGAGCACAAGCTTCATCAGAAGCTACGACAAGATCATTTCGGTCACGGGGCTGCTGTCCAGGTTCCACAACATACGGGCGGCTCCGGAATGGACCCGAGGGCGGCGGCGCGATTCGCCGAGATCGCCAAGATGCGCGGGGAGACGATCGCTTTCCGCGACCTCGGCGAGCTCAACCCGATGCACCTTGAGTCGGGCTTCGTGCCGAAGCCGCGGCACGTGCATGCGAAGTCGCAGCGGCCTGACGATCACGAGCTTTATACCGGGCTGGTGTTCGCCCACCACGACCTCGCCAAGGATCCGCCCCCCGGCCAGAACTTCAACGACGTGGAAGCGGATTGGCGGGCGTCGATGGAGAAAGGCTTCGCTACAACAGCGACGCTCGGCGAGCTGCTCGGAACGTCCGTTCGTCCGGCGCCGTCGTCGCTGCCGAGGGTCAATGGCGGCGGCGTAGAATCGCTGGAAGCAGATTTCCCAGAGACCCGGAGCCAGTTTCAGGACCGATATAAAGACCACGGGACGATTCGCAAGCAGATGACGGCCTTCAAGGGACGTCTGCGGCAGCAGCACTCGAAGCTTTCCGACCAGGAATTCGAGGCCAAGCTTGACGGACTTCGCGATCGCCGCGTCTTCATTGACCGGACGTCGGGTATGCCATTCGCCGGCGACGCCGATTTGCTCTCGGCGGGTTCCACCCACCTGGACGAGCAGTCGCACAACGCAATCCACGGCATTGCGCCCGGCGAACAGAGCCACTTCTACGACGCCTACGGATCCGGGGACCGCATGCACGGCCAGTACGGCACGATTCGCCGGGGGACCATGGGCACCGCCATGGATCTAAATATCGGCGCCATGGAAACGCTGGGGATTCATCACGAGCTCGTCAAGCACGGCATGGAGCCCCATAATCCAAACCCGGAGCCGCTCAAGTCGGCGTGGTTCGTGGATCCGCAGAAGGTCGGTCCCACATTCGCCGGCGAGCGCCTATCGGGCAGAGAGCTACAAGCCGAGATGGTTGGAACCCAACACCACCACGGCGCCGAGTGGGGCGTCGGCTGGATGCCGGAGGTCGCGACGGAGCTCCACGAAACGTTCGGCCTCAACCCCCGCGTGCAGGCGAATTGGGCCGGCGACTCTGGGCATGACGTCGACGAGTCGACGAACCAAGTGACGCCGGCGAGCACCGCCCCGAGGACGTCGATGCCGCAGATCCCGGCGCCGCCCCGGCGGTCCGCGGCAGACGGTCAGAAGGCCTTACAAGACATCGTCGCCCGTCAGCGAGCCCGAAGTCGCGCTATTCGCGGGCAGACCGACCGAACCGGGTCCGTCGGACCGCCGCGGAAAAAAACTCCCGGGGCGTCGGTGATCAGCGATCGAGGGCGGAGGATGCCCGCCAAATGGCACCTCGAGCAGCTCCGGCAAGTGCAACCTCGATTCTCGACCGTATCGGGGGCGCAGCGGGGGATCTTCGGCTCGACTTTAGAAACCCCGCGACCCAGTCCGCCGCGGGGGCTGAAGTCGACGCGCGCCGCTTCGGTGCCAGCGAAGCGGCGTGACTATCCGACGCGGCGCTAGCTCGCGTTAGTGCGTCGACGGCTCCGGCGGGAATAGTGCCTCGACGATGACGTCGCTATTAATCCGCCAGCCGGCCCAGCTCGCGGT
>JBCDKB010000525.1:0-5843 GCA_038747035.1 Acidobacteriota bacterium | reverse complement strand
GCCGCCGAAGAGAAGACCGAGTTCGACGTGGTCATGACCTCGTTCGGCGACAAAAAGATCAACGTCATCAAAGTCGTCCGCCAGATCACCAGCCTCGGCCTCAAAGAAGCCAAGGAAATGGTCGAGAGCGTGCCGGCCGCCATCAAGGAAGGCGCTTCCAAGGAAGAGGCCGAAGAGATCAAGGGCAAGCTCGAAGAGGCCGGGGCTCAGGTCGAACTCAAGTGATTCGACCCTCGCTCGCTTCAGAGCTTGACGCGGGTGGTATAGTTCATCACTGCGGTCACCTCGTGGCCGCCTAAGATGGCGAAAACACCCGCGACCGGCGAAGCCACCGAAGACGACCATTCCCGACCGTGATGGAAATCGCGGTTGGGTGTGGTGTCTTCGTGTCTTTGCTTGACGCCACTTCTAGAGGCAAGATTTCGCGAGACAAGACCCGGGCTCACGCCCCCCAGAGTCTCGCTGAGTGAGCAGGCCAAGGTTCCCAATCGGTACTACGGCCACTCCAGCTTCGTCAGATGGGATCAGGATTCAGCGAAAGACCCGGCACACGAATATCTTGACCGATTCGACGACTATCCCAACGCCCGTCAGTATTTCTCGGAGCTGGCCGTCCATCCACTGGACGACCAGCGTCGCGACAGTTCGTATCGGGACGAACGCCGTACCGGCGCTCATCCACCGAGCTTCCTCTCGAAACGCCCTCAGCCGCCGCACGATAGCTCCGGCCATTCCGCTAGAACGGATTCCGTTTCGACGTTGCTCGAGCCCTGACCCGTCTATGGGTCAAGCACCTGCCAAAAGGAGCGTGGAAATCTCATGACCGAAGGCAACCAGGCGATCATCGCGCCGCGCGAAGATTTCTCCAAAATCGAGACGACGCTGCCTATCCCCAACTTGATCGATGTGCAGCGTCGATCGTACGAGCGCTTCCTGCAGATGAATCTTCTGCCGGAAGAGCGCGGGGGCCACGGCCTGCAGGCGGTATTCACCAGCATTTTTCCCTTCTCCGATTTCCGCGAAACCTGCTCGCTGGATTTCGTGAAGTACACGATCGGCGACTGGCAGTGCAAATGCGGCACGCTCAAGGGTCTCGAGTACCTGCGGATGACGTGCAGCAACTGCGGCGCCAAGATCATGACAGCCCACCCGCACGAGGAGATCGTCACCTGCCCTGAGTGCGGTGCCGACAATCGCAACCGTGTGGTGCGCTGCGATATCTGCGGCGGTCCGGTTGAGCTACAGCTGAAGTACACGATCTCAGAGTGTCAAGAGCGCGGCATGACCTTTGCCGTTCCGCTCAAGGTCACCTTCCGGCTTTTTGTATATGACAAGGACCCGGAAACCGGAACTCGCATGATGCGTGACGCGAAGGAAGAGGAGGTCTATTTCGGCGAGATACCGCTGATGACCGACTACGGTACCTTCGTCATCAACGGAACCGAGCGCGTCATCGTCAGCCAGCTGCACCGTTCGCCGGGCGTCTTCTTCACGAAGGACGGACCTCGCACTCACCTCGCCAAGATCATTCCCTACCGCGGCTCCTGGGTGGAGTTCGAGTACGACCAAAAGGAAGTGCTCTCGGTCCGCATCGACCGTAAGCGTAAGTTCCATGGCACCGTCTTCCTACGCGCTTTGGGTCTCGAGTCGAACGAGGCGATCCTGCGCCAGTTCTACGTCCCGGTCGGCGTCGACCCCAAGGGCGAGGGGCGCTATTCCCTCAAGATTCCGAAGCAGGTCTTCGAAGCCGAACAGCTACGTGACCGCAACAGCCGCGGCGTTCGCAGCAACTACCAGCTCTTCGCCGGCATCACGGTGGAGAAAAATGGCGGCGAAGATCTCGGTCCCGAGGATTCGCTGCAATTTGAGGTCGGCCTGTCAGAGCTCGAGCGCGCCTACTTCATCGCCGACGTCGTCGACCTTGAGACCGGCGAAGTGGTCTTCGAGGCCAACGACCTGGTCCCCGAAGATCTCGAGGCGCGCCTCGAGGATCGTGACACGACGGATCTCGAGGTCTTCTTCCCGGACTGGGAGCTCACTGGCAATCTGATCTCCAACACCTTGACAAAGGACCAGACGCGCAACTCGAAGGAAGCGCTGATGGAGATCTACCGCCGCATGCGTCCCGGAGACCCGCCGACGCTTGAAAGCGCCCGCTCGCTTTTCTACGGCATGTTCTTCGACGCCAAGCGCTACGACTTCTCCCGCGTCGGCCGCTTCAAGTTCAACATCAAGCTGGACAGCGAAGTGCCCGTGGACCAGAAGACGCTGTCCGCCGATGACTTCTACCGCGTCATCGGCTACCTGTTGCGCCTGCACAAGGACATTGGCCGCGTCGACGACATCGACAACCTCGGCAACCGCCGCGTCCGCGCGGTGGGCGAGCTGCTCGAGAACCAATTCCGTATCGGCTTGGTGCGCATGGAGCGCGCGATCAAGGAAAAGATGTCCGTCCACCAGGACATCGACTCCGCGATGCCCCACGATCTGATCAACTCGAAGCCGGTCATCGCGGCGATCAAAGAGTTCTTCGGTTCGTCGCAGCTCTCCCAGTTCATGGATCAGACCAACCCGCTGTCCGAGGTCACGCACAAGCGCCGTCTCTCGGCCCTCGGCCCAGGCGGTCTTTCCCGTGAACGTGCCGGCTTTGAGGTGCGCGACGTGCACGCCTCCCACTACGGCCGCATCTGCCCGATTGAGACGCCTGAAGGCCCGAATATCGGCTTGATCTCCTCCCTGGCCACCTTCGCCCGCATCAACGACTATGGCTTCATCGAGAGCCCGTACAAGCTGGTGGTCGACGGCCGCGTGCTCGATCATTACCGGATCGTCCGCATCGGCGCGTCGGAGCGCCAGCTCGGGGAAGTCGTCACCGGCGAAGAGCTCGAAGAGATCAACTCCAAGCTGGAGAAGGAAGGCAAGCCCGGTATCGAAGTCGAGCCGCACGCCTTCTATTTGACGGCGTGGGAAGAAGAGAAGTACGTCATCGCCCAGGCGAACGCCGAATTCGATGACACCGGTCTCTTCGTAGACGAGCGGGTCATCGCCCGCGCCGGCGGTGACTTCATCACCGTCGAGCGTGAGCGCGTCGACTACATGGACATCAGCCCGAAGCAGCTGGTGTCGGTCGCCGCGGCGCTGATTCCGTTCCTCGAGCACGATGACGCCAACCGCGCGCTCATGGGCTCCAATATGCAACGCCAAGCCGTGCCGCTCCTGCGTTCGGACTCGCCGATCGTCGGCACCGGCCTCGAAGGCACCGTCGCCCAGGACTCCGGCGCGGTGGTGACCGCCCGCCGCGGCGGCATCGTCGATTCGGTCGACGCCGAGCGCGTCATCGTGCGCGTCGGCGCCGAGGATCCGGAAACCGGCGAAGCCAAGGAATTCGGCGCCGACATCTACCAGCTGACCAAGTTCCGGCGCTCCAACCAGAACACTTGCATCAACCAGAAGCCGGTGGTCAAGGAAGGCACCAAGCTGGTCAAGGGCGATGTGCTGGCGGACGGTCCGTGCACCGAGCTCGGTGAATTGGCCCTCGGCCGCAACGTGGTGGTGGCCTTCATGCCCTGGCGCGGCTACAACTTCGAGGACGCGATCCTGATCTCCGAGAAGATGGTGAAGGAGGACTACTACACCTCCATCCACATCGAAGAGTTCGAGATCGAGGCCCGCGATACGAAGCTCGGCCCCGAAGAGGTCACGCGCGACATTCCGAATGTTTCGGAAGCCGCCCTCAAAGACCTCGACGAGTCCGGCATCGTGCGCATCGGCGCCAAGGTGAAGGCCAGCGACATCCTGGTCGGCAAGGTGACGCCGAAGGGCGAAACCCAGCTGACGCCGGAAGAGAAGCTGCTCCGCGCCATCTTCGGCGAGAAGGCCGGCGACGTCCGCGACGCCTCGCTCAAGGTGCCGCCGGGCATCGAAGGCACGGTGGTCGACGTCAAGATCTTCTCGCGCAAGGGTGTTGAAAAAGACCAGCGCGCCCTCGAGATCGAAGACGCCGAGATCGCCCGTCTGAAGAAGAACATCAAGGATGAGGTCCGCATCCTCACCGAGGAGCGCAACAAGAAGATCCGCGATCTCTTGGAAGGTCACGAGGCCATGGCCGACGTGGTCAACCGCGACGGCGCGCAGGTGCTCTCGAAGGGCGACAAGATCGGCCACGAGGCGCTCCTGCAGCTCAACCGCCAAGAGATCCTGCGTCTGCCGCTGCGCGACAACTCGGTCCACGAGGCGGTCGAAAAGGTCTACCGCAAGACCGATTCCCACATCGACGTCATGCACAAGGTCAACGAAGAGCGCGTCCAGCTGCTCCAGAAGGGCGACGAGCTGCCCCCTGGCGTGATCAAGCTGGTCAAGGTCTTCGTCGCCATGAAGCGCAAGCTGCAGGTGGGCGACAAGATGGCCGGTCGCCACGGCAATAAGGGTGTGATCTCCCGGATCCTTCCGGAAGAGGACATGCCTTACCTGCCGGACGGAAGCCCGGTCGAAATCGTGCTCAACCCGCTCGGCGTGCCGAGTCGCATGAATATCGGACAGATCCTCGAGACCCACTTGGGGTGGGCGGGTCGCATGCTCGGCGTGAAATTCGCCACGCCGGTCTTCGACGGCGCGTCCGAGGCCGAGATGAAGGGATTCCTTGACGAAGCCAAGATCGACGGCTCCGGCAAGACCGTGCTTTACGACGGCATGACCGGCGCCAAGCTCGAGAATCCCGTCACCGTGGGCATCATCTACATGCTGAAGCTCTCCCACCTCGTGGACGACAAGATCCACGCCCGGTCCATCGGGCCGTACTCGCTCATCACCCAGCAGCCGCTCGGTGGTAAAGCGCAGTTCGGTGGCCAGCGCTTCGGTGAGATGGAAGTCTGGGCGCTTGAAGCCTACGGCGCCGCCTACACCCTCCAGGAGCTGTTGACCGTCAAGTCGGACGATGTCGAAGGCCGCTCGCGGGTCTACGAATCGATCGTCAAGGGCAGCGTCCCCGACGACCCGGGTCTCCCGGAATCCTTCAACGTGTTGGTGCGGGAGCTGCAAAGCCTCTGCCTCGACGTCGAGCTCCTACAGGCCTGATCGCGATGGAAACGAATCTCATGATCGAAGGAGGCAAACCTTGCAGCCAGTGAACTTTTTCGACAAGCCGCAGTCGCTCAAAGAATTCAACGCCATCCGCATCTCGATCGCGTCACCCGACAAGGTGCTCGCGTGGAGCTACGGTGAGGTGACGAAGGCGGAGACGATCAACTACCGCACGTTCAAGCCCGAGCGTGACGGCCTTTTCTGCGCCAAGATCTTCGGCCCGATCACCGATTGGGAGTGCCTGTGCGGTAAGTACAAGCGCATGAAGCACCGCGGCGTGGTGTGCGACAAATGCGGCGTGGAGGTCACCCGCTCCAAAGTGCGCCGCGAGCGCATGGGCCACATCCAGCTGGCCAGCCCGGTGTCCCACGTGTGGTTCTTCAAGGGACTGCCGAGCCGCATCGGTCACCTGCTGGACCTTTCCCTGCGGGATCTCGAGCGCATCCTCTACTTCGAGAGCTACGTGGTCATCGACCCGGGCGACACCGAGCTGAAGGATCGCGAGCTGCTCTCCGAGGAGCGCTACCGCGAGATGCGCGACGAGTATGGCGATGATGCCTTCGAGGCGCGCATGGGCGCCGAGGCGATCAAGGAGCTGCTGGCGTCTTCGGACCTCGACGAGCTGGCCGAAGAGCTGCGCATCGTCATGAAGACGGACACCAGCCAGATCCGCCGGCTCAAGGCCGCCAAGCGTCTCAAGGTGGTCGACGCCTTCCGGCGCTCCGGTCACCGCCCCGAGTGGATGATCCTCGACGTCATCCCGG
>JBCDKB010000524.1:0-5855 GCA_038747035.1 Acidobacteriota bacterium | reverse complement strand
AGATGTTCCCGCTGCGGCGGCCTTCCTCGATAATCTCTTCGTTGTAGAGCTTAATTTCGCTGACAAGCAACCGAGCCAGACGTCGGGCTTCTTCGTGTAAAGCCGCATCACCTTCGTTCACCCTCGGTTCGGCGGCCGCTGGCTCTGGGGTCGCAAACGCGAGGCCCGGACCGTCGAGATCTGGGGGCGGAACCACTTCAGTACTTCCGGCCGCAGCTTCAGGCTTGGGCTCCGGCGCGGGAGCCGGGGGTGGAGGGTCGGTAAAACTGCTGGGCTGCGGGGTCGGTGCGGGCTCTGTAAAGCCAGGCTGCGGCGCCGAAAAGTCAGCCGGAGGTGGCGAGGCGAAATTCGACGCTGTGGGCGCCGGCTCCGCGGGCGGGGTCTCCGATGCCGGCGCCTGGGAGTAGGCATGCATCGTGGGCGAAGTCTCGTCACCAGGGTCATCACTAGACTGTGACTCGCGCGCAAGAGCAGCTTGATCCTCTTGGATCGTCGCTAGATCAATCCGGACTGTCTCTTGGCCAACCGCCGGCGGCGGCGAGACCTCAGCAGCAGCCACCTCAGGCTCGGGCTCGGGCTCGGGCTCGACGGCCGTCGTTGCATGGCCGACCTGGGTCGGCTCCTCTTCGGCCTCGCCGTCTTCTTCGAGCTCCCAGATGTTGGTGTCTTCCAACTCGGGCTCGGGCTCCGCTTCGAGGGCGATGTCGTCTTCCGTCGGCAGATAGTCGGCGTCGGCGTCGTCAGGCGACTCGTTGACGCTCGCCGCTTCAGGCGGGGCCTCCTCGGCCGTTGCGGACTCCGAATGTCCGGGCCCGGGCTCTTCCGCCACGGGATCCGCATCGGCCGAGGCATCACCCGCCTCTGGTCCAGCGACGGTTTCCTCCGCGTTTGACTCGCTCACAAACTCCGGGTCAGAATTTTCTGCTTCGGCAAAGGTTGAAATCTGAGCGGGCTCTTCGTCGCCAACCCCGGCCCCGTCATCTGTTGCTCGGGGCTCAGCCTCGGCCGCTTCGACCTCTTCGGGCGCCTCCACTTCGGGTGGCGCAACGACCGGCAATTCACCATGGAGGGGCGCCAGCGCTGGCGACGGACCCGGACTGACAGACGCGGTTTCCAACGCCATCGCCGCTGCGTGGGTCAGGAGCTGCAGCGCATCGGCCTCTAGGGGCGACGCCTCTCCACCACCGGCCCAGAGAGCGCCACTCACTTGACCTCGAATGGAGAACGGAATGAGCAGCCCGGCATTGACGGAACCGGCCCCGAGGTTCGCCGCGATGCCCGTTGCTGCCTCCGCATCTAGCGCTGTTGCCGCGTTCGCCGCCAGCATTTCGGACCATGGCGCCTGGTCGGCTTTCGCAGAAATCGATCCGGCGGCTTCTTCCTCAGTACCCCGGCTGGCCCAACCCCTAACTTCGCCGCCTCGAACCAGGAAGAAAGCAGCGCTGGACGCAAATCTCAAGCACTGGTCGAGCAGCGCGGTGAGGATTTCGGCTTGCCCCGTTTCGCGATCGATTGCTGCCACAGCGCCTAGAAGGTCATCCAGACTCCGCGACGATACCGGTGTGACCGGCTCCGGTTCCGGGGGCGCCGGCTTCACGAGCGCAGCTAGATCGAACCCACTAAAGAAAGACGTCGGGAGTTCCGACTCCTTTTGCTCTAGCCACTTCAGGACTTCTTGATTAGCCGCCTGAACCCGCTCCCCGAGCTTCTGGTGCAAAGCGCTGACCAAGGATTCAACTTGGTCGGCGACATGCCGGTCGAGTTCTTCCTGCTGTTGGGACAGCGGCTCGCTAGCCTGCTGCGACTCCGACATCGTGCTAAACCTCCGGGAGGGCTCCGTGCGACGTCCATGTGTGTCTTGGCGCGACGCCATGACCCGTCTGTAGTGGATCAATGTCGTGATTATTCGGCAACGGCTGCGGGGTGTCAAGGAAGTGCCACTGGAGCAAACCCTTGGCCCTTGAGGAGTTAGCGGCACCTCCTAGACACCCTTCCGAATCGACCTTCTTCTTGTTCCCCCATTCGGCACTGTGGTAGCTTGACGCTTCACCCTAAGTACCGAATTCGCCAGTCACCATCGGAGGAAAGGATCAATGCGAGGAAAAAACCTTCTCGCTCTGGCCTCGCTTGTTCTGCTCGCCTTGCTCACAGCCTGCAGCGGCGGAGGAGAGCAAGATGACGCCGCAGCGCAGAACGACGCCCAGTGGAACGAGATCCAGACGATGAAGAGCCAGCTCGACGCCAAGCGCGCCGAACTTCAGGCTCTTCGCGACCAGCTTGTTGCCGCCGATGCGGCTGATTCCGACGCCCCCGCCGAAGACGCGGAGGGTTCGGAAGGCGCCGAGGACGCGACGCCGTCCCTGACGCCGGAAGAGATCCAGGCCAAGATTGACGAGATGCAGCCCGCGGTCTCAGACGAGACCGACACGCTCTATGGCCGCGTCGTCGATCTGATCAACAATTCAGGCCTCGTCGAAGGCGCCGAACTGTCCCCGGAACAGCGCCAGGCTTTTGATCTCAAAGCGGACATCGACATCATCTACGCCCAGGAGTACATCGATCGCGGCGGCGACTACCAGCGGGCGATCGACATCTATGGCCAAGCCCTGCGTTCAGACCCCACGAACCAGAAGCTTCTGGACGCGCAGGCTGAGGCCGAGAAGCTCCAGCATATGGTTTAAGCGCGATTTCGCGGGGTGAAGATGGGCATGACCCAGGCAGAAGTCGGGGTTCTGCTCGGCACCGTCAATAATACACACGTCCGTGAATTCACGGAACAGAATCGCATCGGCTGGTTCTACCGTAAGGAAGATGGCGGCGCCGCTGGCGTTTACTTCCGGGAGAAGGAGAAGGGCAGCGACGACTGGGTCGTCGAGATTTCCGATTTCGACGCCATTAAGCCCCCGTCCACCGAAGAAGAGGAGGCCGGCTAGGCCCCCTAGCGAATTGCTCGCTGGCGAACTCGCCCGCATCGCAGCCTTCCCGGAGAAGCGCCGAGCCCCTACTTAGGGTTCGGCGCTTCAGTCGTTTTGATGGATCTTCGTCGCAAGCTTCGGCAAAGGAGAGAGATAGCCTTCGACGGCGTCCGCCGTGCTCCGGCTCCCGACGGCCACAAAAGGGCTTGACGAAGACATAGGCGTGAGGCATGATCGGCGGCTCACGGCCGGGTGAGGTGCGCCTTCAAACAGCGCCCCCAGGACTTGAGCTCCATTTCTCGACACGCGAGCTCGTCCGAATCCGCCCCGAATTCACGTCACTCGTCTTTAGCAGTTTCCAGATTTCACCCTTTAGCAGACCCGAGAGGACAGCCGATGCCTGTAGTACACGTCCGTGATGAAGAGAGCTTTGAGAATGCCCTGCGCCGCTTCAAGAGAAAGTGCGAAAAAGCGGGGGTGCTCACGGAATTGAAGAAGCGCCAGTACTACGAAAAGCCGTCGGTCAAGAGGAAGCGCAAAGAGGTCCAGGGAAAAAAGAAGATGCTGCGCAAGCTCTCTGAAGAGCGCAAGCTCGGCCTCGCCTGATCCAGGTTTCCCGCCTCCAAGCTCCCCGGATAGCCGGGGAGCACTCGATCGGCTTTCTTTCCCCCCTTTTAAAGACGCGGAACTATGGATAGCCCGATCAAGTCGATTGACGACCCCCCCTCCTCCGAGGAAAGCCCCCTCCTCGAACTCTCAGCTGCCAGCGCCGCAGCGCTCGAGTTTCCAGCCATGCTCCGCGTCCTGGCGAGCCTGGCCTCTACCGATGTCGGACACGCCGACGTCGCCGACTTGCGCCCACTACAGTGTAAGACGGAGCTTCTGCGGCGGCGCCGGAAGTTCGAGGAAGCCCGGCGCCTCGCAGCGGCGAGCCCGCTCGTCCCGGCCTCTGAGCGCCCTTTCCAGCCGGTGCTCGCTGCTATCAGCGACCCCAACACGTCGATTCTCGGTCGCGACCTTGTCCTCCTCGCCGATCTCCTTTCAGCCTCTACGACCAGCGTTGAACGGGTCCTTCAGGCGGACCCTCCCTGCGAGACCCTTGCCGAATCCGCGCGAGAGCTCACTCCGGCAGAACATCTCTTCCAGAAGCTCCGGAGCACCTTCGACGCCCGGGGAGAAATCCGAGAAAACGCGACCCCAAGACTAGCCCAGCTACGGTCACGAATCCGCAGCGCGCGCACACATATCTACGATCAGCTTTCATCACTGATCGACGAACATCGGGAGCACCTTAGCGAAGAGACGATTCCCATGCGCGGAGGACGCCTGGTCCTCATGCTGAATTCAGGAGCCCGGGGCCGGGTCTCCGGCCTGGTTCACGGTCGCTCCGGTAGTGGTCGAAGCTTCTATTTTGAACCGATCGCAGCCGTCGACGGCAACAACCAACTGCAACAAGCCGTCGAGGACGAAGAGGCCGAGAAACGCCGAATTCTTCGGGAGATTCTTGCGCTGCTCCGCAGCGAAGCCAACACCTTGCAGGAGCATGCCGCCTGGATCGCGGAGCTGGACTTGCTGCAAGCGGCCCATCGCTTCGCGGAGCTGACCGGAGCTCGTCTTGCCGACCTCGGCGAACGCCATGAGCTGACGCTACTCGGCGCTCGACATCCGCTCCTAGACCCCCGCCTGGTGCAACTCCGCCGAGACGCGCTCGGCACGGAAGGCCACCGCGGCGACGTGGTGCCGCTCGACGTCACGCTGAGTCGCAGCCAACGCGCTTTGGTGGTCACCGGCCCCAACGCGGGCGGCAAGACCGTAGCACTCAAGACAGTTGGCCTCCTGGTCACCCTGCACCACTGCGGCCTGCCGATACCCGCAGCCGTCGGTAGTCGGCTCCCGCTGCTCGATGGCCTGGTGGCCACCGTCGGAGACGACCAAGATCTGCTCGCCGACAGATCGACCTTCAGCGGCCGACTGCTGAGGCTCCGAGAAGCGTGGGATGTCGCGTCGCCTGACGCACTGATGCTTCTCGATGAACTTGGCTCAGGCACGGACCCCGAAGAAGGCGCGGCTCTTTCTCAAGCGCTCCTCGAAGGGCTCGTTGAGCGCAAGGCGCTCGTCTTGGTGACGACCCATTTAAGCCAAGTCGCAGCCACCGCCCTCGACACCGACGGCGCTTTTTGTGCGGCGATGGAATTCGACCCAGCCAACGGCGAACCCACCTACCGACTCGTCCCGGGGCCCCCGGGTGGATCTGATGCAAACTTGGCCGGTGGCAACTTTGCCGTGCGCAAGCGCCATGATGGCGGATATACGATCGCCCATAGCCGTTATTCGGTCGCTGATATTGTGCCCGATAGCGTTCGCCTCTTTGGCGCTTTTGTTCCGGCCCTGAAAGCCGACTGGCGTGACTTGAAGTTCCAGATCGGCAAACGGTTTTGGGATGAATTTACCATGCCGCGTCAGTGGGCCATGGAGGATGAAAGCCCCATGGAGCGCACGCGCATCAATCAACCTCAACCGTCGCTCAGCATCCTCAGCGAGGCATTGGATGAACTTCGCACTGTGCTCCCACAGTTTAAAAGTGCCCGAATTGTCGAAGAATGGGCTGGCCTCATTGATGTGATGCCAGATGCGGTGCCGGTCATTTCTGCCGTCGACACACTACCGGGCTTTTACATTGCGAGCGGTTTTTCTGGCCATGGTTTTGGGCTTGGTCCCGGTGCGGGCAAATTGATGGCGGAGATCGTGCGCGGTGTTGATCCTTGCGTTGATGCCACTGCATTTCGGCATGATCGCTTTATTTAGCGAATACCGTTTCTGCGCATAACCTGCAACTAACGCCCACTTGCCGGAAGCCGCTTACCCTTGTCCTTCATGAAAGGATAAGTGATGACAGCGAAAGAAATCACCAAGCTTCAAACGGCCCTTAAAGCCAAGGGT
>JBCDKB010000523.1:0-5891 GCA_038747035.1 Acidobacteriota bacterium | reverse complement strand
CGTACGGGATGTAGTCATCACCGTCCTCAACCTCTGGATCAGACGGCATCCCTTCCTGCACGGCTTCAGCCCGGGCGTGTGCTCCGATCGATTCGGTGTCCAGAGAAAGCAACAAACTAAGAAAAAGAAGAGTCAATTCGGGCATGGCTAGGTCTCCTCTGCACGCCTGGTTATTCCCGTGCAGCGCCCACTCTAAAACAGCAAAAATCAGACCAGCTCCGCAGTCACCGACAGCCCGCGGCAGCCCCGATATCGAGAGATGATTGACAGAAGTGGGCACTTTGTTTACGGCACAACGTGCGCACTGCGCACATCGTGCACACCGAAGTCCTTGAAGCCCTTAGTGGGATACGACCTGGCCTGCGTTGGATTGACGTGCCGAGCTTCGGGCCACGACCAGCTTCAAGATCGAATACCCTGGCCCATAGGTTCTTCGAACACCATATCGACAAGGCCTCAAGCGCAATATTCCTATCCTGCCCCTCGGCAGCGCGGTCGATCAGGTGCACATGCCGCTCTACCTGATCGGCCTTTGCCCGGAATACGCCGTCCAGCGCCCATCTAAGCCCGGCGTCAATTGCCCGGCTCTCGCAGACGCCGTCGGAGTCACTATCGTCCGTCGAGTTGTCGCCGCAGACTCCCCACCGCTCACCAAGCTACGGCGGGCCCCAACTCGACGGCCGGGGCCCCTAGGGCCGTTCCTGATCAGCTATTTGAATCAGCCTGGCCGTAGCGCCCGATCCAGTCCTCGATCACACAGATCGACAGATCGGAAAATCCCGACGACTTGTCCTGGATACAAGGGCACATGATCGGCCCGTCGTCGCTTTGACAGGCCGTGCAGTCGCCGCAATCGTCGTCATCGAGGTCATAGCCTTGGCAATCGTGGCTCGAGTCAAAGAGGTGCCCGAGCTCGTGGAGCAGCACCCACGAGTCCTCGGACGTCTTGCCCGTCAAGCCGTAGGCGCTGGCTTGATTCGCCCACACTTGTCCAACGTAGGCTCGGCCGATCGTGTTGCCGTCGAGATTCTCGTTGGAAAAAAGGTATGCAAAATCGCGGGTCACCGCTGTGAAGTTGGTATTCCAGTAGTTCCGAAATTCCTTCAACAAGGCGCCGCTAGCGGTTGTGGTGTAGGGATTGCTCGCGCTGGTGTCCCAGACGTTTTGATAGCCGAGCGTGAAAGACACCCCGAAGTCTTCGGTGAACACTTCGTCCGCTTCGCTCAGCAGGTTCTGAATCTGGCAATTCGTATCCTGACCGTAGACCTCGTAATAGCTATAGTCCGCGTCCGTCGCCACGGTGGCGGTCACCGTATCTCCGACCCACACCGCCGAAGTCGACAAAACGGGGACGGCCCGACCGCCGGGCCCTTCCGGCGGGGCGTCGGCGCGGGACACCGGACACCGGGCGGCGTGGTCCTTGTGGAGCCGATTCTCATCCCGGTAAACGACCACAATTTCAGCCGACGGCCGGCGGGCCCCCGGCGGCGGGAAGCGCCGGGCCGGAACGATGTAGAGCGAACCCTCCGGTGTTCGAACGGTCGCTTCGAAGAGCGTCGGCGACGCCACGACGTAGACTCGACTCCCACGGTCCCCGGCCACCTCACCCCGGAACACCGTGGAGCAGGGCGAAATCGACTCCACGGTACCGGAGCTCGAGATGCCCCGCGGATCGACCGTCCGCAGGCTCGACGGCAAGAGATCGAGCGTCAGGGACAGCTCGCCGAGGTCCAGGTGGAGCCGGCGATGCTCCTGCGCCTGCCGGGCGAGGCTCGCAAGATCGAGCCGATAGCTCTCGTAAGCCAGGAGGCTGTCGCCGATCAGCCCATGGAGCTCGCCACTGAGGTTCACGGGTTTGCCTTCGACTCGAGAAGGCGCTCCCGACTCGGCGACCCCCACGGAGGCGGTAAAAAGCCCGAGCGTCGCGAACATCGCCAGAAGGAAAGAAGGGAATAAGAAAATATTTTTCATGGCGTCAATCCTTCTTGCATAGGAGAAGAGGAAGATAGCTAAACCCGGTTTCGGCCGCGTCGGTGACCCCCGTCGCGGTGCGGTCATTGGACTTGGCATATCCGTTCCAACACCCCGTCGCCAAGGCCGGCTTCTGGGAGCTGATGTCAAAAGTCACCGAGTAGTCGTGGGTATGGCTAGGGGCGGACGTGCCGTCGACCGGCGAGCCGCCGAAGACCGCCGGCGAAGCCCCCGACGGCAGGGCGACCAAGTAGCGCCCGTCGTAGTCCTCGGTGCCGCTCCAGTCCGTTGGACACGCGGATTCGAAGAACGCCAGCATCCCCGACGGCGGCGTCGCCGCGCCGCTGCTCGGAGCGCTGGTCTTCTCGCAGATCAGCAATCGCATCCACGGCAGGTTGGTGATGCCCTCTGAGGTTTCCCCCGAGTAGTTCTGATTGCCGGGCTTGCCGGCGCTGAGCGCCGTGTTCGTCGCGGTGCTGGAGCACCAGTCCTTATTGCCCACGTTCACCTCGCCACTCAGCGAATGCTCGTGAGGAAGCTCAAAGGCATTGCCGCTAATCGAACTGCCCACGGGCTGTCCCCAGGTCGAATCATCGGAGGTCAAGGGAATGAGAAAAAAGCCGTCGGCGTCGGTGTAAGTGCTCCAGTCGGCGTCACAGTCGGTGGCGTCGATGAAGGTAATCGCCCCTTGGGGCATGCCGTCCCCCGCCCAGCAGGGGGTCGCGGCTAAGAGCAGGGCGGCGGTCAGTCGGGAGAAAAGGTTCACTTTGCTGTCTTTCTTGAAACTCGACATCTTGATTACTCCCGGATGCACGTCAGGACCTGCGCGAACGGCAGACCAGAAGTGGACGAATCGCTGGTGGACACGGCCTGGTAATCACCTTTCTTTCCGACTGAGCTCCCCGTCCCCCCCTTCTGGCCTTCCATATTCTTTTTGTTGATATCGACCACGGCTTCAACGCAATGGTCGTGGGTCCGGTCTTCCTGGTCCCCCAGGGGGTCGCGGCCGTTGTCGCCGACGTCCTGGCTATCTTCGGTCGCAAGGAAAAGAAAACCATCGATACTCGAGGTATCGGCCTGCCAATCGGTGGGACAGGTATCGCCGGCGAAGTAGGCGATGGTCCCCGACGGCGCGTCGGGGTCCTGGGCGAAGGCGCCGACTGGCGCCAGGCTCGCAAGGATTAATAAAAAGAGAAGTCGTGGCATGGGAGCCTCCTTGTCAAGGTGCATAGACCGACCGTCGAAATTGAGGTCGAGGTGTCCGCGGCCCGCCGACGGGGCCCGTGTCTCCTCAGGCCGGGAGGCCGTATAGAAACCCGAGGGCTCTGCCGGAACAGGTCCGCTGGCTCAACACCACTGACGCGAAGACAAGACAACGAGAGATTCATCCGTCCAACGTAGTTCGCTATAGGCAAGAACGGTTCCACCCCGAGGACCCTGCCGAAACGCCCAAAATCCGGGGCATCCACACCGAGACTGTCCCCCCCGGACTGTGGAGAAAGTTCACAATGCGCACGATGTGCAGTGCATAAAGTTTCCACCGGCGCCGGACTTCACGCAAAAAACCGGATCGCCGCGAGGCGATCCGGTGAGGGGCTCTGGTGTGCGGGGTCGTCAGCGAATGACAACCACCGTCGGATCGTCGACGACCTCGTAGGACACGACGCCCCCGCGCACGACCTTGATGAAGTAGGCGTCATCGTGGCGGTAATAGGCGGCGCCGTCGATGACGATGACGGTGTGCTCGGGCGGAAGGGTCGCGAAGATCATGCCGGCGATCAGGCGAGCGGTTGTGACCGTTCGGCGGTAGTCCAGCCAGTCGTCCCAGCGGTCCCAGCGGTGGTGGCGCCAGTCGTGGACGTGGCGGTGACGGTCGTCGCGACGGTCTTCCCGGAAGTCCTGGCGATCATCGCGACGATCTTCTCGGAAGTCCTGGCGGTCCTCCCGACGGTCGTCACGGAAGTCCTGGCGGTCCTCACGGCGTTCCTCGCGGTGGTCATGGCGATCGTGCTTGGCGTCGAGGCGATGCTCGATGCGATTTTCTGCCCGGGCCTTACGCGCCGGCGCGGCGCCGGCGACGCTGGCCTGCACGGTCAGCAAAGAGAGCATCGCCAGCGCGATGCGGCGGGCGGAGGTTTGGCGTCGGGAGGTGCGTCGGTTGTGAGAACGGTCAGTAGAGCTGTTGTCAGTGGGGTTCATGGCGATTTCCTCTCGGGTGCTAGATCTATAAGCCGCGGGCCCTTGGCCCGTTGTTGTTGCGTTCGGAGTTCAATAGAGCAACCCCCGTGCCAACCACCAAGCCTTAATTCCTGGGATAAATCGGGCGAACTGTCCATATGTGGATATTTCCAGACTCCATATATGACACCTATGCTAAATACAACCACATCCAGTCGATAAAGGTAATGCGCGGACGAAGTCCCGAACGAAATGCCCTCCGAACGAAGTGCCTCCGAATGAAGTGCCCGAATGAAGTGCCAGGCATCTCTACCTCCGGACGGAGTGCCGGACGAAGTGCCTGCCCGAACGAAGTGCTGCCCGAACGAAGTGCTGCCGAACGAAGTGCCAGGCATCTCTACCTGCCACCGATTCCGACGGAAGCTGCCCGAACGAAGTGCCAGGCATCTCTACCTCCGGACCGAACGAAGTGCCAGGCATCTCTACCTCCGGACGGAGTGCCAGGCGTGTATTCCGACGGAAGCTGTATTCCGACGGAAGCCGGCCACCAATTCCGAACGAAGTGCCAGGCATCTCTACCAACGGCCAACGGCAAGCTGCCCGAACGAGGTGCCGAACGAGGTGCCAGGCATTTCTTGGAAGAAAGCCTTGCCGGCCGACCCAGAAGCGCGTCTTTGGCGTTCCCACTGCCGCTCAGGCTGGAAATTCAGGACGGAGAATCACCGAGATCGAAGAAATTGAGACTTTCCCAGCGCAATCGGCCGCCAGAATCAGCAAGCAAGGCACACCTCGCCCGTGCACCGACAAAGGCGCAGACGAAATCTGGTTGTCAACGGCGCCTTGGCCTAAAAGACGGTCGCCTCGACGAAGGGTAGCCTCGGCGGATAGCAGTTGTCCGGGAACTGGACAGCGCGGTCCCCGTCCGCGAGGCGCTGCGCGGCCCTCCGATAGGCGGCCGTGAACTCTCGAAACCCTTCCATGAGCTGCTTGAAAACCTGCTTGGATGCGTGGAAGTAAGGCTGTGGAGACTTGCTGAAGCGACGCGGTTCATCATGGGGATCGCGGGCGAGGATCGCCTCGACGCCAAGCGGGACGGTGTGGTTCTTCCGGTGATTCTCAAGAGCCTCCGCCTCAATCGAGGCGATGAGTCCTTCGACCAGTGCGCATCGGTCCGCCTTCGGGTGATCCAGGAGGCTCGGCAACGGCGTGAGGTGCAGCTCCGTGGGCTCCGCAAATGCAGCCTCCTGGACATCCTCGTCGCGCTGGCGGGCGGCGTAGAGGGCAGTCCGGTTGACCCACACGCCGGCGAGGGGCTCTTCGTGGACCAACGCCTCCGCACAGTGGAGGCCCGGCCAGTCCTCCGGCGACAGCACGAGCCCTTCTTTGACGCCCTGGCTCAGAACGTATTTGAGGCGCTGCTCTTGGATCTCAGGCTCGTCGCTCAGCGGAACTGAGCGATATCGACCGGCGAAGAGAGAGCCTGACCAGTCATGGAGCTTGCCGACTTCCTTCGAAAGGTTGGTCTTCACATGGCAGGCAAAGCTCGCCATCTGCTGCACCGATTCGAAAGAAGCCAAGAGGTGGAAGTGGTTGGAGAGGACAGCGACAGCGTGCACGGTGGCACCTGTGTTTTCTTGGGCACGGGCAAAGCAGCCAGTCGGCACGCGGCGGGGCGCGTCGGAGCTGTAAGTCTTCCAGTCCCGCGCGGCCTGGCGCACGTCTTTCAGGCGCAGGATCATCGG
>JBCDKB010000522.1:0-5907 GCA_038747035.1 Acidobacteriota bacterium | reverse complement strand
TTCCGCGCCGCCGCCCTGCTCCTGCAGTACGAGCCGTGGCTCACCCCCAACGAGGTCAAGTGCCGATTGATGTCGAGCGCCCGGCCGGCGCTGGATAGCAATGGCGAGCTGGCCTATAGCGTCTTTCAGCAAGGGACCGGCATGGTGAACGCGCTGGCCGCGGTGCTGAGTGAGGATTCGGACTGCGGCAACCAGGGCCTGGACATCGACGCAGACCTCGACGGCGACATCCACTACGGCGGCCCCGCGCGTCAAGATGCGAGTGGAAACCTCTACGTCGAAGGCTGGGACGCGACCCAAGGCTTTTCGTGGAACGGCGGCTTCGATATCAATGAGAAGTACAACTGGGTCGACGCCTTCCCGTGGATCGATGCTTTTCCGTGGATCGACGCTTTCCCGTGGATCGACTTCTCCACCACCTGGACCGATGCTTTCCCGTGGATCGATGCTTTCCCGTGGATCGATGCCTTCCCGTGGATCGACGCCTATCCCTGGATCGATCAAGCCGGAGGCGCAGGCAACGCCACTGGCGCCGGCATCGGGCCTGCGCCGACCCTGCCGATTATGGACCTGATGGGTTCACCGATCGACGTCGGACCGTCGTCATTCCAGGAGTGACGAGTATCCGAAAGTCCGCCTGACGACTATTCGCCCACCGCGGCGACGCGTTAGGCCCCAAGGCGGGTCTCTGCGCGGCCCGTTGAAAATCCCCCGCTTCCATTGACGGTCGCGGGGGATTTCGCTTGGGGCTCTCTGGGCTGTCATCTCGATCTTCCCCGTAAGGCCCAAGGGGCAGGAGATGCGAAAAGAACAGCCCGGTCATTGAGTCCAGTGCGTCAGAGAACAAACGCCGGCTGCGTGCTAGCATCGGCCGGCGCCTATGACCACTTCTGTCCGTTTCCGGCGCCTCCGAGCCCATAGATTCTCGTTGGCGCTTCTGATCGCGTTATTTCTTGGCTTCTCCACCAGCTCCTGGGGACAGTCCCAGGATCTGCGATTCCAACACCTGCGCTTGGACGACGGACTCTCCCAGGTTTCTGTCTTCGCGATCCACCAGGACGCCCGAGGCTTCCTGTGGCTCGGAACCCGCGACGGCCTCAATCGCTGGGATGGCACCGAATTCATCGTCTACCGGCAGGATCCGGAGAATGTCCAGTCTCTGCCGAATAGCTATGTCCGCACGCTGACCACGGACGGCCAAGACACGCTCTGGATAGGGACTTTCGAGGGCCTTGCTGCACTCGACCCCACCCGCGAGAAGTTCGAGGTCTTTCACCATGACCCCGAGGACCCCAACACGATCTCAGGCGAGTCGGTCCGTGACCTCCATGCCGATGCGGACTCGCTTTGGATCGCGACCCTCGACGGCGGCATCGACCGCTTGGATATCGCAAGCCGCGAGGTCGAAAGACTCGAGTTCCCGAGCCAAGGCGACGGACCGATCGGCGCCGGGGCGATCACCGGCGACAGTACGGGACGCCTCTGGATCGGCTTACTCGACGGGCTGGCGACCCTCCCCCCGGGTGGGGACAAGCCCGTGCGGTTCCAACCGGACGTCGTCAAAGCCGAGGTCCAAGCGCTCCATATCGAGCCCGGCGGTGCCTTATGGGCTGGAACCCCCTCGGGCCTCCTTCGGGTGGAGATCGATCGTGGACGGGTGCAAGCCTTCCAGGCCAAGCCGGGGGACCCGACCCAACTGCAGAACGACGTCATCCGCTCCCTCACCGGCTCCCGGGACGGGAGCCTGTGGATCGGGACCGAGGGTGGCCTGCATCGCCTGGATCCGGATCGCGATCAGTTCGAGCAATTCGTCCATGACGCGAACGATTCCTGGAGTCTGGCGGAGGATCGTGTCACCGCCCTTTTCGAGGATATGGGCGGCCTCTTGTGGGTCGGCACCATCCTCGAGGGAGCCGATCGCGTCGATCTAACCCAGCCGTTCGAGTACGTCGGACCTCGCCCCAACGTCGACGGTGGCCTGCAGGGTACCCAGGTCTCTTCATTCCTCGAGATCTCCGAAGACCGGATCCTCCTCGGTTCCATCTCTGGCCAGCTCCAAGTCTGGGATCGTCGAGCCGGACGTTTCGACCCGTTCGACCCAGAGGCTCGATCCGGCCTCCCGGCCGCCTTGCCCGCCGGAGCTCCCATGACCCTCATGCGCGACCGCGGAGGAGACCTCTGGGTCGGCACGATGCGCGCCGGTCTCGCGCGACGCCCGGAGGGTCAGGACCGCTTTCGCGTCTATAGCCACGACCCCGAGGACCCGAACAGTCTCTCAGCCAACGCCGTCGTGACCCTCTTGGAAGACAGCCGCAGCGCCCTTTGGGTGAGCCTTTTCCAAAGGGGAATCAATCGCTACGATCGCGAAAAGGATCAGTTCGTCCGCCTTCCCTTTGGCAATTCGGAGCCAGACTCCCTCGCCGGCACCGTCGTGGCGGAGATCCTCGAAGGTGTCGACGGGGAAATTTGGCTGGCTGTCTTTGACGGAGGCCTCAGTCGCCTCGACCCCGAAACCGAGCGCTTCGAGCACTTCAGTCAGCGCCCCGGTGACTTAACCTCGTTCCCCTCGAAGGGCGCCATAGCGCTTCACCAGGACGACGCGCAACGGCTCTGGATCGGCACCCTCAACGGCGGATTGGCGCGACTCGAGAGCGCCCAGGGAGGCGGCACGTTTCGCACTTGGAACGAGTCAGACGGCTTGCCCAGCAACGCCATTACCGGCATCGAAAGTTCCTCGGATGGTCAGCTGTGGATCGCCACAAACGTCGGTCTCGTGTCGATGGACCCCGAAACAGAATCCATCCGGGTGTTCAAGACGCGCCACGGATTACCCAGCGGTGAGTTCCTGGCAGGGGCCCACCTCCAACTGCAGTCGGGGGAACTCATCTTCGGCGGCGGCTCCGGATTCACCGTCTTCGACCCGACCCTCATCACGCCCCCGAACCCGGACGTACCGCTGGTGCTCTCAGCCCTTCGGGTCGGCAATCGGACCGCGACGCTCCCGCTCCCTGCGGAGGAAGCCGGAGCCACAGTGGTGCTGGAGCCATCGGATCGGCAAGTCACGTTCGAATTCGCCGCCTTGGACTTTGCCGCTCCCGACGATGTCAAGTATAGATACCGGCTCCGAGGGTTCGACGAAGATTGGGTCGAGCTCGATAGCCGCAGGCCGGTGACCTACACCAACCTCGACCCCGGCGAGTATCGCTTCGAGGCGGACGCCTGCACCGCAGATGCGGCCTGCGTACAGCGCGCCATCGGCGTCCCGCTGACCGTCAAGGCGCCGCTATGGCAAACCGGCTGGGCCATCTTCGGTTACCTCTTGGCGGCCACGGGTCTTATCTACAGCGGGACGCGCTGGCGCCTCCAGGGTCTGCAACGACGCAGCCGGGAGCTCCAGGCCCTGGTGGGACAGCGCACCACGGAGCTCTCGCAGACGATCGAACAGCTGCGTCAATCCGAGTCGGAAGCCACTTCCGCCCAGCGGCGCGCTTTGAAGTCCCTCGAAGAGGCCTTGGAGGAGCGCCGCCGCGCCCAGGAGGCCAATTCCGCGAAGAGTGCGTTTCTTTCCAATATGAGCCACGAGCTGCGGACGCCGCTCAACGCGATGCTGGGCTTCGCGCAGCTGATGGAGCGCGATCCGGCCCTGTCCGCCGATCACCACGAGAGTCTCGGAACGATCCTGCGCAGCGGTGAGCATCTGCTTTGCCTTATCAATGACGTGCTGTCGCTGTCTAAAATCGAAGCCGGCAAGCTCACCTTGAGCCAAGAGACCTTCGAACCCCGCCGGCTTCTGGCGAGTGCCCTTGAGATGGTCCGCGGCCGTGCGGAGGAAAAAGGACTCGAGCTCCACGAGGACGTTGACTCTGCGTTGCCCCAGACCGTGCGCGGCGATAGCGGGCGACTTCTCCAGATCCTGGTGAATCTACTGTCGAACGCCGTCAAATTCACCGAAACGGGCCGAATCGACGTGCGCCTTCTGTATCGAGACGGCCGGGCCCGCTTCGAAGTGGAGGACACCGGCCCCGGCATCGCACCGGCGGATGTCGAGCGGCTCTTCGAGCCCTTCGTACAGTCTGCGGACGGGACTCCCCGGGAAGGGACAGGGCTCGGGTTGACCATCAGCCGCCGCCTCGCCGAGATCATGGGTGGTGAAATGGAGGTGTGGAGCGAGCTCGGAAAAGGCTCGACCTTTGCATTCGACGTTCCCCTCGCCGAAGCGACGACCACCAGCATGGCGCCCCGGCGTCGTCGCCAGGTCGCTGGCCTCGCCCTCGATCAGGCGCCGCCGCGGGTGCTGATCGTCGACGACGCCGAGGAGAACCGCCGTCTACTTTCACGCCTCCTGAGCACCGTCAATATCTCGGTCCGAGAAGCGGCCGACGGCGTTGAGGCCGTCGAGACGTGGGGCCACTGGCGCCCCGAGCTGATCTTCATGGACATCCGCATGCCACGGATGACCGGAGACGAGGCCGCACGGCGAATTCGCCAAGCCGAGGCCGAGCTCGGGGCTAAGCGCACCATCATCATCGCTCTGACGGCGACCGCCTTCGAGCATGACCGGCGGCGCATTCTGGCCGCAGGCTGCGACGATTTGGTGACCAAGCCTTTCCAAGACTCCCTGCTCTTCGACAAGCTGACCGAACACCTCGAAATCCAGTTCCTCTATAAGGATCGCGCCGCCCCGCCGTCGGCACCGGCCAAGCCGGCGGAGACGCGGCGTGGCTCGAAGCCGGCGCCGGTCGCTAAGCCTTCCCGTCCCTGGCGGGTGCTGTTGGCGGAGGACAATACGGCGAATCAGCTCGTGGCTCGCCGGATGCTCGAGCGCCTCGGCATCGAGGTCGAAGTGGTCGGCAACGGCCGCGCCGCGGTCGACGCCTTTAGTCGCGACGATTTCGACCTGGTGCTGATGGACGTCCGGATGCCGGAGATGGACGGCCTCCAGGCCACCCGGCGGCTGCGGAACCGTCTGCCGCGCGACCTCCAACCGGTGATCGTGGCGCTCACCGGCCTCGCCAGCGAGGACGAACGACGCAAGTGCCTCGACGCGGGAATGGACGCCGTGATGCCCAAGCCCTTCCGCCTCGACGATCTCGAATCCCTCGTCGAAAAGTGGCTGCCGCCGCCGACCCGGGACCGACCGCAGCCTCGCTCCTCCGCCGACGAGTCGGTCACCGACTTGATCAGTCGCGCCGATGTGGAGAAAGTCCGCCGGACCGCCGCCAACGTCGCCGCCGGCATCTTGGACTACCGCAAGCTCGAGGCCCTGCGGCAATTGGACCACGGCACCGACACCGCCCTCGCCACGCAGGTCATCGACCTTTTCCTCGACACCGTCCCCAGTCAGGTCGATGAGCTTCGGCGCGCCGTCACCGACGGCGACCGCCACCGCTGGCGCCGCCTCGCCCACAGCCTAAAGAATTCGTCGTCGACGCTCGGGGCGGAAGCCCTCGCCGAATCGTGTAAGGAACTCGAAGATCTGGGCCGACTCGCCCAGCCAGACAGCATGCCCGAGGAAGTAGACCGCTCGCTGGAGCGACTCGTGGCGGCGGCGACCGAGGCCTTGGCGGCCCTCGAAAACGAGCGGGGCCTCTAGCCCGCGCGTCCGCCCACCCCCCAGCTCACAACTGGACAACGGGCGGGTCCCGCCGGGCGCGCTGGGCCGCCGCTTAGCCGCCGGGGGCTTGTCCGCCGGCCACTGCGTCGGCCGCCGGCCGCCAGCCGAGGGCCGTCGTGATCTTCTCCACGTAGCGCTGCGTCTCGCGATACGGCGGCACGCCGTCGTACCGATCGACGGCCCCTTCTCCGGCGTTATAGCCGGCCAGCACCCGCGGCAGGTCGTCCTCGAAACGGTCGGCGAGCCAGCGTAAATATCGAGCGCCGGCGTCGAGATTCTTCGGAACTTCGAAG
>JBCDKB010000521.1:0-5940 GCA_038747035.1 Acidobacteriota bacterium | reverse complement strand
CTCTCCTAACCGGCGTCGACGGACGCAAGGAGTCCGCCAAATGGCCAAAGAGATCCTGTTTTCCGAGAGCGCGCGCGGCCGCATCCTCAAGGGCGTGAACCCGCTCGCGGACGCCGTGAAGGTCACGATGGGCCCCAAGGGTCGCAACGTCGTCATCGAGAAGAGCTTCGGCTCCCCCACCATCACCAAGGACGGTGTGACGGTGGCCAAGGAGATCGAGCTCGAGAACAAGTTCGAGAACATGGGCGCGCAGATGGTGCGCGAGGTCGCCTCGAAGACCTCCGACGTCGCCGGCGACGGCACCACCACCGCCACCGTGCTCGCCCAGGCGATCTACCGCGAGGGCATCAAGAACGTCACCGCCGGCTCCAACCCGATGGAGCTGAAGCGCGGCATCGACCTCGCCGTCCGCGCCGCCGTCGCGCACATCGACGGCATGGCGAAGCCGGTCGAGGGCAGCGAGATCGCCCACGTCGGCTCGATCTCGGCCAACAACGACGAGGAGATCGGCCAGATCATCGCCGAGGCGATGGAGAAGGTCGGCAAGGACGGCGTGATCACCGTCGAAGAGGCCACGGGCCTCGAGACCACCCTCGAAGTCGTCGAGGGCATGCAGTTCGACCGCGGCTACCTCTCGCCGTACTTCGTGACCGACTCCGAGCGCATGGAAACCGTGCTCGAGAACCCGGTCATCCTCCTCCACGAGAAGAAGATCTCCTCGATGAAGGACCTCCTGCCGGTGCTCGAGCAGGTCGCCAAGCAGGGCAAGCAGCTGCTGATCATCGCCGAGGACATCGAGGGTGAGGCCCTCGCCACCCTCGTCGTCAACAAGCTCCGCGGCACCCTGAACGCCGCCGCCGTCAAGGCCCCGGGCTTCGGCGACCGCCGCAAGGCCATGCTCGAGGACATCGCGATCCTCACCGGCGGCAAGGTGATCACCGAAGATCTCGGCATCAAGCTCGAGAACGTGCGTTGGGAAGACCTCGGTGAGGCCAAGAAGGTCGTCATCACCAAGGAAGACACCACGCTCGTCAACGACACCGACTCCGCCGAGCGCCGCGAGGCGATCGCCGGTCGCGTGCGCCAGATCCGCAACCAGGTCGAGGAGACCACCTCGGACTACGACCGCGAGAAGCTCCAGGAGCGCCTCGCCAAGCTGGTCGGCGGTGTCGCCGTGATCCAGGTCGGTGCCGCCACCGAGACCGAGATGAAAGAGAAGAAGGCCCGCGTCGAAGACGCCATGCACGCCACCAAGGCGGCCGTGGAAGAAGGCATCGTGGCCGGCGGCGGCGTCGCCCTGCTGCGCGCCATCGAGGCCGTGAGCGCGGTGGACGCCACCGGTGACGAGGCCGTCGGCGTGCGCATCGTGCTCCGCGCCCTCGAAGAGCCGGCCCGCCAGATCGCCGCCAACGCCGGCGAAGAAGGCTCGATCGTGGTCCGCGACATCCTGGGCCATGAGGGCAACAACGGCTACAACGCCGCCACCGGCGAGTATGTCGACCTGGTGAAGGAAGGCGTCATCGACCCGACCAAGGTCACCAAGAACGCGCTGCAGAACGCCGCGTCGATCTCCGGTCTCCTGCTCACCACCGAAGCGATGGTGTGTGACATCAAGGAAGACAAGGCCGACGACCATCCGCCGGCGGGCGGTGGCATGCCGGGCGGCATGGGCGGCATGATGTGATCATCCCTTCGGGGATATCACCTCTGCCTCGCTACAGGCAGCCCCCCCGGGGCCGCCTGCAAAAAACCGGCTCGCCTTCTGGGCGAGCCGGTTTTCTTATGCCTTCAATTGATCCGGGAAAAGGTCTTCGGAGCGTGCCCTTCGGCTCTACGGGCAGACTCCTACGGCGTCACGACCGCATCCCAATCGTCGAAGTTCCCGAGCTCGAAACCGCTGGCAAATACGAGCGGCGATGCCGTCTCGGAGGCGTAGATATCGACGTCGCCGCCGCCCTTCCGCAGATCTTCCCAGAGCACCACCACGCGCGCCGAACCCGCGTGGTAGATGAGACTCCGGCACCACTGGTCATCGGCGACGGAGGTCACCACCTCCGTGTCTCCGAGCCGGCTGCCGTCGGCGGCGAAGCGGGCGATGAAGATGTCCAGCTCCGAGCTCTCCGGCGAGCTCTGCTCCGTCCACGCCACCCGCAGGACACCGGCGTCGAAAGACGCGCGGGGCGCCGTCTTGAAGACGAAGGGCGAAGTCGTCGAGAGCGGCTGCCCGGCGTCACCCCACAGGTGGAAGCCGTCGGCGTCGAGGCGGAAGAGTCGCAGATCCCGGTAGAACTCACCCCGGAGGTCGGCGACGATGGCGATGAAACCGTCCGCCGCGGGGGCGAGCCCCCGGAGCCGCATCTCCGACGGCCCCGAGGTCACCGCTCGCCGGTCTTCCCACAGCAGCTTCCCAAGGCTTGAGATGCGCTGCATGAAGACGTCAACGTCCTCGGCGCCCGGAACTCGGTCCGCGTCAAAGACGACGAAAGCCCCTCCTTCGCCGTCGGCGATCGCCTCAAGCTCCAAGTCCGTCGGCGCCGAGTCGGCGAGATCCACCACGTGGACGCCTTCTCCCCAAAGGGCAGCGCCCGGGCTATTGAAGTGCTGACCCTCGACGGCTCGACGCATGGGCCCCGTCTGCTCTTCGCCGGGGCCCGCGGCGGCATCCGGGGAGCCCAGGTTGTGCCAGAAGACCATCACACCTTCGGCCCCGTCGGAGACCGTTTTGGCTCTGACTTTCGGTCCGGGGCCGCCGCCGACGTCGTGGCCCGACTCCGTCCACAGCCGGTCGCCGTCCCGATCCAGGTGCTGACACCGGATCGCCTGCCCGCGCTCGAGGGACAAACACGCGTAGACGCCGCCGACGAAGTCGGGGACCAGCGACACGTCGCTTTGGGAGTCTTCGATGTCGGAAACCCGCACGCCGTCGCCGGGCCACAGCGGCGAGCCGGCGGCGTCGAAAGCCTGGGCGAAGAGAAATTCGTCGCCGGAATCCTGACGCTCGCCATAGGCGACAAAAGCGCCGCCGCCGGGACGCCGGAGGATCGACACGGAGGTGATCTCACCGCCGCCGACGGCGATCTCTCGACCGTCGGTTTCGAAGAGCGGCTGGCCCGCGGCCGAAAGCCACTGCATCTTCAGCCGAACGCTCCCTCCGTCAGCGAGCCAAGCGCCCGCGGTCACTCCGCCGTCGAGGGCGACGAACGGCACGCCGAGGGGGTCGGTCATTTCGGCGGCGAGGCTCGTCGCGAGGGGAATTTCAGCGGCGAAGGCGCCATCGACACCCCACGGCACGACGGTGAATCCTAGAACGACTATTGAAACGCGCAGCGCGGCGACTGGAGACAAGCGGGACATGGCGGCTTCCTTTCAAGTGATCCCGAGGGGTAAATCGCTCGATCGGATACCGACATCTTCGCTCCGATCCGAGCGCGACAGATTTCGGTAGAGCACATCGGATGCCAAAGCGCGGACGCCCGATCAGATAGCTTTAAATCTTTACCCAGCAATCACTTAGGCAATCTGAAGCCCGGCGGCTTTCAGCCATCGCCTCCCCCCTAGGTTCCATGGGTGCCCCGCCCGTGGGCAGAGACGCCCCGATTGGAGGCAGCCCAGAGAATTCGAGCATTTCGTCATCGCAGCAGCTCCTTAGGACCCTTCAAGCGCCGCCCGTCCAGGCGGCTGCACTATGATTTCTATTGATCGATGCGCCATTGAAACTGCGAAAGAGGGGATTCCCATGGACGCCGTACATCCCGAGGTCCGTCGCCGCCGCTTCACCGCTCGGCTGGTCGCCGTCGCCTTGATCGCCGCCGGGTTTGGGCCGGCGGCCGCCCAGGCGAAAGAGGAGACGGTGAGCCGCATCGAGCGCTGGAAGGCGGAGATCCAGGAAATCGACGCCCTGCAAAGAAAAAATCCCGAGCGCTCTGCGAGAAAAGCCGGAAAGAAAGCCAAGAAGCTTTTCATCGAAGTGCGGCAGCGGGGTTGGCGGGAGCCCGCGCTGAAATCGATCCTGGCCGAACTCGCGACGCAAGTTGCTATCTCCGAGCTCAACCGGGGCGAGGATCTGGCGAAGGCGGTGTGGCGCTTCCATTCGGCGCTGCTGCTCGACCCCAAGGTCGCAGAGCGCGATTGGGGGCCCTACGGCCGCGCCGGTAAGGTGCTGGCGGAGATCGAAGCCCGCGTCCTCGGCGCGTCCCCCAAGGGCCGGCGGGCGCTGGCGCCGCCCTACCCGCGGGGCGGGCGCTTCGAGCGCCCCGCTGAAGGGCCCCTTAAACGGGTCGAGGTCCCGGTCAACCGGGTGGCGAGGCACGAACCGCGGCTCGAGCGCCCGACCCTCGAAGTGGTCATCCACGGCGACGGCAGCGTCTCCCACCCGGCGATCAAAATCGGCCACAGCGCCAAGCCGACGATCCTTCTCGGCGTGCTCGACATGGTTTGGGAGATGGCGCCCTATAAGCCCGCCTTGCTCGACGGCGAGCCCGTCGACGTCCTCTACGAAGTCTCCGTCGCCACCTTTGACTACGATCGGTGGGACGACATGGTGGTCTACTACTAGGCGAGTCCGCGCCGCCGCCGCCCCCCTGATCCGTCCTGTCGTCGAGCTCGACCACGAACCTTCGGACGCACCCAGAGCCCGACTCGCCCCACGGACGAGTCGGCTTTCTCCGCCGCCCGGACCTCAAGCCCGGGCCGCGGCTATGATGATTTCTTGATTCTTGCCCGCCGACGGTCGGGCGGTCGGAGGTCCCGATGACAATCCCCCCTGAAGTTCGATCTGTTCTGCGTCACACCCGGGCGGCTGCGGCTTCGCTCGTCTTCGCGGTGGTGGTCGCCGCCGCGCCGGCCCAGGCCGAGGAGCCGAAGGTCAACCGCATCGACCGCTGGCGTAGCGAGATCGCAAAGCTCGACGGGCTGCTCCGAAAAGAAAGCCGGGGCGCAACGCGCAGGGCCGGAAAAAAAGCCGAAAAGCTCTTCCTCGAGATACGTCTGCGGGGCTGGCGGGAACCGACGCTCAAAGCCATGCTGGCGGAAGTCGCCACCCAGATCGCCATCGCGGAGCTGAACCAAGGTAAGGACCGAGCCAAAGCCGTCTGGCGATTTCATTCGGCGCTCCTGCTGGATCCCACCGTCGGCGAGCGCGACTGGGGGCCCTACAGCCGGGCGGGACGCATCCTCGCGGAGGTCGAGCCGAGGATGGAGGGCGCGTCACCCCCGGGGCTTCGGGCTTTGTCCTACCCCTTCCCACGCGACCGCTTCAAAGAGCCCCTCGAAGGCCCGTCCAAACGCGTCGAAGCGCCGCTCAATCGCGCGTCCAGGACCGACCATCAGCTGCTCCGCCCGACGATCGAAGTGATCATCCACGCGGACGGCAGCATCTCCCACCCAGCCATCCAGCTGGGCCACAGCGCCAAGCCGACGGTGCTCCTGGCCGTGCTCGACATGATCTGGCAAATGGCGCCCCTCCAGCCCGCCACCCTCGACGGCGAACCGGTGCGCGTGATCTACCCCATGGCGATCGGTAAATTCGAATTCGACCGATGGGCCGACATGGTGACCTACGAGTAGCTGAACCGGTTCACTTCGCGATGAAAAAACAGGCCCAGCTTGCGAGGTTGCTTCTACCCCGGGTACCGGGCGAGGGGCTCGCGGACGTTGAAGGCCTGAAGACGGTCCCGCTCACCCATCCCTGCGGCTCTCCGTCGATAGTGCTGCTGCGCGGTCAGGGGCAAGCCCTGACCCTACTCCGGAGAGTGCTGACGACGATCTTCCGAGCCTAGGTTCTACCGTCATCAGATAAGCGTCCCCAGTTCTTGTAGGCAAGATCTCCTGATCCATGGGGCTTAGGCGCCGTGCGCTGTGTCAATTCTAAGGGTAGTCTTTGAACACCTAAGAGGTGTTTGACACTTCAGGAGTAGTGGCGGGGCTTGTCCCCGCCATGCG
>JBCDKB010000520.1:0-5969 GCA_038747035.1 Acidobacteriota bacterium | reverse complement strand
CGCCGGGCGCCGGGCGAGCGTCCTGCGGCGGCGGGACCTGAGTGGAACGACGCCGCCCCTCGGCTCGATCAGTCGCGGGACCGGCCTGCGGGTGGTCGTGGGATTTCCGATCCAGGACGACGGGCGTATCGTCGGCGCTGCGATTTTGGCGCGGACCCCGATGTCGGTCCGGCAGGCGATTTACCGCGACCGGGGCTACTTCCTCACCGTCGGCGCGGTGGTGTTGCTGGCGGTGGCCCTGCTCGCCGGACTGGTGGGGGCCGCGGTCGCGCGGCCGCTCGCGGACCTGGCGCGCCAGGCGGGGCGGGTGCGGCGCGGAGAGAAAGACGCGACGGCGCCCCTGGCCCGTCCGGTGACGCGGGAGGTCGACGAGATTTCCCGCGCCGTCGCCGATATGGCCGCGGCCCTCGTTCGCCGGGCGGACTACATCTCCGCCTTCGCCGCCAACGTGTCCCACGAATTCAAGACGCCGCTCACCTCGATCCACGGCACGGTCGAGCTGCTCACCGATCACCTCGACGACATGCCTCCGGAGCAGGTCCGACGCTTCCTCGGCATGCTGGAAAAAGACGCTGCGCGGCTGGATCGGCTCGTGGAACGTCTGCTCGAGCTCGCCCGCGCCGACGTCATCCGGCCCGGCGACGCCCGTATCGACCTGATGCCTCGTATTGAGCGCGGCGCCGAGCGCTTTCGCGCCGAAGGCCTGTCGGTCGACGTCGCGCCGCCGGTTGAGCCCCTGCCGACGGTCGCCGTGGGCGCCGAAGCTTTCGACTCGATCCTCAGCAATTTGCTTGAGAACGCCCGCCAGCACGGCGGAGAGGGGGTCCAGGTTCGCCTCGTCGCGTCGCGCCGTGGCCGCTCGGTTGAGCTTCGGGTGAGCGACGACGGGCCCGGGATTTCTTCGGCGAACCGTTCCCGGGTCTTTGATCGATTTTTCACCACGCGCCGCGCCGACGGCGGCAGCGGCCTCGGGCTGGCGATCGTTCTCACGCTGCTCGAAGCCCACGGCGGCGCCGTCGAGCTGCATTCGGAACCGGGGGAGACCACGTTCACCTTGACGCTGCCGCTCGCCGCCGGCGGCGCCTGATTGGTACCCTCGGCGCATGGCGTCGCCGACCTTTGAAATGTTCAGCCGAATCCTCCGCCCCCGTCCTCGATTTTCTCCGTTTCGGTTCGGCTCGATACTCCTGCTCTGTGCCCTCGGCGGTCTCGGGGGTTGCGACGAGGGTGCGCCGGGGAAGAGCGGCGGAGGGGAGGGGGCGTCGACCGCGCCGGCGTCCTCCGAGTCGGCCCGCGATGTCATTCTGATCACCCTCGATACGCTCCGCGCCGACGCGCTCGGTTTCGAAGAGTCGCCGTGGTCCACGCCGACCCCGTGGATGGAGCGGGTGGCCCGTGAAGGGCGGCGTTTCACGTTCGCCCACGCCCACAACACGGTGACGCTGCCGTCCCACGCGAATCTCTTGACGGGGCTCTACCCCTTCGAGCACGGCGTGCGGGAGAACACCGGCTTTATTCTCGGAAGCGACGTGCCGACGGCGGCGTCTGTTCTTGCTGACGCGGGTTTTGCCACCGGCGCCTTCGTCAGCGCCTACACCCTCGATTCGCGCTACGGCCTGGACCGCGGCTTCGAGGTCTACGACGACCAGCTCTCGAGCACCGCCCTTTTCCAGGTCGGCGAGCGCCGCGGTGACGTCGCGGTGGAGCGCGCCCTCGCCTGGTGGCGGTCCGAGTCGTCGCGTCGGCGCTTCCTGTGGCTTCATCTCTTCGACCCCCACGCGCCCTACGAGGCGCCTCCGGAGCACGCCGCGCGCTTTGACGAACCGTACCGGGGCGAGGTGGCGGCGGTGGATGCGTTCTTGGAGGCCCTGGAGCCGGAGCTGGTCGCCGGGGGCGGCGAGCGGCCGCTGCTGGTGATCACCGCGGACCACGGTGAGGCCCTCGGGGACCACGGCGAGCTCACCCACGGCGTCTTCGCCTACCAATCGACGCTGCGGGTGCCGCTCATCCTGTGGGGTCCGGGCGTCGACGCCGGCGTGGACGACCGGCTGGCGCGGCATATCGACGTGCTGCCCACCCTGCTCGAGGGCGCCGGCGTCCCGGCGCCAAAGCCCGTCGGCGCCGCGCCGTCGGGCCACTCACTGCTGGCGTCGCCGCCTTCGGACGTGACCAGCTACTTCGAATGCCTCGGCCCGGCCCTCGAGCGCGGATGGGCGCCGCTGCGCGGCCTGATCCGCGGGCGCCACAAATTCATCGACCTGCCGCTGCCCGAGCTCTATGACCTCGAAGCCGACCCCGGAGAATTGACGAATTTGGTGGACGGTGAGCGTCGCCTCTACCGCGAGCTCGAGGGCCTGATGCCGCCCATGTCGGCGTGGCCCCCGGCCCGCGGCGATATCGACCCCGAAGAAGCCGCCCGTCTGCGCAGCCTCGGCTATCTGGCGGATAGTGCGGCGGTGCGCGACCGCTACGGGCCGGACGATGATCCGAAGCGGCTGATCGGGCTCGATGCGCTGATCCATGAATTTTCCGGAGCATTCGCCGCGGGCGCCTACGCCCAGGCGGAAGGACTGGCGCGCCAGCTCGTCGCGAAGAGGCCGTCCATGCCGGTGGGGCACACCCAGCTCGCCCACGCCTTGCTGGCCCAGGGCCGGCGTACGGACGCCGTCGAGGTCATGCTCGGCGCGCAGCGCCAAGGTTGGGCAAGCCCCGGCCTGAAGCGACAGCTCGCTTTGACTCTGGCGGAGGTGGGACGCGCCGGTGAAGCGCTGCCGCTGCTCGAGGGCCTCCGCGGCGACCTCGACGCCGAGAGCGCCTACGCCCAGGTGCTGCGCGAGCTCGGGCGGGTCCAGGAAGCGCAGGCCGTGCTTCTGCAACTGCTCGAGCGCGAGCCCGGCCACGCGGCGTCATGGGAACGCCTCTCGACGGTCGCTTTGGACCTCGGGGATGCCGCTTCAGCGGCCGTCCACGCGCGGCGGGCGCTTGAGCTCGAAGGCGGCCGGGCCGTCAGCTTGAACAACCTCGGCGTCGCGCGGCTGCTCGGCGGCGACGCCGACGGCGCCTTCGAAGCCTGGCAGCAGGCCCTGGCGGTCGACCCGACGGCCTACGACACCCTTTACAACCTCGGGATGCAGGCGGCCCGCCTCGGGCGCCGTGACCTCGCAGTCTCTTCGCTCCGTCGGTTCCTCGACGAGGCCACCGCCGAGCGCTACGCCGGCGATCGGCCCAAGGCCCGGGCCGTGCTCCGACAGCTCGGCGGCTGACGACCCGCTGTCAGACGGCGGGGGCGCCCGGAACCGGCTGGCGCGGTCGCGGATGGCCGGCAGCTCGCCGTCGAGTCGATCGAGGTTGCGCCAGGCGAAGGCCATGCGCCGGTTGTTGCCGAGCCGGCTCCGCTGGCGGTCGAGGAAGTCCCAGTAGAGGGTCGTAAACGGGCAGGCGTCGTCGCCGGTCTTGGACTTGGGGCTGAACCGGCAGTCGCCGCAATAGTCGCCCATGCGGTGGATGTAGGCGCCGGTCGACGCATAGGGCTTGGTGCCGACGCGGGCGCCGTCGGCGTGCATGACCATGCCGAGGGTGTTGGGCAAGGTGACCCAATCGACCCCGTCGACGTACATGCCCAGGTACCAATCGCTGATCACCTTCGGGTCGACGCCGGCCAGGAGGGCGAAATTGCCGGTCACCATCAGGCGCTGGATGTGGTGCCCGTAGCCGTTGTCGAGCACCTGGCCGACGCTGTCTTCGAGGCACGCCATGTCGGTCTCGCCGTGCCAATAGAAGTCCGGCAGCTCGCCGTGGGACTCGAGGGCGTTGCGGGTCGCGTAATCCGGCCCCTCGTGCCAATAGACGCCGCGGATGAACTCCCGCCAGCCGATGATCTGGCGGACGAAGCCCTCGACGGCATTGAGCGGCGCGCGGCCCTCCCCCCAGGCGTCGACGGCGGCGTCGACGGCGCGGCGGGGATCGAGCAGCTTCAGGTTGAGGGCGGGGGAGAGCAGGGAATGGAAAAGCCAAGGCTCGCCGCGGCGCATGGCGTCTTGGTAGTCGCCGAAGAGGGGCAGGCGGTGGGTCATGAAGTCTTCGAGCGCTTCCTGCGCCTGGGCCGGGGTCACCGGCCAGCCAAAGCTCTCCAGGCGGCCCGGGGCGTCTGGAAAGTGTCGCTCAACGACCTCCATGACTTCGCGGGTGATGGCGTCGGGGGTGAAGCGCCGGGGCGGCTGGATCGAAACGGAGCGGGGCAGCGCCTTACGGTTGCTGCGGTCGAAATTCCACTCGCCGCCGGCCGGCTTCTTGCCGTCCATCAAAATGTCGAGGCGCTTGCGCTCCGCGCGGTAGAAGTGCTCGAGGATCCAGTCTTTACGTCCTGCGGCCCAGCGCGCGAAGCGTTCAGGGGACGAATAGAAGTGCCGGTCTTCGTGGAGATGGAGGGGGAGTTGGAGCTCTCCGGCTTTGGCTTCGAGGGCCTTGAGCACACGCCACTCGCCGGGGCGGATGAGGTGGAGCTCGTCAGGCTCGAAGCGCTCGGCGAGGCGGCCGAGCTCGCCGGCGAAGCTGCCGGTATTGCCGTCGGCGTCGAGGTCGACGTAGTGGATCGGCGCCCGCTCCGCATTGGCCAGGGCGAAGTGCCGCATGGCGGAGAGGAAGAGCGTGGTTCGCTGCTTGTGGCTCGGAACGTGGGTGGATTCCTCGGCGACCTCGCAGAGGGCGACGATGTCGCCATCGGTCGGCGCGAAGTCGTCGAGGTACCCGGGGTCGAGCTGGTCGCCGAGGATCAGACATAGGCGTCGGCGGGGCCCGGCGCCTTGCTGAAGCCGGGCCAGATCAGACACGTCCCTTTCCTTTGACGCGCCCGAGTCCGCCGTCGATCCCCCACACTTGGCCGGTGACCCAGCTGGCGTCTTCCGTGAGCAGCCAGTCGATGAGCGAAGCGACCTCGTTCGGCTGGCCGACCCGGCTCAAGGGATGGAGCGCGAGAGACGCTTTAAGGGCGATCTCGTTGTCGGTGATGCCGGAGGTCATCGGCGTTTCCACGAGACCCGGGGCCACCGCGTTCACCCGCAAGCCTTGGGTCGCATAGGTGGCGGCGGCGGAACGGGCGAGGGCGGCGACGCCGCCCTTGGCCGCGGCGAGCGCTTCGTGGCTCGCCAGGCCAATATCGGCGACGGCCGAAGAGAGGAGAACGACGGAGCCGCCTTTCCGCATCGCCTTCGCCGACGCCCGCACCGCGGCGAAGGCGGTAGTGAGGTTGGTGGCGATGACGTCGTCGTATTGCTCCGCCGAGGTGCGGTGGGCGGGGCGGATAAAAGAAGACCCGGCCAGATTGACGACGCCCTTGAGGGTGCCAGGCATTTCTTTGGCTCGGGCGAGGAAAGTTGCGACGGCGTCGAAATCGCGGGCGTCGACGGCGTGGGCGTCGACGGCTGGGCCAGCCTCGGGCCCCGTCAGAAGCTCTTGGCGGAGTTCGGAGAGCTGCTCTCCGCGGCGGGCGCCGATGAGGAGGTCGGCGCCGCGGGCGTGCAGGCGGTGGGCGAGGGCGCGGCCGATACCGCCGGTGGCGCCGATCAGGGCGTAACAAGGTCTATCGCTCATGGCAGCCTTTTCGCCGATCCCGGGGCTGCGGATGCTCGGCTCTCGGGGCCAGTGCCGCGGCGGGGTCGATCCATTGATTCGAATTCAGCGATCCGGATCTATTCAATTCGTTGGAGAGGGCGGCAGCTGAGAAGTCCTATGGAGGACCTGAAGAGCCCGTTTCAAGGCGTTTTGCGTCACGATTCAAAAATCTGACCCTGGCATGCATCCTGCTTTGGAAGGTGACAGGAACTGTCAATGCCCGCACGAACTTCGACTGGACGCCTCTTTTTTCTGATCCCGGCCTTGTTGCTCGCGCTCGCCATCGCGGGCCTCGGCGGCGTGGCGTTTCAGCGGACTTTCGCCGAGTTTCAGCCGCTCGGCGTCGAGCTAACCCGGGT
>JBCDKB010000519.1:0-5998 GCA_038747035.1 Acidobacteriota bacterium | reverse complement strand
GGCATTTACAACCCGGACGCGGAGGAGAGCTGAGCCATGGAATTCATCCACACCGACGGGGCCCCCGGGGCCCTCGGTCCCTACTCGCAGGCGGTGAAAGTCGACGGCTGGCTCTACACCTCGGGCCAAGTCGGAATCGATCCGGCCACCGGTGAGCTCGCCGAAGGCTTCGAGGCCCAAGCGAAACAGGTCCTGGCGAATCTCAAATCGGTCCTCGCCGCCGCCGGATGCGAATTCAGCGACGTCGTGAAGGCGACCATTTTCGTCGCAGACCTCGGGGACTTCGGCCGTCTGAACGAGCTCTACGGCGAGGCCATGGGTCAGCACCGTCCAGCCCGCTCGACGGTGCAAGCCGCCGCGCTCCCCATCGGCGCGCGGGTGGAAATCGACCTCGTCGCCCGCATCCCGACCTGAGTCCGAGTGCGTCGGAGTCGACATCCCCGAACGCCGACGATTCAACGTGCTGCTCTGCGGCAGCAACTACGGCCGGGCTTACCTGCCGGCCTTCCAGCGCAGCGCCGGCCGATTTTCGGTCGGCGGCCTGCTCGCCCGCGGCAGCAGCCGCTCGATGAACCTGGCGACGAGCTTGGGTGTCCCGCTCTTCCATCGAGCTGCCGACGTCCCCGCCGGGGCTTTTCAGATGGCGGTGGTCGCCCTACCCGGCCGCGAAACGCGGGTCGCCAGGGACCTGCTCGAGAAAGCGCTCCCGGTTCTCCTTGAGCATCCGCGGCGCGTCGAGGACCTGGAGACCACCTATGGGGCGGCGGACCGTGCCGGCGCTCCGATCCATGTTAACGGCCATTTTGCGGACCTGACGGCGCCCAGCACCTTCATTGACGAACTCAGCAAGCGGCGACGCACCGAGACGCCGTGGCGCGTCGAAGTCACGTGCCAAGACCGCGCGCTCTACGCCGCCCTCGACATCCTCGACGCCGGCCTTCCCCTCGTCGGTGCGGAAGGAGTGCACCCGGCCAGTCGGCCGTCCGCCGAATTCCGATCCCTAGAACTGGACCTCAGCGGCGATGACGGCACTCCCCTGCCCTGCCGGCTCGACGTGCATGCGCCGGACGGCGCAGTTGACGGCAGCGCGCGCTACGGCGTTGACGTGCGAATCGCCGTTTATGCCGGAAACGGGCGGCTCACCCTCGAGTCGCTGGCCGGGCCCGTGGTGTGGGTCGCCAATCCCCAGCGGGGCGCCAGAGCCACCGGTCCACTGTGGCAGGTCTTTTCGAGTCCGGTGAGTCTTGAGGAGCTGAACGGCCAGCGGGTTGAAGCGAACCTCAAAGCCCTGGAGCGGCTGGCTTCCGACGTGGAGGCCAAGCGCGGCGGGGACAACGCCGAGACGCTCGACCTGGTCGGACGCCACAGAACACTCCGGATCGCCACACTGTGGGGACGACTCGGTGGGGTCCTGACCACGGCCCAGACCTCGAAGGGCTAGCCCGCCCGCCGGCGCGGCATCGGCCGCTCCGGCACGTCGTCGAGCAGGCCGCCGACCGCAAGTCGCGCGATATCTCGTCGACCGAGGGCATCTCCGGCCAGCAGCCTGGGGAGCACCAGATCGACGATATTCGCCAGCGGACTTCGGGCGCAGCCCGGGGCGCCGAGCACCGAGACGGAGTCGATGCGGGCGAGCAGCAGCAGATTGCCGGGATCCACCGGCGCGCCGTAGCAGACGACAGCGCCGCCGGCTCGCTCGATGGCCCGGGGGGCGACGTCGAAGCGGTCGACCACTGCGGTTTGCCCGGCCAAAACCAGGAGGTCAACCGCTTGGCTGAGCCGTTCAACCTCCCCGGACAGCCTCAACTCTCCGTCGTCATCATCGACGGATACGAACGACGTCTCCACAATCGACGACCCCAAAGCCTCGAGCCGCGTCCCGAGGGCTTTGCTGAAACTCTCCACCACCTGCGTTCTGCTGCCCGGCGAACCGGTGAGCAGCAGTCCGACCCGGCGGCGCGGCAGCGGATCGATATGGAGCGCTTCGCCGAGGGATGAGGCTGCGCGAATCGCCTCGGCGCCGACGGCGTAGGGCACCACCTTGAGGGTCGCGGCGATCATATCCGGCCGGACGACGGCATTCGGCTGACGGGTGGCGAGGTGGAGGCCGTCGATGAGATTGAGCGAGAAGAGGCGCTCTTCGTCCAGCCGCAACAAGCCGAGGTCGGTCGCATAGGCGTTAACTCTGCCGGTCTTGGCCGGCGTCAGGCGCAGGCCTCGGCCACAGGTCGCCGCGGCGACCTGGTCGGCCGCCGCGTCTTCTTCGACATCGCCGGCTTCGAGCTCAGCGACGTAAACCACACGGCGCCCGATCTCGAGCAGCACGTCGGCGTCGCTCGGTTGGAGGACTCTTCCCTTGCGCAGGCGCCGTCGCCCTTCTCCGTCAACGACGTTGTGGCCGAGGATCCGACCGACGGCCTCGTCGACGGGAAGCGGCAGGAAGCGCATGCGCCGCCGCTAGCTCGCGGCGAGGGCGGGGGTTTCGTCCCGCAGCGCGTGTCCGACGTGCTCGTGGGCGTGGTAAGAGCTACGGACGAGCGGCCCCGACTCGCAGTGTTTGAATCCCAGGCCGAGGGCGAATTGCTTGTGCTCAGCGAACTCATCGGGCGTCACGAAACGGTCGACCGGCAGGTGGGAAGACGTCGGCTGGAGGTACTGCCCCAGTGCCATGACGTCGACGCCGGCCCCCCGGATATCCGTCAGCGTCTCGCGGACCTCGTCCGGGGTTTCGCCCAGTCCGACCATGATGCTGGTCTTCACCCGACCGTCGTATTCGCCGGCATCGCGACGCTTGGCGGCATCGGCTAAGAGGTCGAGGCTCCGCTGGTAGCGGCTGCCGGGCCGCGCTTTCCGGTAAAGACGGGGTACCGTTTCCATGTTGTGGGAGAAGATCTCAGGCCTGGCGCCGAGCACGATGTCTAAAGCGTCCGGGACGGCGCGGAAGTCCGGGGTCAAGACCTCGACGGCGCAATTCGGGTTCGCCTCGTGGATGGCGACGATGACATCGGCCCAGTGTTGGGCTCCCCCGTCGCGGAGGTCGTCACGGTCGACGGACGTGATCACCGCGTGGCGCAGCCCCATGACCGCCACCGCTTCGGCGACATTTTTCGGTTCCGCGGGATCCGGCAGCGCCGGCGGCCTGCCGGACTTGACGGCGCAAAATCCGCACCGACGGGTGCACGTGTCGCCGAGGATCATCATGGTGGCCGTGCCGTGCTCTCCCCAGCACTCATAGATATTGGGGCAGCGGGCTTCTTGGCAAACCGTATTCAGATTGAGCCGATCCACGAGGTTTTTGACTTCGTGGTATCGCTTGGGGGTCGACAGCTTGATCCGTAGCCATTCGGGGCGCCGCTGGGCAGCGCGCGGCTTTTCGCCGATTTGAACGATTTGAGCCATAGCGTCAGATATCCGTGAAGAGCTAAACCTAACCTGGCGGCGGGACCGCCAGCAAACGGGCAGAAGCGATGCGACCCGGGGAAGCTCGGGTCGCCTTGAGGGCGCGTTGGAGGTGTTCAAGCGGGGTGTGGCCGTCCGGAGAAAAAGCCTGCAAGCGCTTTCACCACAACCCTTCCATCACTCTATCGCAGCCGAACCCGGACCGGATGTGGCGTCAGGCGCCCGGCGGGCCCTTCCCCTAGAGGAAGCCGAGCTTCTTGCGTTTCTTCGCCCGAGTCTGAAGATCCTTCAAGCCCTCGATTGGTCTGCGGTCGGGCATCATCAGCTTGATCGCCCGCTGCAGAAGCGTCTCCGCGTCGTCCCAGTTCTCGAGGTGCATCTCGACCATACCGAGGTAGTAGAAGGCGAGGCCGCATTTCGGATCGATGCGCAGCGTCTCCCGAAGCTCCGTCCTCGCCCGGGGCGCCTCGCCCTGGGGGCGATCGAGGAACTGACAATAGGCCAATTCCGCCCGATAAATGGCGTTCTGGGGATCCATGTCGAAGGCGAATTGGAGCTGCTTCAGAGCGTCCTTATACTTCGCCTGGGCCATCAAGGACTTGCCTTTCTTGAACTGAAGCTCCGAATCCAGAAGGTCCGACTTGATAGCAAAGCGATCCGCCGCCGGACGTTTGTTCTTCTCCTCGCGGAGGAGCTTGCGGCGCATAATCAGGGCATTGCGTTTGTCGACATCGGAGAGCTCGGCGAAGGCTTGGCCGCCGGCCAGGAAGAGATCTTGGGCCTTTTCGCGCACGCCCTTAAGGCCCGGGCCGTCGTATTGCCAGGGGGCGAATCGACGCGAGTATTCAATGAACGCATCCTGCAGCGCCACGAGACCGGCGTCCTCGCTGAGAACCAGCAGGTCGAAGGCATCCTGCTTGCGGTACCGCAAGTAGGCTTCCATCACCCGGTCCCGAAGCCTTTCGACGTCTTCCGCCGGCATGAATTGCTGCTGCTTCTGAAGCCGGATGATCATGGTGTCGTCACGGACCGGCTCCGGCTCTTCCTCGACTTCGGGCACCGGTATCTCGAAATCCGCCGGCAGCTGATCCTCCGGGACCACGATGCCGATCACCGCCATGGAATAGAGCAGGCGCATGATTTGGTCGAACGGAATGGTGGTTTCCGCTGCGAGCTCGTCGATGCGTTTGCCGTCCTGGAGAAGGCCGACCAGCTTCTGCTGTTCTTTTGACAGCCGGATCTCTTCGCGTGGGTATGGGGGCGCCGGATGCAAGCGCAGGGTCTTACCGACCAGCGGTCCGACGGCGCTATTGACCTCTTCGTCGCTCGCGAACTTGGAAATCCCAGTCACCACCAGCTGCGGCACCTTGACCTTGAGTGCCGACTCCACCGGCGGAGGGTCTCCGTTGACGCGAAAGGATCCGCTCCGCCACGTGAAGCCGTCGAGCAGCTTCCGGGCGAGGTTGGCCTGGAGATGGCGGTAGAGCTCCGACGCTGAAATCACGCCGTCGAGGATCAGAGCTTCGCCGAATTGGAGCCCCCGGGCGGTCGACTTGGTCAGATATTCCTGGCCCTGTTCTTCCGTGAGATGCCCTTGGTTCACCATGAACCGCGAAAGCGTCTCGTGGAGCAGGTTCGACCGGCAATCCACCGGCAGCCCGTTTTCAATGAAGATTTCCTTACGCAGCGGCCCGCGCTCGATTTCGAGCACTCCGGAGCGCTCGTGCACGGCCATGGCGTGGAGCAGGACGGCGAACGGCGTCTCGCCGAGGTCACCTCCCTGCATATGTGAAATCGCTAGCAGCTGATCGGCATTGGGAATCAACGCCAGTCCTCCTCGTCGGCGGGCGGCAGTCGATCGTGTGGACTTTGCTGAGCCCAGGATCGATGCGATGGGGACCAATGCGCTTCCAAGACCAGGGGCTTGCCTTCGGGATCGAGGAGATTCACTGCCGCCGTCGGGTTATCTAGGGATTCTACCTGACTCCCCCGCCCGCGAGGGCCGGCCAAGCGGCAGGTGGATAATATGTTTCCATGGATGTGCTCCGCGGCCGCTGGGCCCCGACCCCTTCAGGCTTCTTGCACGCGGGGAATGCGCGCAGCGCCCTGCTCGCCTGGCTGTCAGTCCGCGCCCGCGGCGGCGAATTCCTGTGGCGACTTGAAGATCTGGATCCTCCCCGAGTGTTGAAAGGCGCCGCCGAGCAGGCGCTCGACGACCTTGAGTGGCTCGGTCTCGACTGGGACGCCGGCGGCGGACTGCCGGGGCCCGCCGCGCCCTATGAACAGTCGGCCCGTTCGGAACACTACGAGGCTGCGCTCCAGCGGCTCGCCGACCTCGGACGTCTGTTTCCGTGCGAGCTTTCTCGGAAAGAGCTCCGCGACATCGCCAGAGCTCCCCACGGTCCGAGCGGGGCGGCGTACCCTCCTCATTTGCGACCGAAGGACCTGGACCCGGCTTGGTACCGGTCCTTCCTCGCGACTCCAGGGCGTGACGCAGGGAAGCCCCCCGCGGCCCTCCGCTTCCTTGTCGACGAAGGTATCACCCGCTTCAACGACGGCGTCTACGGCCCCCAGGCACAGGACGTGGCCGCCGCCGTCG
>JBCDKB010000518.1:0-6006 GCA_038747035.1 Acidobacteriota bacterium | reverse complement strand
TCTTCGCGGTCTTCGGTCGCCAGGGCTAGGGAGTCAAGTCTTTGGCAAAATCCTTAGGAGGCATTTTCCTTAAGTCATGCTCTAGTGAGGCTGTGCGCGTTGCTCGTCCTCTGGTGGCAATTCAGGATCTTGTTCCTGCTCAGGATCTGCCGCTTGCAGTATCTCAGGATCTGCCGCTTGCAACACCTCAAGCGCGGGACCCGGCTCCGCCTCTGGAAGAGGGCCCAGCACCAGCATAAGCCCAGTCAGCTGATAGATAGGATTAAAGTGTAAGCCGCCGAAGCCGGCTGGATTATTTAGATCCCAATCCTCGCCGTCCCAGACTTCACCATTGCTTGGATCATAGAAGGCCCCGTTGGAGCCACGGGCTACCCAGTGCAGACCCGAGTTCGTTGCTGCGCAGATCAACTGTGTTTGTTCGTCACCAGGAAGATCTATGAACTGGTCTCCTCCTCCAATCCAGATCCGCTCGATTTGATCTTCCCCTACCGCAGCGATACACCTCTCCTCTTCACCAGGAAACATCTGTCCGAGGCTAGCCAGAGCGCACTGGTGAATCCTGATTCTTACTTCCAGGCCGAAACCTAAAGCTATGCTGGCCAAAGCAGCCGGGGAGTTGAAGCCCCCACTGGGCTGCAATTCAGGCTCTTGTGCGCCTGGAGCCGTGACCCGCTTAGGATTGAGAACACCCGTCAAGTTAAAGAAACGCTGCGCCGTCTGATGGTAGCTGAACCCTGCAAGGACTTCGCTGATCCTTAAAGTCTCTCCAGTTTGGAAGACTAACCGTCGGCGTCCAGCTTCCAAAGGCAGGACTTCATGAGCAGCTAAGGCTGCAGTTAGACTGTAGGCACCGCAACTTGGCTGCTGCTCACCATTAATTCTTGGCTGCCGGCGAGCAGCCGGAATTTCTGCCCCAAGTGGTTCGAACATCTCATCATTGATCGGTGGCATCACCACTCTCCTTTCTTGGAAGGTCCCTAAGCCATATCAAAGCAAACGCGTCGATCTAGCACGTGACTGATCCCGCCAGCTGGCCTGCCAGGGAGCGAGGCCGGCTGCTGGGCGCCATGAGACTTTCGCTCCATTCGGATCTAGAGTCAGTGGCCCGCGACCTTGGTGTCCCAACCTCAGACTCGATCTTTCTGGTCTGCGCAAGGTCCAATGGCGAACTTACTCAAGCCCAAGGACCAACGCATAGCGCACCAGCTCGGCGCTGGTGCGGGCGCCTAGGCGTTCCATGAGGCCGTATTTGTGGAACTCCACGGTCTTGACGGATATCCCGAGCCGGGCGCCGACTTCTTTGAGGCCGAGTCCTTCTGCTAGGAGCGGCAGGACTTGCTTTTGGCGAGTCGTGAGTTCAAACGTCGCCGGCGACGTGCGGCGGTCGAGGTCGCTGAGCAGCTGTGCGAGCAGCTCCTGGTCAAGGACTTCCGACACCACGCGACCGCCGCGCATCGCGGAGTCGATCGACTCTTCCAACGCCTCCACGGTTTCTTCTTTCACTAAGAAACCTTTCACACCGGCGGCCAGGGCGGCGGCTGCGATATGAATATCCGCGTGTCTAGATAAAATGATGATGCGCGAGGACTGGTTTTTCACGAGTAAACGTCGACTCAACTCGAGTCCGTTCAAGGACGGCAAATTCAGATCGACGACGATGACATCGGGCGACAGGGCGACGGCCGCCTTCAGGACTTCGCGACCGTCGGCGGCGGTGGCCACCACGTCGTAATTTGTGGACAACAGGCGATCTAACCCTTGGAGGAACATCCGCCGGCCGTCCCCAAGGAGCACGCGCGGCTTACCCATGGGAGGCTCCCCCAAGAGCTTTAGATCCCCTGCAACTCATAGAGCTGTGGGAATTTTGTAGCATGGCTAGAACGCGAAAAAGAGCCGGGCGAAACTTCCTCCAGGCCCGGCGGAGTTCCGGGCCGGACGGGCCGGAGTCGCAGGCCAGGACCTCCGGCGGAGACTCCGGCCGGGCGCCTTCTAAGATCGCCGATCGGGCCCGGATTCTGAGCACTCAAAGCCCCGGCTCGGCGGACGGCCCGCGCCTCCATGGGGGCTTGAGGAGGCGCCCTGGGTCGCCGGAGGAGCGGGACGGACGAATTCCACTGGCCAGCGCATAAGCACAGGTGTTTTCAATATGACTAGGAGATTCCCTAGCTAAACCGGCGACAGGACCTGAATAGCCTTCTGGCACTGATTCCATTTCGGACGCAGACCCCCCTTTTCCATCTTTATTAGGGAGCCGACCCGTGTGGCCACATCCAGACGCCTTGACATCAGACCTGTCTAAAAAAACATTCGAACACCCTCTGCTCGAGCAGTATTGGGAGGAGGAAAAGCCAGATCTCTCCACGCTTTCCAGGGAGATCCGTGAGCTCGCCACGTTCATCTTCGGAAACCTCTTTGAGCCCGGACTCAACGTCAAGACAGCCAGGAGACGCTGTCGAATCCGGGATAACAATATTTCAAGCCGCTTTCGCCGGGCGATGGGAAAAGGCATCAAAGAATATATCGATGACCATCGCATGGCGGCGGCGGCGATTCTGCTCCGGCGTACGGAGCTCTCGATTTTCGATATCGCCATGTCCGTGGGCTTCCACCACGTCGAGACCTTCTACCAAGTCTTCCGCCGGCGCTACGGCTGCACCCCCGGGCGATTCCGCAGTAGCCCGGTCTTGGAGGAGGTGCCGAGCTAGTCCGGCCCCATCGCCGATAGAGCGAGCCCCGGATCATGGTCCGGGGCTTTTTTGATGCCTTCAACCCCGGGGCGAGGAGTCTCGAAGGAAAGCCGTGGACGCCGCTCCGATCGAGCCCCCACCCCGGGGTCAACTCTCAAACCAATTCGAAGGCCTTCAGTCGGGCATCCGGGAGCTACTCGTGATCACCGACCGTCGACCGACGGCTCTCGAGCCAGCGTTCGGCCGACTTCCGGCCGCCGAGCCCGAAGGCCAGTCCGAGCGCGATCGCCATGCCGACGACCAGGGCGCCGAAGGCCAGGTGCACGATTTCGGGCGCCAGGCCCGAATGCGCCAGGGCCATCACCCACGCGACGCCGAGCACGCCCACGCGCGCCGCCGCCGCCAGCGGCGCCGTCTTGCGGCCGCGGGCGGACTCCCAGGCCGCGACCTGCGTCTGGGCGAGCTGGCTCAGGTAGAGACCGACCACCAGGATGCCGCCGGCCACCAGCACCTGGACCATCACCGCCATGAGTCCGTGGGCCGCGTCCGCGACCATCTCGAGACCGAGGTTTTCCGCAGCCTGCACCGCACCGGTGCCCACCATCGCGACGAGCACGACCCAGCCCGCCGCCTCCGAGACTTTGGGGCCCTTGGGCTCCGTCAAGCCGAGGCGCTCCGGCAGCTGGTCCACCCCGGTGCCGGCGAGGACCTGGGTGGTCAAGCGCTGGACGATCCTGGCGACGAAGTAGAGGACCGCCAGCATGACGGCGGCGCCGATCAGATCCGGGACGATGGCCAGGATTTCGCCGACCATATCCTGCACGGGGCGGAGCCCCTCCATCCGCAGCGCGTCAAGCATCTGCGGCAGGAAGAAGAGAAAGACAAAATAGTAGACGGCGTCGCTGAGGGTGTCTGTGAGCCCGGCCGGCTTGTCCTGCTCGCTTTCTTCAGTCTGACCGTCAACCTCTCCACCGTCCGAAGCCTGGTCCACGTAGCGATCCAGATTCAGATTCTGCAGCAAGTTCTTCGCCACGACCCTCGCCAAGCTCGCCGCACACCAGGCGAGCAAAGCGAGCGCACCGGCGGCGAAGAGTTGGGGCACAAAACCCATGACTTGGCCCAGCAGGCCATTCAACGGCTCGGTGATCATCGTCAAGCCGAGGGCTTGGAAGACCTCGATCGAGACAAAGAGCATCATGACCCCGTAGACGAGGCTCCCGGCGGTCTCTTCGACGGCCAGCTTGTCGCTTCGCCCCCCGGTCAGCAAAGCGGCGAGCTGGTTGTCGAACTGGGTTTTCTTGAGGGCCCGAACGACGATAGACCGGACGATCTTCGCCAGAATCCAGCCGACCAGTAGGATGATGATCGCTTCCACGAAGGCCAGACCAATTTCGACGGCTTGATTCAGAAGTCCCGTGAAATTGATCTCTCCGAGCGAAGCCACGCCGGGCACCGCGACGCCGTCCGCGGGGCTCTCCGCCCCGGGGATCTCGGAAAAGAGCTTGGAGGGCAGTCCATCCAAGAACTGAAGGTGGGGCCACAGGACATCAGAACACAAGATTTTTGAGGGGAGGGCACTCCCCACGAGGCTTTCGAACATAAAAGCTCCTTCTAGACAGAAGATCTAAACTTAAGACTATCGACAACGAACCAGAAAATCGGCGGGCCATCCCGACTGCTCGCTCACACCGGCGGCCCCCTATCAGACACGCGGACCGGCTTCTCGATCGAGCTACATTCATCGGCGGCGCGCTCCGCGGTCTCGCAGACCGTCAGGCGCACGATGAAAACCTCCGTGGTTTCAGTCGGCGACGTGAACTGGTAGCGGTGCACGGGATTGCGAAGGGTGCTGGTGTTGCGCTCCTCATCGCCGAACTCCCAGAGCCACTGGGTCACCGGGCCAGCGGAAGCGTCGAAGAATTCCACCACCACCCCTTCGCCCCCGAAGGTGAACCCCGCCAGGATCTGGGGCTCAGTCGGCGAGTCTCCGTCGCAGCCGGAGAGGGCGAGCGCGAGGATGCAGACGAGCGGCAGCACCCGCCGAATTGAAAAACAAAATAGAAGGGATCTAGACACTTCTCACCTCCTTTGAATGGTGATGTCATGGGCAATGAGCACCTCTTGGGCTGGGCCCTCAAAGGTCCCGATCACGGTCACAATCTGGTTGACTTTCGCGTTTTCCGTCCGGTTGACGAGGCCCGTGCCGAGGGTGACGAGCACCTTTCTCGACTGCTCCTCGCAGGAGTGGCCGAAGATGGCGAAGTCGAAGCTGATGCCGACCACGATCGAGTCGGTATTTTCGAAACGTTCGGGCGGCGTACAGATCACCCCTTCCCCGCGGTAGAACTCGCTCATCATGCGGGGGCCCACGATGTCGAAGTAGGAGCGAGTGCCCCTGAATAGGCAGCCGTTTAGAAGCAGCCCAGCCAGACATAGCAACAAAATCTGCCCGAACCTCCTCAATTTCTTACTCATGCCGTCAGCTCCTTGTCGGCAACGGGCATCCTCCGCGAGCAATCACGGCCAATGCGGATTACAGATCTACAGTTGAAAAGGCTTATTGAGCCTATGTTCGGCTCGATAAGTCCACTAGGACACAGACTCTTTGGGGTCGCTCTGCCCCGCCGCAGCGAAAGACGCAGCGAAAGACGCGCCGGCGCACAAACCCCGGCGCCGCGGACGCACTGCCCCCCTCCGAAAGCCCCTTCCGAAAGCTCCTTTCGAAACCCCTTCCGAAAGCCCCAGCCAGATATTCCGAAAGTTTTAAATCAAGGCGGAACCGACTCGGCGGGGCAGCACGTCACTTCCCAATCGCTACAATTCTTGCCGCTGCGGCACGAGAAAGCCGAGACATAGTTGCCCTCATCGCAGACCTCCGCCACCCAGGGCTTGCCTTGTCGAGTTGAGCACTTTCCTTTCCTCTCCAGGTTCGGCGACTTCAAGTAGCGGGTCCTCATCTCGGGGCAGCCGCTCTCCCGGCATTCGAGCGAATCGAGCACCGCCCCTTTCCGCGCTTTGAACTGGCCAGTCGGCGAAATCCAGTCTGATTCGGTGAGCTCAGCCTCCGGATCAGGGCCTGCGGAATAAGGGCAGCAGTGGAGCTGCCAGAGGCCACAGTTCTTATTCCCGCAGAAAAGGCCAGACATGGCGGCGCCGCTGCGGCAGGAGACCAAACCGAACCTTTGGGCGAACTGATGGGTCCAATAGCAAGAGCCTAGGGAGAAAACAACATCAACCGTCTCCGAGGACGTCGTCTCCACCTGCGGCGCGATGCTTTGCTCGAGGATCACCCCCGCTTCATATCGGTCGCTGAGCTGGT
>JBCDKB010000517.1:0-6010 GCA_038747035.1 Acidobacteriota bacterium | reverse complement strand
TGGTGCGGTCTGTAGCTCCTACACTGAATCGATGCAGTTCGTTCGCCGCGAGTATGTCAGCAAGCGTCTTATTTCGCGACGTGCTCCCGCCAGGTCAGGAGTCGGGGCTCGCCAGGCAGCAGCTCTTCGAGGATCGAGAGTGCCTCCTCGGCTTCGGCGTCGCGCCCCAGCTCGACCAGAATCGGAAGGCGACGAAGGGCCGGCCTGACGTCTCCCGGAGCAATGCGCTGCGCCGCCGCCAGCGCCTCGGCGGCCCCCGTCTTGTCGCCGGCCTGCGCCCGGAGCTCAGCTTCGAGGAGGTGGAGGTCGAGGAAGCGCGGCGCTTGCTGGCGCAGGTCTTCAAGCGCTGAGAGGGCCTTTCCGGAGGACACGGAACCCCGGCGGTGGTCGACGATGGTGCGCAGGTAGCTCTCGTAGGTCTCGGCGTCGGCTAAGAGGCGCGCGCCGTCTGAACGCCGGCTGAACTTGAGATAGGCGATGTGGACCTCGGCCGCCAGCTCTTCGGCGGCACGGACGAGGTCGTCGGCTTGAAAGCGAAACGAACGCCGCCACTCCGGCGCGCCGTCGAGGGTTCGCAACCGCCTGAGCAACGCGAGGCAGCTTTCGACCTGGCACTGCAGGTCGAGGGTCAGGATCTCGCCGTATTCGGCCTCAAGAGCACTCTGCCGGAGCGCTTCATCCGCCTCCTTGAGGTCCGAAATGCCGGCCCGCGGGGTGTCCGAGATTCGTTCGGCGAGCAGGCCCTGCCGGGCGGCGAGGAGCCGGTCTGAGGTCTCGCCGAACGACTCCTTGATCAGTTCTTGGCGATAGGCATCGATATCGCCGACGGTCACGAACCTGGTCTCGGAAATCGCTACCTTCCACGGTCGCCCGCGCCCGCCTTCGGGGACCAAGAACGGCAGAATAAAGAGGGCGAGCAGTGCGCCCAAGCTGACGAAGAGAATGGCCCCTTGAACGCCGCGGAATGCGCGCACGCCGGCGCCCTGATCGGCGGGCGGCTCGGGCGGACGGGGCGGCGGCAGATCGGTAGGCATCTGCGGTTTCAGCCTTCGGAAAGATCTGCGGGGAAGAGTTCTTCGAGCACGACGGTGGCGTAGCTCCCGGGCGGCAAATCGAAGCCCACCGTAAAGACGCCGGCCCCATCATAGGAAGAAGTGACGTCACCTGGCCGGACCCGGAGGGCGCGTCGGTCGCCGAAAAGTCGGAGTCCCCTAGGCGGCTCCAGGCGTTCGACCGTCGGCAGATCGAGCTCGGCCATCACCGCGGCTTCAAGGGCTGCGGCTTCTCCCCGAGGCCGCCGCGTCTTGGTGCCGAAAATAGGCCCCGTGGGGCTGATCTCGAATCGATCAACCGCGTCGGCGTAGTCCGCCGGATCGTCTATCCACCGCCAGTCGCCCGAGCGATGCTCGACGGCGAGGTCGCCGGCCCAGAGCGCATCGTAGGGGCGCCTTTTGAGCACCTCGTCGAAAACTCGCGATTGGAGCGCGGAAATCATGAAGAAGGCCTGGCGTCGGTCACCGCGCACGCGGCCCCCTTCGAGCAGGCGCCGACCGCGCTCGACATTCCTACCGTCCCGTCCATAGCGCTGCGAACCGAAGCGATTGGGCAATCCACGTCGGTCGAGTGCCTCGAGATGTCCGGCGGCGGCCGCGGCCTGCGGGGCGTCGACGTCCCGGATCTTGAGGGTGAAACGATTGCCGCTCAGCTGTCCGGCCCGCAGCCGCCCGCGGGTCCGCCGGGCGTCGAGGATCGAAAGCTCATCGCTGCTGAAGCTCGCCAGCCTAGACTCCCGGTCGGCGGGTAGCGTGAAAGCTTGGCGAGTGACGGCGTGCCGGTCCTTGCGCCCGGCCCAGCCAACTTCCTTGCGCGGTAGGTCGCAGGCTTCGGCCAGGAGACGGGCAGCCTGGGCGGTGTCGATGCCCCTTTTTTCCGTCCACAGCCACAAGAACGAACCGTCGCCGTCGGGCGCGTAGAGCGGGAGTTCTTCGACCTGGAAGTCTTCGGGGGCGGCGCGGAATCGGGGCATGGGGCGGCGAGTATACTGCCGATATGGACCTCGAAAATCGGCGATTGTTTCCAGTGTCGCGCTACTTCCGAAGGTTCGAAAGCCGCGGTTTTCATCGCCGTCGGAGCCCTTGGGCCCTGGCGCTGGCCGGCCTCTTAGTAGCGGGAAGCGCGGCGCCCCAGCCCGAGTCGATCTTTGACCTGGCGACGGTCGCCGAGGGAGACCAGCGGGTCTTCCGGCTCCACGGCAGCGATGGCAACGGCCAATTCGGCGTGCCGGTGGCGGGGGGATTCGACATGGATGGAGACGGCCTCCCGGAGTCCGCTGTGGCCTTCATGACCGCAGAACACGCCGGCGTCCCGCGCGCGGGGGAAGTCGTGCTGTCCTTCGGCACGGGTCTGCTTGACGGCGCGCGGGACTCGGCGAACGCGGGGGCTTCGATTCTGACCTTCGCCGGCGGGGTGGCGCTCGAAACGGCGGGCAGCGAGATTTGGATGGACGACGTGACCGGCGACGGCCTCGGCGATCTATTGATCTGTCGGCAGAACTACACCATCGGAAGCCGCTGCGGCGCCGGCGCTTTGACGATCATCGCCGGCGGCGCATCCTTGCGCACCGCCGCCGCTGGGCCGCAGCCGATTCTGCTGGATTCGCCGCCGGCGACCGTGACCGCGACCACGATCCTCGGTCGCAACTCTGGAGATCGCTTTTGCATCTGGGCGCGGACCGGCGATATCGACGGAGATGGAACGGCGGATATCGCCGTCGGCGCGGATCAGGAAGACATGCCCAACGAGTCGAATCGGGGTGCGGTTTATGTCGTCAGGGGCGGTGCCCACCTCGGCGACGGCTCCACCTACGATCTCGGCCCGTGGGGGAATGGCAACCCACACCCGCTCGACGGCTTGCTGGCGAGGATCGAGCCGCCGACCGGCTCCGACGGCTTTCATCTCGGGGGGACGTGCCAGGTCGCCGACCTCGACGGCAATGGGCGGGCCGAAGTTCTGATGGCGGCGACCATCAATCGGGCCGGCGCCGGTCTTCCGCCGACCACCGGCGGAGGCTGCATCGGGCCGGTGGTGACCCAAGGCAGCGGCGGCTCCCCCCGGGGCACGCTCTACATCGCCTGGGACGACAACTTCCCGATGGCGCCGTGGGTCGATGGCTACACCTTCGAGATCTCGGCGTCGCCGGGATCTCGGACGGTCATCGACGGCGAAGCCGCCAATGAGAGCTTCGGCGAAGAGATCCTCGGCGGCTCGGACCTGGACGGCGACGGCGCCGTCGATCTTTTCGTCGGTGACCTGGTCGCCGACGGCACCGTCGATCAGAGCCGACCGATTTCCGGCCTCGGTCACGTTCTCTTCAACGCGGCGAGCCTCAAAGATCAAGTCTTCACCATGGACGCGCCGCCCGCGGGCTTGGCGGTGACGCGGATTCTGGGCGCCGAGAACGGCGATATCGCCGCCGATACGGCGGCCGAGGGGGATTTTGACGGCGACGGCCTCACGGATATCGCGATCGCTTCGCCCCACGCCGATCCCGGCGGACGCGACTCGGCGGGGGCGGTCCACGTGCTCTTCGGCCAGCGGGTCGCGTGGCCGGCCTTGCTAGACCTGGCGGCGATTCCGCCGCCGTCGACCCTGCGGATCGCCGAGGTTTGGGGCGCTCTGGGTACCGATGAAGACATCTTCGGCGATACCGGCGACACCCTCGGCTACAGCGCCGCCGCCGGAGATCTCGACGGCGACGGGCGCACCGACCTGATCATCAACGAAATGGAAGGCAACGGGCTCCAGCCCGGGACCCTCGACGTCGGCAATCTGCTGTTGATCTCGGGCCGGAGCTTCGACCCCGCGCTACTCTTCGACGACGGCTTCGAGTCCGGCGACACGGGGCGTTGGGCCGTGAGCTTTCCTTGACGAACCGAGCGGCTCCATGACCCGCCTAGGCCTGCACCGCCCGGCGTTCTAGTGGGTGACCGGCGTGGCGAGCGCTTCGAAGATGGCCATGGCGTTGGCGGCGCCACCGGCCCGGAGCTGGTCGAGGACCGCCCATAGGGTGTAGGCGGAGCCGGTCCGCCGCAGATCGGCGATGAGGATCTCATCGCGGCCGGCGACATCCTTGGGGCCGACCAAGTGGGGGTCGGCGGCGAAAGCGATCGTCGGGCTGGATTCCATGGTTTCTTCCAGCATCTGGGCCTCTGGTGCGTCGTCAAAGGAGACGTGCAGGGAGAGGCCGAGTCCGTGGAAGATCCCGCCGTAGACAGCCGCCACCGAAAGTGGCGGCGAGGATTCGCCGAGGGCGGACTCGACCTCGCGCTTCATGGTGCCGGCCTCGGCGTCAAGCAGGTTAAAGGCCAGCGGCCCCGGAAGCCTCGTAAATTCGGTCGTCGTCTTGAAGTTCAGGAGATCCCGGGTCTGCTCGAAGAGCTCATCGAGGGCGTCGGCGCCGAACGAGGAGGCGGGGAGGACCGCGGTGGCGGCGACCCAGGACGGGTTGAGGGACAGAATCGGCTTCAGCAGATGGGCCAAACCGACGGCCGCCGGGTGGGGCGAAATAAGGGGACGTCCGCGCTCCAGGGCGTGGAGGTTAACGCCGCTGATCAACACCTGGCCGTCAGTCTCCAGAAGGCCGCCGGCGCCGCCGACCACGATGCAGATGGCGGACGGCGGGATACTGGCGACCAGATCGTCGGAGTGACCGCAGAGGAAGACCACGTCGACGGTGTCGAAGCTGCCTTCCTCCACGGCGCCGATCAGCGCGGCGGCGCCGCCGATGTCGGCTAGACCGCCGACTTCTTCGGGATTTGTGGTGAAGAGCTCGATCTCGCGCCACAGCTCGGGTCGCGCATCGAGCAGTCCGCGGAGTTCCTGGGCCGTCAGGTCATTGGCGTTGACAATTGCAATTCTGGTCATGGGATGTCTCTATTCTGTGCCTCGTCGCGGCTGGCGCCCCCGGCGCCGCGTCCCCGCGGCGCCGCGGCACCGGTCGAAGCGTCGATGCGACGCGGCCGGCTGGATGGAGTGGGGGAGGTGCGAAAAGGGAGGGAGGGAGCCGCGGTGGTCCGGGGCGCTAGCGGGCCGGAGAACTTTCGGCCGCCGCTTCCGAGTCGGCCCGAGTCTCGAGCTCGGCGTCAGCGCCGCCATACTCTTCTTCTTCGCGCCGTCGGGGAAAGAGCCTTCGCGTCAGCCAGTTCAAAGGGCCGGCGATGGCGAAGAAGACGGCGATCAGCTGAAAACACAGCTGCGGTTGGAGCGTCAACACCAGCAGCACGGCCGACATTCCCACGGCGGAGCGATAGCTCCAGCGGCGCCGGAAGTTGATGCGTTTGAAGCTCGGATACCGGAAGGTGGAAATCATCAGCGTGCCGACTACGATCAGCGTGGCGGCCACCGCCGCGTGGGCCCAGTCGTAGATCGGTCGTGGGATAGCCCAAATGAGCGCGACGATGGCGGCGGCGCCGGCCGGCGACGGCAGACCGACGAATGCAGGGCTCGAGGCCGCTTTTGTCTGCACGTTAAATCGGGCGAGCCGAATGGTGGTGCAGAGTAGATAGAAGAGCGGAATGAGCCAGCCGATGCGTCCGAGCTCGTGGAGTCCCCAGATGAAAGTGAGGTAGGCCGGGGTCGCGCCGAAGGTCAGGACGTCGGCGAGCGAGTCGAGCTGTTGGCCAAGCTCAGACTCGGTGCCTGTCATGCGCGCGATGCGACCGTCCAGACCGTCGAGCACTCCGGCGACGAAAATCATCCAGCCGGCGAGTACGAAGTCTTCACTCCGGTAAGCGAGCACCACGGCGTAAAAGCCCAGGAGGATATTGCCCATGGTGAAAAGGCTGGGCAGGATGTAGGCGCCGCGGCGGATGCCGGTGAGGGGCTGAGTGTGGGGCATGGGATTCTCGGCGGCGAATGGTCGGGCGCGTTGGGCGGCTCGCGGGCGAGCTATGGGGGCGGGCGGGTTTGGGGTCTTGGAGAGCTAAAGACGAGACCGGCCGTGGCGTAAGCC
>JBCDKB010000516.1:0-6032 GCA_038747035.1 Acidobacteriota bacterium | reverse complement strand
TAGCGATCCCCGCTGCGAACAAGAAAAGCCGCCGCCCACCGGGCCTTCTCGACCACCGGCGCCATCGTCTCCCAAAGCCGCTCGCCGGTCGCGAGGTCAAGCGCCCGAAGCTGGCCGTAGCTGCCGACGCCGTAGAGCGTGTCGCCGTCGATTACCGGCGTCGTGATGAGCGCGTGGAGCCCGTCGGTATCGACTTCGCTAGAGCTCTGGCCCCGCCACAGCTCCCGGGCTCCGTCCTCGCCTCCGAGTTCCAGGAGAACCGAGCCATTGAAAAACGACGACACCACCAGCCGGTCGCCGGACAGCACCGGCGACGCCACCGTCAACCCGAGGGTCACCTCGAAAGGGACCCGCCACAGCTCGTCGCCGGTCGACGGGTCGAGCCCGTGGATGGCCTTCGGGTGCCAAAGCACGAGCTGGGTTCGGCCGTCCACGTCAAAGAGGACCGGCGACGCGTACCCGGGTTCGCCGTCGGTCTTGAGGCTGCGCCACACTTCTTCACCCGTGGCTTTATCGAAAGCCACGGCGGTCGCCCCGTCGACGCCGCCGACCAGCGCAATCAGAAGGCGCCCGTGAACCACGGGCGACCCCGCCATCCCCCACACCGGCACTTCGGTGCCGTACTCGGCGACGAAATCTCGCGTCCACACCACGCCGCCGTCGGAGGTCTTAAGGGCCTTCAGGTGCCCCATGGACCCGAGCGCGAAGACCCGTTCCCCGTCGACGGTGGGGGTCGCCCGGGGGCCGATGGCGTAGCGCGGCTCGAGGCCGACATAGTCCGTCGGCCAGCTTCGCTTCCACAGCACCTCACCCGACTCTTCGTCGAGGGCCAGGGCCGACTCGGTGCCGGTGGTCCGCCCGCTGCGCTCGAAGTCCACCACGTAGACACGGCCGTCAGCCACCGCGGGCCCCGCGTAGCCGCCGTGGATAGGCGTCCGCCACACCGGCGCCAATCCGCCGTCTGGAAAAGACTCGAGGAGTCCCGATTCTTCCCAGACGCCGAGGCGCCCCTCGCCCCGCCATTCCGGCCAGTCGTCGGCCCACAGCAGGTCCGGCCCGGGCAAGGCCAAGAGGAGCACAGCCGGGGTCAGATGGACGAGGCGGAAGAAGGCTTCGAGCATGGGGGTCTCCAGGGTCAGCGGGACGGGGTCAGCGACGCCAGCGGATCGTCGTCAGGAACTCGTTGATATCCGTCAGGTAGCCATGATTGAAAGCGTACTCGGCCGTCACGTCGAGACCGCCGAGCACCTCGAGGCGCAGGCCCAGGTCCACTTTGTACCAGTCCCAGGCGCGGCTCGGCAGCGGCGTCACCGGCGGATGCTCAAAATCAACGAGCAGGCGCGAGTAGCGCACCACGGGGGTCAGCGACGGGAAGAGCTGCTGGCGCCCCGTGCCCCAGACCAGCGGCAGCTCGAAACGCCACGACAGCTCGGTTTCAAAACCACGCCTCGGTAGCTCGGCGAGCTCCTGGTCCACATATTGGGCGAAGAGCGTGAAGGGTCCGTCGTAGAACCAAAGATTCGCCCCCCACTCTCGCTTTTCACGGCCGCGGAAAGGCAGCGGCTGTCCGGGGCCAAGGCCCCGCAGCAGCGCCAGGTCGCCGCCCAGATTCGAGCCTTCGAACTCGACGCTGTCGGCCAGGTCCCGGCGGTAGGCCCAGAGCAAGACATCGAGCTGACGTTCACCCGTGCCGTCGCCGCGTCGCCAACCGAGGGCGAGACCGAGCTCCGGCTCGTCGAAATCCACTTCGTCAACGCCGACGTCCGCGTCATAGAGCACGCCGAGCCCGCTGCCCAGCTCCGCGTTATCGGGATCCAGCAAGGTCGCGCCGGTATCGCCGGCCAGGGCGTTCACATCGCGGAAAAAGACCGGGTTGCCTTCGGTCCACGACGCCTTGACGTAGAAGCTCGGACTCAAATCAGCCCCGACCTCCACGCCGACATCTTCGAGTCGATTGAAGGTCGTCGACACCAGACCGTAGCTTTCGAGCTGCCGATCTTCCTGGCGCTCGAAGTGCGCGAACTTGCCGACCTTGGCGTAAAAACGCCGCCCGTCATAAGGTTCACCGGGCTCGATGGCGCGGCCGAAACGCAGCCACGCCTCATCGATATCCACCTCGTCGTCGGTCGAGGTCGGGTTGCGCTCGTAGAGATCGATCACGTCAACCTTGACCCGGCCCTCAAGCCTAGGGCTCCAGCTGGCGCCGGCGAAAAGCGTGAGCGTAGAAATCTCAAAATGCTCGCCCGGCTCCACCGTCTCGAGCAGCACGGGCGTCATGCCGCCGGCATCGAGCAGCGGACCGACGGTGACGTCATCGCTGCTCCGAAAATGCGCCTTCGCCTCAAACCCCCAGTCGAAGACAGCCTCCGCCACTTCATTGTCGCCGGGCCCCGACACGACACTATCCTGGGCCGTCGCCGTCGACATCCAGCACGCGGCCATCACCGCGGCAACTAAGGATGGATACCGTCTCATCCGCACGCACTCCACGCCGCCCGTCGGCGACTCATTCCGGTTGTCGTAGGCCTTCGACTCTAGTCGCAAGCCGGCCCAGAAATCATCACAGCCGCATCACGTTCAATAGCGACGCCGCCCGACCTCATCGAAGCGCGTAGACCCAGACCTCCAGGGGCGCTCCGCCCTCGAGGATCGCCGTGGTCCGAACCCGGCGGTAGCCATCCCCTTCAAAGGCGTCGAGCTCGGGCCACGCACCGGCGAGCGCGGGGGTCGTCAAGACCTGGCCGCGCACGACGTCGCCGGAGCCCGCCGGCTCAGGGGAGGCCGCGGGCAGGTCGAGGCCCGGGTACCCGAGGTCGGCGCCCCAGCCTTCGGACCGCAGCCGGCCGCGGACGGTCGCCCGGCGCCAAGTGCCGCCGTATCGCTCGAGCACTTGGGCGTTCGGGCCGCCGGGCTGGAGCGTGCCGTAGACGAAGAGACTCGGCGCGGACTCGGACATCAGGCCCGTCCGCTGATGAGCCGGCGCGCCCAATCCGGACGGCCGTTGGACTCGGCGGCGAAGGCGGCGTCTTCCGTCGCGTAGGCCACCGCATGCTGCTCAACCGACCAACCCGCCGCCGAACGCTGGAGGATCGCGTAGCGGGCATGGGGACTGCCGGCCTCCATGGCGTGGGGAAAGGGAAGGTCGTCCGTATAGGCCGGCAGGCCGACGCTGCCCGGATTGATCACCAGCGGCCCATCCGGAATCTGCAGCAGCCGCGCGACGTGGGTATGTCCGCACACGACGACCTCCGCTTCGACGTCCTTGAGGCTTTCGGCGACTTCCGATGTCTTCCGCAGCGAGACGCCGTGGGGGTCGATGTGCTCGAGCAGCGGCTCCTCATCGTCCCGGGGCGTGCCGTGGCAGAGGAAGACCGGGCCGCCCTGGGCGATTCTCGGTAGCCCCCCCAGCCACGAAAGCTCATCCGGACTCAACGCGGAGTGGACGAATCGGAAGGTCGCGTCCGGGGGATCCGGGGGCTCGGCGAGCACGCGATCTTGGTTCCCCCGCACCGTCAGGGCCCCGAGCTCCCGCAGGCGTCGCGCCGTCCCCGCCGGGTCGAGCGGGCCGTAGACGCAATCGCCGACGTCGAACCAGCGGTCGACGCCGCGGCGGCGGGCGTCGAAGAGCACCGCGTCGAGGGCCCAGCGGTTGCCATGAATATCTGCAATCAGGCCGTAGCGCATGGTCCCAGCCTACCGGAAGCGCGCGGCGAGCCGAACGTTCGCTGCCCGCCGCCGTTAAAACCAAGAGATCCGGGAGCCTCCACATGCTGCTGAAAACGAAGTTCTTTGTCCCCCAACTACCGCCGGAGCATCTCGGCCGAGACCGGTTGGTCACCCGGTGGGTGCACAGACTGAGTCGGCGGGTGACGGTGGTCACGGCGCCCGCGGGTTTCGGCAAGTCCACCGCCATCGCCGAGTTCTTCCGCGCCGCATCCAGACCCTGCGCCTACCTGGCCCTCGACGGCGGCGACGCCCACGGGGTCCGCGGCTGGAGTCACCTCGGCCACGCGCTCCATCAGATCTACGGCGACAGCATCACGCCGCTCTTCGGCGGCCCGTCGCCGCCGCCGGTCCGCGACGCGCTGACCCTGTGGTTGAACCGGCTTTCGGAGTCTGCGCACTCCGCCGTACTCGCCCTTGACGACGTGCACGAGCTCCACGACCCCGACGTGGTCAGCGAGCTCGCTTTCTGGCTCAACCACCTGCCGCCGAACCTCCACGTCGTGCTCGCCGGGCGGCGCCGTTTGCAGCTCCCCTACGCCCGATGGCGGGGCCGCGGCGAGCTGCACGAAGTCGGCCCAGGGGATCTGGCCCTCGACGCCGCCGACACGGCCACCTACCTGCGGCGGCGGCTCGACCTCGAGCTGGACGAACGCCGCTGCCGACAAATCCACACCCTGTGCGAAGGGTGGCCGGCGGCGATTCACCTCGCCGCGGCGGCCCTCGACGGCCGGCGGTGGGGGGAAGACAGCAACCCGTCCGCCGACCCGGTCGCCGCGTTAGTGGAACGGCTCCCCGCCGACGTCGATATCGCGGACTTCCTCGCCGAGGAGGTGCTCGACCAGCTGCCGGCCGAGCTTCGACACTCCGCCATTCGGCTGTCGCTCGTCGACAGCTTCGACCGCCAAACCATCGCGGCCCTGCTGGGCGAAGACGGCGACGCCACCCTCGCCGGCCTGCGCGACGCGGGCCTGCCGCTCGTCCGCCTCGACGGCGAAGGCCGAAGCTGGCGCTACCACCATCTCTTCCGCGACTTCCTCCGTCGACGGGCGGCGGCCCTCGATCAACAGGAGCGCACACTGCTGCGGCGGCGGGCCGCCCGCCACCTCGAAGAGGTCGGGCGACTCGACGAGGCTTTCCGCCAGAGTCGGGACGCCGGGGACCTCGACCACGCCGTCGAGCTACTCACCCAAGCGGCGGCGGCGATGGTCGGCCGCGGGGAATCCGCGGCCGTGGTCCGCAGTGTCGAAGAGCTGGGCCTCGGCGCGGACGGGTTACCGCCGGACCTGCTCCTCGAGCTCGCCAAAGCCTTCTACATCGGCAACCGGACCCGCGACTGTCGCCGAATCCTCGCGATTCTGGAGCGTCGTCTCCAGCAGGGACACCTCGACCGTCGGCAGCACGCGGCGCTGCTCGTGCAGCGCGGCGCCGTCGCCCGGAGCCGCGATGGGCGGCTCCGGTCAGCCGCCGATGACTTCCGGCAAGCCGCCGAGCTGTCGCGCGATGCGCCCGCCGCCGTCCGTCGATGGATACAACTCCACCGGAGCCTGGTCCAGGTCTACGCCTTCGATCTCGAAGGCGCCGAGGCGACGCTCGGATCCCCCGAGCTTACGCCCGGCCAAGCCGACTCGGGCCCGGCTCTGGTCTTCGGGCAGCGCTCCAATCTCGCGCAGATCCGCCTTCTCCAGGGCCGACTTCGGTCCGCGGAGTCGGTGTGCGACCACATTTTCGAGAGCCCGGAGCTCAGCCGCGTGCCGCCGGGCTCGCCCGGTCTTTCCCTCGCCCACCGGGTCCGTGGCCTGGTCGCGCTCGAGCGCGGCCAATTCCCCCGGGCCGAGGCCGAGCTCAAGCGGGCCCTCACGACGGGTCGACTGTCGGGCTTTGATGAGATGGCCGGATTCGCCGCCCTCGGGCTCGCCGAGCTAGCCCGAGCCCGCGGCGACGGCCGCTCCCTCACCGAGCAGCTCGCCGCCCTCGATGACCTCGCGGCCCGCGGCAGCTTGACGCCGATCCACCGGGGCTGGCTCCGGGCCCTCCGCCTCCATGCCCACCTGGACAGCGGAGATCGGCGGGCCGCCGTGGCCCTTGTCCGACGACATCCACCGGACAAGGGCCCGCCGACCTGGCTCACCGAGCCGTGGAACCTCGCCTGGATCCGCGCCCAGGCCGCGGCGGGCCGCCCGGACCTCGCGGCGCCGATCCTGGACCGCCACCTGGGTGCGGCACGGCCGGGGCGATCGACGGCGACGGTCACGGCCCTGGTGCTGCGCGCTTGGCTCCATCGCCAAACGCCGACCGAAGCCAGGCGG
>JBCDKB010000515.1:0-6049 GCA_038747035.1 Acidobacteriota bacterium | reverse complement strand
CCCCGTCTTCCGGCCGCTCGCCGTGGCGGACTTCCCACAGCACCACGCCGAAAGAAAAGACGTCCGCGGCGGGCGTTAGCCCCCGGCCGACGAGCTGCTCCGGCGCCATATACGCCAAGGTCCCGGAGGCGCCGGGCGCCACCGTCGCGCCCCAGGACCGGTAGGCCGCCCCGAAGTCCGTCAGCTTCACGCCCGGCGCGCGGCGCCCGAACGCGGAGTCGTGGTGATAGCGGGCCCGCTCGGTCAGCAGCACGTTTTCCGGTTTGACGTCCGCGTGCACGATGCCCGCCGCGTGCGCCGCCTGCAGCGCGCCGGCGAGCTGGGCGCTGACGCTCAGGAGCTCGTCTTGTCGCCACACCGGCGCCTGCTCGAGCAGGTCCCGCAGGGAGCCCCCGGGCAAGAACTCCTCCACGAGAATGCCGCGGTCCGGGTCAATATCGAAGATGACCACAATATTGGGGTGGCGAAGGCTGGCGCAGACCCGGGCTTCCTCGAGCAGCTGCCGCCCGCGATCCGCCTGTTTCAGCGCGTGGTCCAGGAATTTCAAAGCCACCAGGCGCTCGAGCTTGAGATCCCACGCTTTGAAGACCGTCGCCGTGCCGCCGTGGCCGAGCTCCTCCAAGATCTGGAAGCGATCGCTCGCGCGGCGCAGCGCCTCAGGGCCAAAGGCGAACCCGGCGGCCGAGGGCGGAGTCATGCGCTCGCCCGCCGCCTCGACACCCCCCGGGGCGCCGGACGGCTCGCTGAGACTCGTCGACGCCGGTTCGGATCCCGACACCCGCGACCCGGACGGAGCCGCGGTGCGCGCCGAGTCCATCGGGAGTGGTCCGAGGCTCGTCTCGGTGCAGAGCCAGTCGTAGAAGGGTCGGGAAAAGAGCCGATAGCCCTCCTGTCCCACCGAAGAACGCTCCAAACGCAGCAGTCCTCGGCGCTCGAGGCGGCGGAGGAGCCGCTTCGTGCCCTCATCCGCCCCTCGCCAGCCTTCCCGCCAGGTCGCGGCGTCGGCCGCCATCGACGCCAGCTTGCCGCGCTCGTCTTCCCGGGAGTGGCGCCACTGGTAGCGGAAAATGCGCGCCGACTCTTGCCGAACTTGCTCCGCGGCGGCCCGACGGCAGGCGTCGCGCTCGGCGCCCCGTCGACTTGGCCGTCCGCTCGGCTCCGGCCGCGGGTTGCGGGTCCGCGCCAGGCCGCGGCGCTCGAGGCCGCCGAAGAGATGATAGGCCGCGAGCTGCAGGAAAAACGGATGGCGGCCCGCTTGCTCGTCGAGCCAGGCGATGTCGAGGGCGTCGAATCGGATCGGCGTTTGTTCGAGGCTCGCCGCGAGCCACTCGGCCACCTCGTGGTCATCAAACGCGCCGAGGGTAAATTGGGCGAAGATATTGAAGAAGGGCGACGCCAGGACTTTGCGCCGGGCCTCCTCGGAACGGTAAAGCTCGAGCTCGAGCAGGCTCGCCCGGCTCGCCGTGACGTAGGCGACTCCTTCCCCCGCCAAGCTCCGAAGGGCGCCGAAGAACGGCTCGTCGAAGAGCGGATTATCCACCGCCAGATCCAGCTCGTCGCAGAGCAAGACAATGCGGTAGCCGCGGCGCCTCAGGCGACGGAGGATGCGGCGGAAGTGGGAGAAACCGAGGGTTTCGGAGCCGGCCGCCGCTTCAAGCATTCCCCGCACCTCGGAGTCCGACGCGGTCAGGGCCAGCGCGTCGAGGATCTCGGGCCAGAGCTCGTCCGGCGAGTAGCCGTGGAGGGCGAGAAAATCGAGCACGCCGACCAGCAGCTGTTCCGGGTCGAGGCCGTGGGCTTCCTGGACGTCGCGGGCCGCGAGGTACGACAGCAGGGTGCTCTTACCGATCCGGCGCTCGCCGATGACGGCGCAGCTTTGGCCCGAGGAGATCATCTCGAAGAGCTCGCGGACCAGCCCGGCGCGCCCGAAGACCTGGCTCGGGTCGCTCACCGCCTGACGGTGGTAGAAGGGATTGCGCATCTCGGCGGTCATTCGTCGAATCGCTCCGGCCGCGGAGTCTCCCGCGTCGGCTCGCGCTGGAAGCCGCCGGGCTCGGACAGCATCATCGACTCCAAGTCGCGGTGGCGCTCGAGCCACCGCCGCAGCAGCTCCATGCGGAACCGCAGCTGGCCGCCGGACTCGACGAGAATTTCGCGGCCGACCAGCGAGCGGCCCGCCGCCGGCAAATCGCCAGGCTCGATGCGCCGTCCCACGAGGTACCGGTGGGCGGTGGCGAGGGTGGCCGTGCCGTCCTGCTCGAGCAGGGCTGCGATCGCCAGCAGCAGCAGGCGTTCGGAGCGCGACGCCTCATCCCACAAGTAGGTGATGTGGAGTTGCTGCTGCTCCACCACCTGCGACGCGATGGTCCCGATCTCCCCCACCGTCACGTAGCTGAGCTGCTCGCGGTTGCGGTGCTCGACCAACCCGCGGGCCAGCAGCTGGGAAAAATGCGGGTGGCCGCCCGTGATGCGCCACGTCTTCTCGAGCGCCAGCGGATCGATCTCGAAATATCCCTCCGTCGGCTCCACGAAGAGTCGCTCCACTTCCTGCTCGGGGAGGTGGCCCACCTGCAGGTAGACCGCCAGGTTGAAGAGCACGCCCCAATAGTCGCCGGTGAGCTCCTCCAGGCGGTGGGTGCCGGCGAAGATGAAGCTCACCTGACGCTCGTGCTGCATCAAGCTGCGGAAATAAGGCAGCACCTTTCGATCCAGGTCGCCGCCGGCGATGCGCTCTTCGAGCACTTCAAATTCATCGAAAACCAGCAGCAGGCGGCGGTCGCCCAGCAGGCGACAGGCCTGGCGCAGGAAACCGCGGCGGAAGGCGCTCCCCGGGTCCGCTTGGAAGGAGGCGTAATCCGGATCGTCAATGGCCAAGCCGACCTCGTTGAGCTCGTCACAGATGGTCACCGCAATCTCGTGCAGAAACGGCGCCTCGCCGCGCCCGAGCATGCCTTGGAGATCGATGAGCACCGGCAAGTAGGAATCCCCCAGGTGCGGCCCGAGACGGCGCAGGATCGACGTCTTGCCCATCCTGCGCTGCCCGATCAGGACCACGACGTTGTCTTGGTGGGCGCCGTGGAGACTGGCGTCCAATCGTTCGAAAATATCGGCCCGACCGATGAAGACGTCCTCCTCGGTCAGCGGCCGCCCGACCACGTACGGGTTCGGGCGCAGCAGACGAAACTCCTGGGGCTTGCGCTCTCGACGCAGCTCGACGACGTCGGCGAGCTCGCGGACTTGCCCTTGTCGCTCGAGGTCGTCATAGGTGATCGAGAAGCTGACCCGCACCCGATCCGAGGCCCGCGCTTCGACCGCGAATTCCACGCGGGCGGACTGGTCGCGCAGCAGCCGCTTGACGTACTGGCGCGGCTCGATGACCCGCAGGCTGCCCTCCGGACCGCGGGCCTCGATGGTGATGTTCTCGGCGTGGCCTTGGCCGTCATTACGCAGGTCGAGCACTAGCACCGCCTGGCGCTCGGCGGTCAGGACCCGCGAACGCAGCACGAGGGAAAGCTGGGCGCGCTGGCGGATATCCCGCAGCGACGTCGCCAGCAGCTGCCGGATCGACTCGAGGGCCGGGTACACCACCTGGGTGCCGAAAGAGATGCCCCCGTCGCCGTGTCGCTTGAGGCCTTCCTGGACCGACAGCAGCCGGGTCAGGGCCTGGCCGAGGAAGAGGGCGCGATCCTCTGCACCCGGAAGCCGGGCGAGCTGATCGAGCACGCGCACGATCTCCCGCAGCTCGAAGTACAGCTCGAGCGCCGCCGGTTCGATGGTCGCCGTCCGGGACGCCCACTGGCACAGCTCTTCGACGTCATCGGAGAGCGCCGCTAGGTGTCGGGGGCCTTCGGCGCGAAGCATGGCGGCGAAAAGCCAATCCTGGAGCGCAAAGGTGCGGAAGACTTCCTCGAACTCGGGTGACCGCTTGCCGAGCACGGTGAGCGCCTGGGCGTGCACGTGGAAAGCTTCGGCGAGCGCCAGGCGGTCCTCGGCGCTGCTCGGCGGCCCGGGGTCGAAAGTCCCGGGCTCAATGCCGGCGCGGATGCCGCTGGGGGTGGAGCGCACGAGCATGGCCGTGGAGCTCATCAACGCCGCGAGATCTTTACGGTCGCCGCCTTCGCGCTCGAGGTGGCGGGCCGCAAGCTCCAAGGCGTCCGGCCCCTCGGGCGGTAAGTAGCGCAGGATCTCACGGTCGAAGAAGCTCGGCATCTCGGAAGGCTGCAGCTCCCGCACCCGCCGGGCGAGGCGCCGGGCGACCGCGGTCTTTGACCGCCGCCACACCCCATAGCCCGCAAGAACCGCCGCCACCAAAAAGGCCGCCGCCCACGGCCAGCTCACTCCCGGCTCCGCCGCTTGAAGGGTCGGGGTAGGTGCTTTTGCCAGCTCGAGCGCGCCCCGTCGAGGGCGTCGGCGAAGGACTCCGCATCCTGGAAACGCTCGCCGGGGCGAACGGCCAGGGCGCGTACGAGCACCTTGTGGATCGACGGCTCGCTGCGCAGCTCCGGGATCGGGACGTCGAATCTCGGTTCGGTCACCGCCCGCGCCCGGGCCAAGGGCTTCTGAAAATGCGCCAAGGACACGCCATGCAGCATCTCAAAGAGCAGCAAGCCCACGGCATAAAGATCCGCCCGGCCGTCCACCGCTTCGCAGCGCAGCTGCTCCGGCGCCATATAGGGCGGCGTGCCGACCGCATACTCGGGCTGCGTCAACTCCCGGTTCAAGAGCTTCGGCGACGCCTCGCCGTCGCCGTCCCGGAGCAGCTTGGCGAGGCCAAAATCCGCCACCTTGACGGTCTCCGAGTTCGCCATCAGCACGTTCGAGGGCTTGAGGTCCCGGTGGATGAAACCTTCCTGGTGGGCGAGCGATAGCGCGCCGAGGATCTGCTGGCAGAGGGCTACGGCGCGGGCGGACTCGAGCGGCCCTTCCGCCTTCAAGGCTTCCGACAGCGTCGGCCCGGGGATCAGCTCCATCACCAAAAAGACGTCTCGCCCTTCGAGGCCAGCGTCAAAAACGGTGACCACGTGGGGATGACTCAAGCGTCCGGCGATGATCACTTCCCGACGCATGCGCAGTCGCATTTCTTCGGGATCCGCCGTCTTGGGCACCTTCATCAGCTTGAGCGCCACATGGCGCTTGATGAATGTGTCTTCGGCCCGCCACACCTGACCCATGCCGCCGTGGCCGATCTTTTCGATCGGTCGGTAGCGATCGCCGACGAGCTTCTCTCGGTCGGCCTTGGGCTCGGTCGAAAAAAGCGCCGCGCCTTCGGTCGCCGAGCTCTCGCCGACGATGATGGTCGACGCATCGAGATCGAGGACCTTGTCCCCCATGTCATCGGTGAGCGATACGACGTACTCCAGCCACCGCTCCTGCTCCCGCGGCGCAAAAAGAGCCTCGGCGGCGTCCGCTAGCAGCCCCCCCAGCGCTTCGTGGTCGGTGATCAGGAGCGTGTGGCACGCCGGATAGAGCTCACGGAGGCGCGCGAGCGCGGAAGCGCCGCCAATACCGGGTCGCGGCAGCACCAGGTTGGCGACCGCCAGCGACACGGGACCTCTTTCAGCCGCGGCGATGGCGTCCCGGGCTGTGGCGTAGCGTTCGACAGGTAGGGATGGGCGGAGAATCGCAAAACGCTGGGTCGCGGCAGAGGCCCAGCCGGCGTCTCCATCGATGAGCAGGACCCTCGCGTTCAACGGAACGCCCTCCAAGACATGTCGAAACCGCCGATTCACCCAACGTTGCCATTGACAGAAGGTTGATCGTACCAGGCGACAACGAATTGGGCAAAAGGCCAAAAAAAATAGGGCGCCGGCTTGGAGGGAGGATCGCCGAACGCCCCTTGGAGGGAACCGATGGGCTGGAGGTGGCCCATGCGTGTCTTCTTCTTCTCCGTCACCGCCAGTTTCGTGGTGGCGACGTCGGTCTTCTTGTGCAAAAGGCGGGCCAGCTATGGGGCTCGGTGCGCGGTCAGCAAAAATAACGCTTTTCGTCTGACGACGAAGCGATGTGTCTCGACTTTGAGAAAGGTTCCGTCTCAAACTTGAGAATCAAT
>JBCDKB010000514.1:0-6093 GCA_038747035.1 Acidobacteriota bacterium | reverse complement strand
CCGCCGCCTCCGGCGGCGCCACCGCGGCCGCCGCCGCCACCAACGCCGAAGGCGCCGCCGCCGCGCCGTCGGCCCCGGTGCGCAAGTTCACCCCGGCCCAGATCGCGTTCAACGAAGGCGTGGAAGCGCTGAAGGTCAACGACTTCAACACCGCCGAAATGAAGTTCCTCGGCGCCCTCGGCCTCGACGACAAGCTCAAGGTCGCCCACTCGGCGCTGGCCTCGGTCTACATCGAGAAGGGTGACGGTGCGAAGGCCCTCGAGCAGGCCAACCTCTTCCTGGCCTCCGAGCCGGAGAATCCGCGCAGCTTCCGCTTGCTCTACGAAGCCCACAAGCTGCTCGGCGACGACGACGCGGCCCAGGACGCCCTCAAGCAGCTCGAGAAGGTCGCCGGCGGCGAGCGCGCCGCGGCCCTGCGCTACAACGAAGGCGCCGCCGCCCTCAAATCGGGCGACTACGACAACGCCAAGCGCCTGCTCGAAGAGGCCCTCGCCGCCGACCCGACCCTGCTCGACGCGGTCAAGGCCCTCGGCATCCTGTCGATCAACCAGCGCGACTTCGCCCGCGCCGCCAGCCTCGCCGACCAGTACCTCGAAGGTCGCCCGGACGAGAACGACGTCACGATGATGAAGATCCGCTGGCAGTCCTACTCCGCCCTCGGCGACACCGAGAAAGCCACCGCCGCGTTCGACGCGCTCAAGGCCGCGGATCCGACCGTGGTCATCAAGGACCTCACCGAGGCCGCCCAGGTCGACTTCAACAACGGCCGCACCGAAGAAGCCGTCGCCCGTCTCGAGCAGATCCTCTCGATCGACGCCGACAACCCCCGCGCCCACTACCTGCTCGGCCTGTGCCGCATCAACCAGGGCAATAACGACGAAGCCAAGCGCCTGCTGAACCGCTTCATCGAGCTCGCCCCGAACGATCCCCAGGCCGCCGAGGCCAAGGACATGCTGAACTACATCTGATCGTTCAGCGGCGCCGCCCACGGCGCCAAGAAATGAGCCCGGGGTCCGCCATAGCCCCGGGCTTTTCTTTGCGCCTAAAAAGTATCGTCCTTCAGCCCTGGGACCGGTTCTGAAGCCGTCGCCGAGACGCTCTTCAGGCCTTTGGTTTCGCCTCGATGAGCTCGAGCTTGAAATTGACCACCGAGTCCCTGCTGATTTCCAAGTCGTCGACCCGCTTAGTGACGGGCTTAAAGGCGACCATGGCCGCGGTCACTTCATAGGGCCCGCCGACGCGCATTTGTCCACGTCGCCAAGTTCCGTCGCCTTTTGAGATGGTTTCAAAGCTCTCCCCGGTCGGGCCGTGGACGGCGGTGATCGTGACGCCCGGCAAAGGCCCGCCCTCTTCCACGTCGGTGACCATACCGGCCATGGTGCCCGTCGGGCCGGGCGGAGGCGGAGGGGGCTTGCGTTCGCTCACGGTGAAGCTCCTGTCTGGTCGGTCATCCCGTTCTGGACGGACTCGAGGTTCCCACCGAGTCGCGTCCTTCTGACCGCGAATTCTAACGGGCCGAGTCGTCGGACATCGCCGCTTTGGGAAGACCGCGGACCAGCGGCCGACATCGCCGTTCAGGTGGCCTCGGGCCGGACCTCCGGTTTCCGGGACCCTTTCGCGCGGGCAATCAGTCGGCGGATCCATCGGGTGATCCAGCGCACGAGAAAGGCGAGGAGGAGCAGCAGCAGCACCGTGCTCCAGGAAGACGCGACGACCACCCCCTGGGCCTTGAGCAGCCATAGGAGGCCGACAAAGTAGGCGCATCCCAAGGCCGTCCAGCGCCAGAAAGGAACGAGAGAGCTCCTCGAGCGCAGGCGCTGGATGGCGTAGCCGGTGAGCGGCAGCACGCCGAGCAAGAGGCCGATAACGAGGTAGAGGGCCTTCCCAGGGGCGCCGGCGAAATCGCCGAAGTGCAAAGCCTCCTGCAAGAAAAATAGCTTCTCCCCCAAGCGGCTATTCGGCGTATCGACAACGGTCAGCACCGAATAGTCGTTTTTGTCGAGCACGACGCTTTGGGAGAGGCGCTCATAGACCATGCGCGGCGTGCGGCCCTGGACCCTTAGGTGGCGTTCCCCGTCGGTGGACCAGGTGATCTGCTGCACGATCAGTCGCGGGTGGGCAGCGCGTGCTGCCCGGGCGGCGCGGCCGAAGTCGATGGGGTAGGTCTGATCTTCCTGCGGTGAGATCAGGGCTTCCCGGGAGAACGCCCCGGGCCGCTCGATGTCGAACCAGCGCATCAAGTGCACCTGCATGCCGAGCCAAAAGCCGGTGACGGCGAAGATCAGGAGCGGCACGATGAGCACGAATCCGATGATCTTGTGGACGTCGGAGTTGGTGGCCCTGGCGTTGCTGCGCCGCACCAGCCACAGGGAGCGTCTACCGAGGAATTGGGCCAGGATCAGCAGTCCGCTGAAGCTGATGATGAGCAGCGAAATACCGAAGAGCCCGACGAGATTCCTCCCGGGGGTGCCGGCGAAGATCCGCACGTGCACGTTGCGCAGGAAGCTGGCGACGGAGCGGTCATCGTCGGCCTCGCCGAGGATCTCGCCGGTCGACGGGTGCACGAAAACGGTGCGCAGAACCCACGGCTGTCCCGGCACAAAGGGCTTGGGGCGAAAGTCCTGGTTGGAGAATTTCACCCGTATCGAGTGGGTCTCCGACTTCGGATAGCGAACTTGGTAAGCGGTCGCCCCGGGCGTCTCTTCGCGCAGGCGCGCGGTGGCGCGCTCGATGGCGTCCGGCAGCACCCCGGGGTCGAAGGCGGCGGCCTCGACGCGCGCGTCGTGCCGGAACTCCCAGTCATAGACCTCCGGCGCGTAGACGGCGAAGGCGCCGGTGATGAGGATGAACGCCAGAAAACCGCCGGTATAGATGGCGCAGACCGAGTGGATCTGCCAGTAGAGGCGCTTTAGCCTTCTTTTGCCCGATGACCAGGCTTTGGCGACTTTGGTGCCGGGGCCGGCGGTGGAACGTGTCGACATGACTGGCGGATTGTCCGCCAACATCGTCGCTCGATCAACCTCGGAAGTGACGCACGCCATTGAAAACGAACCGCGCGTTCTCACGGGCTGAGTCGTCGGACATCGCCGCTACGGGAAGACCGCGGACCAGCGGCCGGCGTCGCCGGTCTCGAAGCCATCGCCGAAAAGACCGCAAGGCCCCTGTCCGGTCAAGAGCCCCAGGAGCTCGCTCGAACCGAGGGCACGGTCGTAGATCCGCACGTCGTCGATCAAGCCGTCGAAGGGCCGGGCGCCGCCGGGCTGGTCGCCGATCCAGGCGTCGACCCCGGGATCGGCCGCCACCGCCCCGGTCTTCGCCAGCGAGCCGACCTCGACGCCGTTGAGGAAAAGCCGCATGGCCTGCCCGTCGTAGGTCGCGGCGACGTGGTACCACACGCCGGGGGCGAGGTCGCCGCCGGACGCCACCAGCGTCGACGTTTGGGCGCCGGTGCGCAGCCGGAATCGCAAGCGGGCACTGCCCGAGACGTCGAGGGTCGACACCATCCACAGGTGGTCCTGCTCCTGGACGCCGGTGGCTTTCGACAAAAAGCGCCCGTCCATGGTGTCGAAGTCGTCGGCGCGGAACCAGAAGAGCAGGCTCACGGCGCCGTCGGCGCCCGGGCTCAGGTCATAGGTGCCGAGCTCCACCCGGTCGTCGACGCCGTCGAACTCGATGGAGCCGACGCTGCCGTCGGTGGCGTCTCCGCTCCAGCCCGCGCCCACGAGCAGGCCGTCGGGCGCCCCCGCGCCGACGCTATCGGTCGCCTGCGCGCCCGCGCCGTCGTCGAAGCGCCAGTGGGCGACCGGCGGCGTCGACGGCCCGGCGTCGCACTCCGGCGCGCCGGTGTAGCGGATCCGGTGCACACTGCCGTCGCCGGTTTGGTAGGTCGTGAGCATGTAGTAGAGGTCGCTCGACAGCGGGTCGACGCGGGTCAACACCGGCTTGCCGTCGCCGATGCGCACATCCGTCGCGAAGCTCAGCACCGTCGGGTCGTCGAGGCTGACCACGCGGTGGATATCGCCGGCGTCGCCGCCGTTCGAGCCCCAGAGCGCGATGAAGTAGCTGCCGCGGTACGCCTCCGGAAAAGCGTCCGCCGCGTCGGCGGTCGGGTACCAGGCGCCGCCCGTGATCACCCGTCCGCCGGGCACGCCGCCGTCGGCGAAGGGCTCGGTCTCCACGCCGACGCCGTCGAAGCCGTCGTGGCCGTAATTCGCCGACGCTTCAACGCGGTAGATATCCGCCTTGTCCGAGCCGCGGGCGTCGTTGACGAAGAGCGCGCCCGTCGTCGGCTCCCGCGACATCGAGAACGGATTGCGCAGGCCCAGGGCGTAGATCGCCCGCAAGGGTCCGGTCGCCTGGCCGTAGAACGGATTGTCGGTCGGGATCGATCCGTCCGGGTTCAGGCGGAAGACCTTGCCGGTGTAGGTCTCAAGCGACTGCACGTCGTCGCCGCCGTTCCAGCCGTCGCCGGTGGTGACGTAGAGCGCGCCGTCGTCACCGAATTCCACGGCGCCGCCGTTGTGGCTGCCGGACGACTCGGTGTCGTTGAACGGCATCTCGAAAAGCAGCGTCTCGCTGCCGGCGAGGGCGCGATTCGGGTCCAGCGGGTCGACCTCGAGTCGCACCACCCGGTTGTGGCGCGGGTCGTGGCGCATGTAGAACGCGTAGAGGTAGCCGTTGGTGGCGTAGTCCGGATCAAACGCCAGGTCCCGCAGGCCGCCGGAACGGTGCGCCGCCGGATTGCCATCGGCGTCCCGCGGCACGTCGAAGGTGTAGAACGGCTGCGCCCGCAGCGTCCAGCCGTCGCCGTCGCGCTCGGCGACCCGCAGCCGCCCGGTGATGCGCTCCGCGATAAAGAGCCGCCCGTCGGGAGAGAAAACCAGACCCGCCGGCGACTCCAAGGCGCCGATCACCTGGACGCTTTCGAAACCGTCCGGGAGCTCGATCGCGTTTGAAGCCACAGGAATCCACCAAGCGACGACCCACGCCGCGCACCACGCCGACCACACGCTGAGTTTCTTCATGGTGATGAGAGCTTAGCCTAGATATACATCAAGAGCTATTTTTCTATTCATACCGTCGGGCACGCTGAAAGCGCAAGGACCCGATACGCCCCGCGGAGGACGTATCGGGCCACTTCTCTGGACTAGGAGCGCTCGCTCAGTCGTAGGTCACCGTCAGCGTCGGCGCCAGGGCACCCGCGCCGCCGCCGTTTATCGTCAAGACGTCCGAGGTGAAGTCGATGGGCGCCGTCGCCTTGAGCCGGACCTGGAGGCGAGTGCCCGGGATCAGCGACAGGCTTCCCGAGGGCAGGGCGGCCGACGTGGAGCTGCCGTTGGACGACGGTACCGCCACGGTGAAAGCGCCGGTCTGGCTCGCGGCGGCGAAATAGTCGCTGCGGACGAGCGACGCGGAGCTGCCGAAGCTCTCCGTCGCCAGGTCGGCCGTCAGCAGGCTCACGGATCCGGTCGCCGACGACCGGAAGATCTCCAGGGTCGCTCCGGTGACGTTGGCGCCGCTCGGGATACCGCTGGTGTCGAAGGACAGGATCAGTCGATAGGTGTCCGTATTGAAGAAGCCTTTATCGCCGACGCGGTGGTTCGTGGTGCTGAAGCCGTCGACCCACAGCTGGCCGACGTAGCCGTCTTCGCCGTCGATGGAGGTCAGCGTCACGGTGGTCGAGCCGGAGGTGAAAGTGTAGACCTCCGAGCGCACGGCCTCCGCATTGCCGCTGGTGTCGACGCTGAAGAATTGCAGGGTCGTATCGGCCGACAGGCTGATCGGCGAGCCGTAAACCGACGAGCCGGTATCGGGCGTGGAGCCGTCGGTGGTGAAGTAGGTCGTGGCCGCTTCGTCGACGCTGAGGATGACGCTCACCGGCGACGAGTAGGTGCCGCCGGCTGGGGACGCCGAAGTGGTCGGCGGCGTGGTGTCGCCGCCACCGCCGCCTCCGCCGCCGCCCCCTCCACCGCCACCGCCGCCGGTGAAGACATACGACTCCGTGCGCACCGCCTCCGCATTGCCGGCGGTGTCGACGCTGAAGAATTTCAAAGTCGTGTCGACCGACAGGCTGATCGGCGCGGTGTAGACCGT
>JBCDKB010000513.1:0-6125 GCA_038747035.1 Acidobacteriota bacterium | reverse complement strand
CTGGCGGGCTACCCGATCGAAGACATCGCGCACGGGGCGTCCTTCGAAGAAGCCGCCTGGCTACTGCTCCACGACCGGCGACCGACGCCGGAGCAGCTCGAGGCCTTGCGCGGAGCACTCCGCCGGCGCCGGGCCCTGCCTGAAGCCACCCTCGACGTGCTGCGCGCAGCGGCGGCGGTCCCCTTGCCGCCGATGCAGGCGATGGCCATGGCCGCCGCGACCTTGCCCCTGGGCTCCGGGGCGCACTCGGCGTCGGATTCGACCCCTTCTCCAGCAGCCGAGCTCGGCTTCAGCGACGATGAGCTCACGCTTCTCGCCCGCATGCCCCGACTGGTTTCCACCTACGCACGACTCCGCGACGGCCTGGCCCCGATGACCGACGGGCTGGCGGACGGCGGCGCGGCCCAGGATCTGCTCTACACCTTGGGGGCAAGCGAGCCGAGTCCCGCCGCGGTACGGGCCCTCGACACCTACCTCGTCACCGTCGCCGACCACGGCGCCAACGCCTCGACCTTCACCGCCCGGGTTGTGGTCTCCACCGGCGCCGGCATTTTCGAGTCGATCCTCGGGGCCCTCGGCGCCCTGTCGGGCCCGCTCCACGGCGGGGCGCCCGGACCGGCCCTGGACCTCGTCAAAGAGATCGGCTCCCCGGAACGGGCGGAGACTGTCCTCCGCGCCAAGTTGGACGCCGGAGAGCGCCTGATGGGATTCGGACATCGGGTCTACAAGGTCCGTGACCCCAGGGCCGAAGTCCTATCCCAGGCGGCGCGCCGGCTCTATGAAGACCCGGCGAGCGGGGCCGACGCCGGGCTCTATGCGCTCACCCGTCACGTCGAGCGGGAGGCCGTGAGGCTGCTCGATCTCTACAAGCCGGGCCGGAGGCTGCGCGCCAACGTCGAGCTCTACACGGCGCTACTCCTGGACGGCCTCGGCCTCGGCGGTGACCTCTTCACGCCCGTTTTCGCCATCGGACGGACCGCAGGCTGGCTCGCCCACGGACACGAGCAGCGACGCGAAGCCAAGCTGATCCGGCCCCGGCTGCACTACACCGGAGCGGAAGGGCGCAGCTGGCCCATTGATTAGTCCTCCCCCCAAAGGAGCGGCGCCGGGATCAGAATATGCTACATTCACATCATGAAGAACCGAGGTCCCCGGCAACTCTCCTTCGGCTGGCTCCCGCTATGCGCCCTGCTCGCCTCCAGCGCGGCGGCCCAACCGACTCTTTTTTACGCCGATTTCCGAGAGCTCGGGCGGGTGGACTCGGCGCCCGTCGTCGGCCCGCTGACTCCGAGCGTCAGCGTCGACGCCGTACCCGGTAGTGGCGGGCTCGCCCGACTCCCCGACGGGACCCTGCTCGAGCTCCGGGGGGCGATCCGCCGGGTGAACCCCGATACGCTCGAAGCCACCGAAATCGCCCCCCTCGGTTTCGGATGTTTCGACGCCACCGCCGACGGCGACGGCAACCTCTGGTGCGTCGGAAATTCGACGGTGCAGCGCTATGCCGCCGACTCCTACGCCTTCGATTTCGCCACCGACAGTCCGGGGCTCGACTTCCGCGGGATAGCGACGCTCGGGCCGCGACTCTTTGCGATCGCCAACCTGAGGGAAGACGTGGCGGCCGGGCCCCATCTGGTGGAGATCGACCCCGTGGACGGCGGCGCTTCCGTGCTCCATCCGATCCGCCTGCCGCCGTCGCCGGACGGCCTGAGATTCTTCGGCGTGTCGGGCATGGACTTTGACGACAACGGCGACCTCTGGCTCGGCCTGCCGCTCTTTCTGCCGGCGGTGACCCTTCCGCCGCCGCCGGAAGGGCACGTGGTCCGTGTCCTCGATCCGCTCGCCGGCGCCGTGGTGCAGGCGCCGCAGCGGCTCGGGGACACGCTCTCGCCGACCCCGGTGGTCATCGGCGCGCCGACGGTCGTCGCGGTTCCGGCGGTCGGGATCTCGGGACTGGCGACGCTCGTGGGACTGCTCCTGCTGAGCGCCCTCGCGATGCTCAGCCGGTCCCCCGACGCCCCGTCTCCCCGCCCGTAGCGTCCCCTGCGCCGAGGTGTTGACGGCTCGGTCTGTGCGAGATCGTTCGCGAGGTAGTGATAGCGTGAGGGTTCCGTCGGCCGGAGCCGTCGCTTCCTTTCCGGGCCGGCCACCGCCGCCCTATGGAAGTTGCCCCCCACGCCCGTCGCCCCGAAGCCGCCGAACGGTGGCTCCAGATCGCCACCTTCACGCTGCTGACCCTGGCGGCCGCCGCCCAGCTCATGGCGCCGCCGCCGGCCCCCGTGGACGATCAGGGGACCCGGCCGCCGAGCGCCGAGGTCGAGCTCCAGGGGCGCTACCTGCTCGGCCTCCACACGCTGGGCGCAGGCGGCGGACCACAGCTCTCCCAAGGGCTCGACGCCCTGCTAGACGCGGCCAACTCTCCTCCGGAGCGACTCCGACTGACCGCCCTCGCCGTCGCCATCGGGAACCGTGAGTGGGCTGAAGCGCGAATCGATGAAGCTCGGGTCGCGATCGCCGACGGCGAGCTCTCGGCGGCCGCCGTCGCACCCTTCGAGCGACTCATCGCGCCGGAGGTCCCGGCGCCGGGGGTTCCTGATATCGAAGGGGTCGCGTCAGGCCAGCCGATTCCGGGGGACATCGCTGCGACCCTCGCGGAAGAACACGGTTGGTTCGGCGAGCTCACGACGGCCCTCGCCCGCGGGGAAAGTCAGGCCGTGCGCAGCGCCGCCCTGCGCACCGCGGCGGCGCTCTTCGGACTCGCGATCCTCGGACTTGCGGTGTTGGCGGCGGGGACCGGACTCTCCGTGTTCGCCTATTCGAAGTGGCGATCCGGGGCCCTTTCTTCCGGCTACCGTCGGGATACCGAGACCGGCGACGCCGGGCCCATCGACCCATCGCCTGACGGCTGGCCCGGCGCCGCCGGTGGCGAGGACCGCACGCCCTACCTCGAGACCGTTTTACTGGCGATCATCGGTCTCCAGGTGCTCGGGGCCGTCGCCGTCATCGCCATGGGCGGCATCGATAGTGCGACGTCAAGTCGCTGGCCCCTGCTGATCAACTGGCTGCTGCTGCCGGTCTTGATGTGGCCGCTGGCGCGGGGCCATAGTCGCCCGAGCTTCACGAGCGCCATCGGCTGGCACCGGGGGCGTGGCCCCCTCGTCGAGATCGGATGTGGCCTGCTCGGCTACGTCTCGGCGGCGCCGCTGTTAATCTTCGGTTTCCTCTGCTCAGCATTCGTAGCGAGCTTCTTGGACACTCCGCCGCACCACCCGATCCTCGATTGGGTGCAGGGCGCCGGGTGGCTCGAGCTCGCGCTGGTCGTATCGGTGGCCGTCCTGTGGGCGCCGGTGGTCGAAGAGAGCCTCTTTCGCGGCGTTTTCTACCACTACCTCCGCGGGCGCAGCGGGCCCGTGCTCTCGGCCCTGGTCGTTTCGCTGGCCTTCGCCGCCATCCACCCCCAGGGCTGGGCGGGCATCCCATTCCTCATCTCCCTGGCCGTGACGCTGGCCCTCGTGCGGGAATGGCGAGGCTCTTTGATCGCACCGATGACCGTCCACTTGGTCCACAATGGGTTGGTCATGACTCTCTTGCTCACTATCAGCTAGTCGCTCACCCTCAGCTGAATCGCCCGGCATCACCTGATTTCGTCGCTCACCATGCAGGACACCGCCACGCCCCAGCAACGCCCGTGGAAAGACCCGTGGGTGCTCGGCAGTCTCGGCGCCGCGCTGCTCGGCGCCGCCGCGGCGCTGCCGCTCTCCGCCCATCCGCCGCGGGCGCTGCTCGAGGTCGTGGCGCTGCCGCTGCTGATGGCGGTGTTCCTCTACCGCGTGGACCAACTCGACACGCCTCGGGAGCAAGCTTTCTGGATCCGCATGGGCTGGGGCTTCTTCTTCCTGTGGCTGGCGGCCCTCTTCGCACTGAGTCCGCTGCGGGGGGCCCTGCCCGCGCCAGGCCTTGACGCCTTACGCCTCTTGGGCCTCATGCCGATTGCCCTGGCCCTCGATCTACGGCCCCATCGGCAGGCGCAAGGTCCGCCCCAGCTATTGCGGCAACTGCAGCTGACGGCGGTTTTTCTGACCACCACGCTCTTGCTCTTTTACGTCCACCTGGGCCCGCTCTGGTCGCGCTCGGGCGAGGTGATGTCGGCCCCGAAATGGGCCACCTCTGAGCTTTTCTTCGCCATCCTCTTCGCCATGCTGTCGCTGCGGCGGCGGGCGACACGATGGCGCCTGCTCTACGCCGCCGGCGCGGCTTATTTCGGCCTCAGGATCTGGGCCGCTCTCCAGCCGACGGCCGTGGCGCCGTTCCTGGCCGTCGCTGGGGCGGCGGTTTTGTGGGTTCGACTTCGCCACCGTCCATTCGAGGGCGATATCAACGACCCTCCGCGGCCGCGCTTCCTCCACCTGGAGGTGCCGGTGGTGGCCATGCTGCCGATCTTGCCCTCCATCCACCTCTGTCTCACCGCCCTGGGATTCCTACCCGCCGAGGGCGAATCCCTGCGCCAGTGGCTCGCTCTCGCCTCGATCGCCCTCCTAGCCCCCATCGCGTGGATCGAGTATCTGATCCTGCAACGGCGGCGCAGTCACCTCGAGCTCGAGCATCGACGCGCCGCCGAAGCGACGGTGGAGCGGTCCGTTTACCTCGACTCGCTGATCGAGCACAGCCCGCTGGCGATCGTGGTGCTCGATCCCCAGCACCGCGTTCAAGTCATCAATCCGGCCTTTGAGCGCCTTTTCGGGTACAGCAGCGAAGACATGGTGGACAGCACCCTCGACCTGCTGATTTCTACCGACCAGCGACGATCCGAGGCGTCGGGCTATACCCGTTCGGTGATCGAGGGCCGGAGCGTGCACGTCACGACCCGGCGATCTCGCCGGGACGGAACCGAAGTCGATGTCGAGATCTACGGCGTGCCTTTGATGCGCGACGGCGAGCTGATCGGCCTCTTCGCGATCTACCAAGACGTCAGCGACCGGGTGCGTGCGGAACGGGACCGCAAGGAGAGTGAAGAACGATTTCGGCGCCTATCCGACGCCTCCTTTGAAGGCATCGTCGTGTCCTCCGAGGGGCGCATCATCGACTGCAACGAGCAGTATGCGCGGATGGTCGGCGTGGAGGTGCAGTCTTTGGTCGGCCGGAAGGTCCTCGACTTCGTGACGCCGGCCGACCGCGACTTGGTGGAGTCGAGGATCCGCCGGGGACTTGAGCAGCCCTATGAGCACCGGGTGAAGCGCGCCGACGGCGGCCAGATCGTGGTCCAAGTGCACGCCCGCGCCATGCCGTCGGAAGGGCGGCAGATGCGCGTCGCCGCCGTGCGCGACATCACCGAGCAGAAGCGCTTTCAAGCCGAGGTCCGCCAATCGCAGAAGATGGAGGCCGTCGGCCGGCTCGCCGGTGGCATCGCCCACGACTTCAACAACCTGCTGACGGTGATCAAGGGCTACGCCCAGCTGCTCTCCATGCAGATGGAGCAAGGCAAGCCGCGGAGCCTCGTGGAGGAGATCCTGCAGGCTTCCGAACGCGCGTCGCTCATGACCCAGCGGCTGCTCGCTTTCGGCCGCAAGCAGGCCGTGCAGCCGCAAAACCTCGACCTCAACGAAGTGATCGGCGGTATGGAGAAGATCCTCCGCCGGCTCGTCAGGGCCGATATCGCCTTTGACTTCCGACTCCAGCCCGAGCTCGGGCAGGTCAAAGCCGACCTGAGCCAAATCGAGCAGGTGATCTTGAACCTCGCCATCAACGCCGGCGACGCCATGCCCAACGGCGGTCAGCTGCGCCTCGAAACGGCGGAGGTCGAGGTGGCCCCCGACGACGTCAAGGGGCCCTTGACAGCCCCGGGCTCATTCGTCGTGTTGAGCGTCACCGATACCGGCCTCGGCATGGACCCGGAGACGCTCCAGCAGGTCTTCGAGCCCTTCTTCACCACAAAGGAAAAAGGCAAGGGCACGGGCCTCGGACTCGCCACGGTTTACGCCATCGTCAAGCAGAGCGGCGGCACCATCGACGTGCAAAGCGAGCCCGGCGCCGGCACCACCTTCCGCATCGACCTCCCCAAGATCCTCGAGACCGCCGCCAAACCGGCGGAGGAAGCCGCCGCCCCCGCCCTCCCCCGCGGCCAAGAAACG
>JBCDKB010000512.1:0-6144 GCA_038747035.1 Acidobacteriota bacterium | reverse complement strand
CGATCGAGTCGAGGCGGTTCTCGACTGAGCGCGGCTGACCTCGACTGAGCGGGTACGAATTTTCGCAATTTAGTAAGACATATTTTTCTACGGGTATATCAAAGCCGTTCCAGGGGCACCCTTCTAGACCAAACCCCTGAAAGCGGACCGCGTCGACACCTCGACGGATGGATCTTCTGAGGTCCTTTCTCGTCCCACACCCTGATCCATCTTCCCTCCCTGACCTCGGGTGTGAGTGCCGGTCCATTCTTTACCTCTGTAGGAGAAGCTATGTCCCGTCGTTTGAAGATCGGAATCGCCGTCGCTGGCCTCCTGTGCATGGCCGCCTCGGCCTCAGCGCAGGACGTCAAGCAGCTGCGCGGCGTCGACTCCCGGGTCGACTACGCATCCCTGGTCCAATACGGACCGTGGGATGACCGCAACTACACCCTGACTGAAGAAGACCTCAAGCTCCTGGCGCCGAATGAAGCCGAGCTGACGATCGCCATCCCGGCCTGGTACCGCGTCGCCATGCGCAAAGCCAATCCGGAGATGCGCCGCGAAGGTCCCGCCCAATATCCCCATAGCGCCCTGCCGGCCTACCGCCTGCGCTACGGCGGCTACCTCGTGGAAGGCAAGATCTACCGCGCCGCCGAGCGCGGCAAGCGCGGCTTCAAGGTCTTGATGAACGAAGGCATCGACCGCGACGTCTTCGAGCAAGAGCGCGTGGAGCGCGAAGCGAAGTTCCTCACCGGCGAAGTGCGGGTGACCTCGCCCAACGGCGCCGCCGAATCGGCGATCAAGATCAACCCGGTCAATACCAACCTGGTGATCGCCGGCTCCAACGGTCCGGGCTCCGGCCAGATCATGCACTACTCGAGCGACGGCGGCGACACCTGGAACCAGGCCGCGGCCCTGCCCGGCGGCGGCACCTGCTGCGACCCGACGGTCGACTGGTCCTCCGACGGCGCCCTGGCCTACACCGCCACCCTCGGCAACTGCGGCTTCGCCGGCTGCCAGATCTGGTTCTACCGCTCCTCGGACAACGGCCAGACCTGGAACGACATCTCCCGCCGCACGCTCTCGACCGGCAATGGCAATGACAAGGAATTCATCCACGTCGACAAATTCGCCACGTCGCCCCACCGCGACAATATCTACGTCACCTGGCACGACGGCAACGTCATGCAATTCTCCCGCTCGACGGACCAGGGCCTGACCTTCGCCCGCCAGAGCTTCTCCTCCGCCAGCGCCTCCCTGGGCATCGGATCGGATATCACCACCGACAAGTCGGGCACGGTGTACTACGTCTGGCCGGCCTTCAACAGCCGCCAGATCTTGCTCGCCCGCTCCACCGACGGCGGCGCCAGCTTCGGGCCGACCACCCAGGTCACCGCCACCGAGGCGAGCTTCGACTACGCCCTGCCGTCAATGGAAACGCGCAACGCGTTCATCTACGTCTCCGCCGACACGGATTACTCCAACGGCACCTACGGCGACTCCGTCTACCTGGCGTGGAGCGACACCACCGCCACCGACACCAACAACCCCAATAACAACCATTCCCGCGTCCGCGTGGCCTACTCGCGCGACGGCGGCGATACGTGGAACTTCTCCACGCCGCACGCCACCGCCGACGCCAATACCGTCGATCGCTACAACCAGTGGCTCGCCGTCGACGCCAACGGCCGCGTCCACATCGTGTTCTACGACACGCGCAACAGCTCGAATCGGACCGGCGTGGACGTCTACTACTCCTTCTCCGACGACGGCGCCCAAACCTGGTCGTCGCCGACGCGCGTCACCGCCCAGCTCTCGCCGAATATCGCCGACTCCTTCGAGTGGGGCGACTACAACGGCCTCGACGCGGTGCTGAGCGACGTCATCGCGATCTACACCGACAACCGCAGCGAAGGCGGCGGCGGCGGCGACTCCATCGACATCTACGCCGCCGGCGTGCAAACCGGCGGCGGCGGCAACGCGGCGCCGACGGCTTCGATCAGCGCCCCCGCCGACGGCGGCAGCGCCAACGTCGGCGCGTCGGTGAGCTTCGCCGGCTCGGCCAACGACGCCGAAGACGGCAACCTCTCCTCGAGCCTGGCGTGGACGTCGTCGATCGACGGCGCCATCGGCTCCGGCGCCTCGTTCTCGAGCTCGGCCCTGTCGGTGGGTGGGCACACGATCACCGCCTCGGTCACCGACTCCGGCGGCCTCTCCGGCCAGGACTCGATCAGCTTCACAGTGATCGACCCGAATACCGGCGGCGCCCTCGACGCGACCTTCAACGGCGCCCTCGGCGTGCCGGCGTGCCTTGCGGTCGGCACCGAGTGCGACTCCACGACGCTGCTTGAAGGCCGCGGCACCGTCGGTCCGGAGCAGAACGCGTCGAATACCCTCGACACCTGCACGGACGGCAACGCCGGGTCCTACCTGAGCGACGAGTCGAACGAGCGCATCATCGTGCGCACGGTCGGCGGCGGCGACCTCACCGAAGGCGCCCTGGTCGAGGTCGAGATCACGGCCTACGCCTGGAGCACGGGCACCCAGGACACCCTCGACGTTTACTACACGGACGACGCCAACGCGACCAATCCGACGTGGACGCTGATCGGCTCCCAGGGCGCCCCCGCCGGCGGCCTGCAGACCTTCACCGGCCAATACACCCTGCCCACCGGCAGCCTGCAGGCGGTGCGCGCCAACTTCCGCTACCAGGGCTCCCAGAGCCCGTGCAGCGGCGGCACCTACGACGACGCCGATGACCTGGTCTTCGCGGTCGCCGACGGCGGCGGCGGCGGCACGCCGGTCACCGTAACCTTCACCTCCATCGGCGGCGAAGACGGCTGGGTCCGGGAATCCAACGAGAACTCGAACGTCGGCGGCGCCCGCAACACCACCGGCGCCGGCGCCCGTCCGATCCGCCCGGGCGACGGCACCCAGGACCGCCAGTACAAGGCGATCCTGTCCTTCGACACCTCGTCGATCCCGGACGGCGCCACCGTCCAGTCCGCCACCCTGCGCCTGCGGCGCGGCACGGTGCGCGGCTCGAACCCGTTCACCAGCGGCTTCGGCCAGTGCCTGGTGGACGTCCAGTCCGGCGGTTTCTCGGGCTCGACGGCGCTGCAAAACAGCGACTTCCAGGCCACGGCCACGGCCGCGGCGGCCGCCGCCCTCACCGCCCCGGCGGCGAACGGCGACTGGTCGGAAGGCGTCTTCAACGCGGCGGGCCTGGCGGCCGTCAACGTGACCGGCACCACCCAGACCCGCGTGTCCTTCACCGTCGACGATAACGACGACGGCGGCGACGACCACATGGGCTATTACTCGGGCGACAACAGCAATGCGGCCAACCATCCGCAGCTGGTGGTGACCTACGTCGAGTAGCCGCGAACCAGACAAGCGCTGGCAGCGAGTGCCGGCGCTTTGACGGGCCAGGTCCTTCGGGGCCTGGCCCGTTCTCTTTCCAGGGGAGGTCCCTCCGACCGAACGGCTGGCCTCAAACCGCCACTTTTGACGCGAACGCCGGATTCCCCGGGACGAATGATCTTGCCCGCGGGGCCGGTGCCGACCTAGGGTGAATCGATGGAGACGGCCCCGACCCCGACCGTGCGCTTCGACCGGCGCTTCTGGATGCTCAACATCGGGGCGTGGGTGCTGCTCGGGCTGACCAACGCCACCGCCGTTTCCGCCGACATGCTGCGCGCCGGTCGGCCCCTGGACTGGCCCCAGGTCACGCTCTTCTACGTGGCGGTCTATGCGCCGTGGATCGTGATCACGCCGGTCGTCTTCCGCTGGGTCGAGCGCTTTCCGCCGGTCGGCGCCAGCTGGCCGCGTCTCGTCCTTCGCTACCTGCCGCTGGCCGTGCCGTGGCTGCTCTTCTACATCCCTGTGCAAACCGCGATCTTGAGCGTCTCTGTCCACGGTTCGGTCCTGCCCTTCTTCGAGGTGCTCTCGACGATCCCATCCAACCAGTGGATCATCGACGGCATCTACCTGCTCGCCCTGCTCGGCCTCGCCGCGGCGACCCACCACGGGCGCCGCGAGCGGCGCCGTGAACAGGAGGCCGCGGGCTTGGCCCTCGAGAACGCCGGCCTCGAGGCCCGCCTTTCGGAAGCCCGCCTCGAGATGCTGCGGGCCCAGCTCGAGCCGCACTTTCTCTACAACGCCCTCAACTCGATCTCGGCCTTGGTGCACCAAGGCGACTCCGAAAGGGCGATCGAGGCCGTGGGGCTGCTCAGCGAATTGCTGCGCTACGCCACCCGCGCCACCGACCGGGACCGCGCGACGCTTTCTGAAGAAATCGACTTCGCCGAGGCCTATTGGGGTTTCCAGCGCCTGCGCTACGGCGACCGGCTCCATTTCGAGCTCGATGTGGATCCGGACGTGCTCGAGTCCACGCTGCCGCCGCTCATCCTCCAGCCGCTGCTCGAAAACGCCATCCGCCACGGCGTCGAGGCGATTGAAGGGGAGAGTCGCGTCGAGCTGATCGCCCGGCGCCCCGGCGGGGACGCCGGCGGCTTGGAGCTCGCCATCCGCAATCGCCCGGGGCGCGACGGCGGCGGCGAGGCGGGCCTCGGCGTCGGCCTGCGCAACGTGCGGGAGCGGCTCCAGTGGCTCTACGGCGAGCCCGTGGAATTGCGGCTCGCCTTCGAAGCCGGGCCCCAGATCAACCGCGGCGCCGTGACCGTCAGCTTCCGCCTGCCGGAGTCGCTTCAATGACGTCGATTCGGGCCGTGATCGTCGATGACGAGGCCCTGGGCCGAGCCCACGTGCGCTCCCTGCTCACAGGCGCCGACGGCTGGCAGGTGGTCGGCGAGGCCGCCAATGGCTCCGAAGCGGCGGAGGTGATCGCCGCCCTCTCCCCGGACGTCGTCTTCTTGGATATCCGCATGCCCGGACTCTCGGGCCTCCAGGTCGCCGAGACGCTCGCCACCGTCAAACGGCCGCCGCTGGTGGTCTTCGCCACCGCCTTTGACGGCCACGCGCTGCAAGCCTTCGAAGTCGAGGCCGCGGACTACCTGCTGAAGCCCTTCGACCGCGGCCGCTTCCGCGCCTCCCTCGGTCGACTCGAAAGGCGTCTACGACGACGCGAAGCGTCCGGCGGCGCCGAGACGCCGGAAGCCCCGGCGCCCGACGCCGCCGGCTCCGGCGTCCAGCAGCTCGCCGTCAAGTCCGTGGGTCGCGTGCGCCTCGTCGACGTGGGCGACATCGTTTGGGTCGCCGCCGCCGGCAATTACGTGCGTCTTTACCTCGACGAGCGCTGCCTGCTGCACCGCTCGACCCTCGCCGGCCTCGAGCGCGACCTCGACCCCGAGCTCTTCCTGCGCATCCACCGCTCGACCCTGGTGCAGCGTCGCCACGTCGCCGAGATCCGCAGCTCCGCCGCCGGTCGCTCCCAGGTCGTGCTCCACGACGGCACCGAGCTCGAGATCTCCCAGCGCTTCCGGGCCCGCGCCCTCGACGCGCTGCTCCCGTAAACGCCGGCGCTCGTCCCAGGCTCCCCCGCGCTAGCCCCGCGCCGTCTAGCCGGGGGCGACGCCCGTGCCTAGCCTCGCAGCCATCACACCGCCCGCGACGACGCCGTCGCGGGCCCCTCCCCAAGGAGCCCATGATGCCTGCGACATCTCTTCTCTCCCTATCCCGCACGGTCACCGCCGCGGCGTCGATCGCGCTGCTGGCGGCGGCCCCGGGCGCCGCCCAATTCTTAGAACCCGACGTCGACGTCGAGCGCACCCTGACGGGCTCGGAAGTCGGCGACTATTTCGGCTGGCTCACCGCCAACGTCGGTGACCTGAACGTCGACGGCGTCGACGACGTGGCGGTGAGCGCCATCGCCGTCGGCGGCTTCGCCGGCCGCGTCGCCGTCTTCTCCGGCGCCGACGGCGCGCTCCTGCAAGAGGTGCTCGGCGCGCCAGGGGCCGCTTTGGGCTATGGCCTCGACGCCGCCGGCGACGTCAATAACGACGGCACCCCCGACTACATCGTCGGCGGCGGCCAGGTGCTGGTGATCTCCGGCCTCGACCAGCAGGTGCTCCACGACTTCAGCGCCACCACGGGCTTCGCCGACGCCGTGGGCGGCGGCGTCGATTTCGACGGCGACGACCACGATGATCTCGTCGTCGGCACGATCGCCGCCTCCGTCTCGGCCGCCGGCGCCGGTCGGGTCTG
>JBCDKB010000511.1:0-6150 GCA_038747035.1 Acidobacteriota bacterium | reverse complement strand
GGTCGGCTCTCCTTGCGCTTGGAGAGGGCGTCGAGGACCACCGCTTCAACGCCCTTGGGGATGTCCGGATTCAGCTCCCGCAGCGGCCGCGGAGGCTCCACGACGTGCATGCGGATCAGCTTGAAGAAGTTGCCGTCGACTTCGGCGAAGAGCGGCTGACCCGTGAGCATTTCGTACATGGCGACGGCCAGCGAATACACGTCGGCGCGGCCGTCGTAGGCCTCGTTGGTGAAGCGCTCCGGGGCCATGTAGGCGGGGGTACCGACGCTGTTGCCTTCGATGGTCAGCTGCTGCCGCATGTCGACGTCGCTGACCAATTTAGCGATGCCGAAATCGAGGACCTTGACCGTCTCGCGCTGGCGAGACCGGTGCAGGAAAATATTCTGCGGCTTGATGTCGCGGTGGATGATGCCGAGGGCGTGGGCCTCTTTGAGCACATCACAAATCGGCAGCACAATGTCCGCGCAGCGCTCGAGCGGCATCGGCTGACCGGTCTGCAGCTCGCGGTCGAGGCTATGGCCCTCGAGCAGCTCCATCACCAGGTAGGTGATGTCGTCGCGGGTCACGCTGTAGTCGAGCACGGACACCGCATTGGGGTGCTGGAGCCGTGACAGGGAGATGCCTTCTTGCTGAAATCGAGCCAAAGAGACCTTGTCGACCCCGAACTGGGCGCGCAGGACCTTGACCGCCACCGGCCGCTCGAGCTGCAGGTGGATCGCCCGGTAGACGCTGCCAAAATTGCCGCGCCCGAGCTGATCTTCGAGTCGGTACTTTCCGTCGAGCACGGTGCCCGGTCCGACCGCCGCGGGGCTCGCGTCGGCGACCAGGGGAGAGGAGGCCGCCAGGGCCGGCGTGCGGTGGCGCAGCTGGGCCTGGATGCGCGCCAGCGTCACGTCCCGGGACAGCGGCTGGGCGACGTAGTCATTGGCGCCGAGGTGGAAAGCCTTGACGATGTCCTCTTCGCGGTCGTTGAAGGTCGCCATGATCACCGCCAAGCGATCGGCGGGGTGGTTCTTGCGGAGCTCCCGGAGGACATCGAACCCCGATAGCCCGGGCATCATGACGTCGAGCAGCACCAGATCGATCGCTTCCTCGTCGATCAGCCGGAGGGCCTCTTCGCCGTTCCGCGCGGAGAAGACCCGATAGCCCTCGTGCTCCAACACGGGGACCCAGAGCTCTTGTTGAACCTCGTTATCGTCCACCAGCAAGATGCTGTAGGGGGGCTCGTTCATGCGACAGCTTGGCCTTAGCCTGAAGAATCAGCGCCGTGGCGGGCCGCCTGCGGCGACCCCTGGGCGCTCTTCATCGAAAGGACCACTTCGCGCAGTCGGCGGGTGGTCTGTTCATAAGAGTCGATGAGGATATCAAGTGCATCGTCGATCGGAGCGTCGGCGCTCTCCCGCAGTCGGCCTTCGACCTGGGCCGCGGCCGCCGCGAGTCTCGGGGCGCCGGCCGCCGCCGCGCTCCCCTTAAGGGAATGACTCTCGCGGATAAGTATTTCCGTCTGCCCTTGCCCCCGCGCCTCGGTCAGCGATTCCATCTGCTCCGCCGAGGTGCGCAGAAAAGTTTCAGTGACGCGGCCAAGCATGTCCCGTCCGGTCTTGGCGCCGAGCTCGCGCAGTGACGTCAACGTACGCAGGTCGAGCCACTCGTCGGTCGGCAGCTCGGGCGCCGCCGATTCGCCGTCGCCGATCGCCGGCTCGCCCGCGGCAGGGCCGCCGGCCTCAAGACGCTTGGGCCGCCACCGCTCGAGCACCGCCGCGAGCTCGGAGACGCGGAACGGTTTCGCCAGGTAGTCGTCCATTCCGGCTTCCAAACAGCGTTCGCGATCGCCTTTCATGGCGTGGGCGGTGACCGCGATCACCGTCACCCGCCGCGAGCTCGTGGAGACGGACTCGAGACGACGGAGGCGCTGACTGGTTTCGTAGCCATCGAGTTCAGGCATTTGGCAATCCATCAGCACGATGTCGAAAGACTCCCGGTCGAGGGCACGCAGCACTTCCTGACCGTTCTTCACCGCTTTGGCGGTATAGCCCAGCTCGTCCAGCTGACCCAGGGCGACGGTCCGATTCACGGGGTTGTCTTCAGCGACCAAGATGCTGACCTGCTGGTTATCGCTCGGCTCCCGCAGCAGGCTGGCGGTGAAATCATCGGGCAGCTCGATGATCGAAGACTCCCCGGTCCACGGTTCCAGGGAGGTCGACACGGGGACTTCGAAGCGGAACGTCGACCCGGCGCCGAGCCGGCTCTGGGCGCTGATGCCGCCGCCCATCAATTCGACGAGCCGTTTGCTGATAGCCAAACCGAGACCGGTGCCGCCGAACCGCCGGGTCGTCGAGCTATCGGCCTGCGTGAAAGCGTCAAAAAGCGTCTCGAGCTGGCGGTCGGAGATGCCGACGCCGCTATCCCGTACCTGCACGCAGAGCCACGAGCCGCCCTTGCGCAGATCGATCTCCGCGTTGATCACCACGCCGCCTTCGGACGTGAACTTGATGGCGTTCGAGACGAGGTTGATCAGCACCTGTCGAATGCGCGACGCATCGGCCCGCAGGCGCGGCGGCGCATTGTCCGACACGCCGACGGTCAAGTCGATGCTCTTGTGGGCAGCCCGGGGACCGAGCAGCTCGACCACCTCGTCGAGCAGCTTCGCGAGGTTGAAGTCCAAGTCTTCAAGGGCCAATTTACCCGCTTCGATCCGCGAGAAGTCGAGAATGTCGTCAATGACTCGCAGCAGGGATGAGGCCGACGAGCTGATGGTCGTGAGGTAGTCCTGCTGACGGCCGTCGAGCCGGGTCTTGAAGAGCAGATCCACGACGCCGATGATGCCGTTCATCGGCGTCCGGATCTCGTGGCTCATGTTGGCGAGAAAAAGACTCTTGGTCTTGCTCGCCGCCTCGGCATCCTCTTTCGCTTTTTCCAGGTCCCGGGTCCGCTCTTCCACCCGCTCCTGCAGGCTCTCGTTCAGCCGCCGCAGCTCGTTGTCGCGGGCGTGGACCTTCCGCCGCATATTTTCGTAGGCCAGCGACAGCACGCCGATCTCATCCGTGCCCGGGTCGGTAATGGTCTCGCTGAGGTCGCCCCGGAAGATCTTGTCCGTCGCTTCCACCAAATTATCGAGCCGCCGAGACCAGGGCCGTACCAGGGGAAGCACCAAGAAACCGCAGACGAACGCGACGACCACCGACAAGAGTAGCGGCGGCGTCAGCTGGCGCCACAGGCTGTGGACCGGCCCCGCCGCCAGTCCGACGGTCACGTAGGCCGGGAAATCTGCCGACACAATCGATCGGCCGACGTATGTCTTGGGCTCCGCGCCGTCTGCGGTCTCCCTTCGCCACTCCGCGAAGCGCTCGGCGTCACGGACGAAAGAGGCGAGCAGCTCGCGCTCCGGACCGAAGAAGGCGACAAAGTCAACGTCGTCATCGTTGGCGAGGGCCGTCGCGTGGCGCTCAAGCGCCTCGGCGTCGCGCTGGCGCAGGGCGATTTCAGACGCCGAACCGAGCACGCCGGCGAGCGCTTCGGCCGACGACGTACGTTCCGCGGAGAGACTCCGATGCTGGCGAAGGGCCAGCGGCAGCGCCACCGCCCAAAGCGCCACAGTGACGAGCACGATGACCGTCGAGGCCGCCTTGATCGGCAGGCTTCTCGCGTTCTCGCGTCTCATCCTCCGGCCACGCCCCGCCGACTTGCGATGAATTCCTGGAGGGCTTCTTCCGTGAGGGTGAAGGTCGCTTCGAGGTCATCCATCAGTCCTTCGACCCCGTCGAACCTGCCCGAGCGTCCGAGCCCTTCGAGGTCGGAGCTGATCTCAGCGAGACGCGTCACGCCGAGGGATCGATAGCTCCCTTTGAGGGAATGGGCGGTTTCGCGCAGCACCTCGGAGTTGCCGTCCGCGAGGGCTTGACGCATGGCCGCAAAGGCCTTGGGGCCCTGCTCGGAGAAAAGGGCGACGAGCTGGGCCAGCAGGTCCTTGCCGCGTCGCTCGCCAAGGGCCGCCAACGATTCGAGGATCGTCTTATCCAAAAGGCTCTCCACAGAGATCTCCTGTCGCCTCTCCACCCGTTCTCCTCTCATAGCGTGCGCCTCAAAATGCTTAGTCTCTCTAGGATACTGCATCGGGGGGGCCGTGCTACGATAAATCCTGGCCTTCAGACGTCCGATTTGCACCCCCTGCCCGAGCGTATTCTCCCGCCCTCGCTGGCGCGGAAGGCCTCGACTCTCCTATGAAGAAACGCGTCGCGATCGTCGAAGACAATCCGGATAACCGTCTCCTTCTCTGCGCCATGCTGGAAGAGAATTTCGAGATCGTTGAGTTCCAAAACGGCCTTGACGCCCTCGAGGGCCTCGAAGCAGCGGCGGCCGATCTCATCCTCCTCGACATCTCCCTACCGGGTATGGACGGCGTCGAGGTCCTGTCCAAGATCAGGCGCGATGAAAGTCTCCGCGAGCTGCCGGTTATCGCGATCACCGCCCACGCCATGGCCGGCGATCGAGAGCGTTTCCTCGGCCACGGCTTCGACGATTATCTGAGCAAGCCGATCCTCGATGACGAGGCGCTGATCGAGCTGATCGACTCCTGGTTGGCGCGTCGGGCCCGCCCCTAAGCCCATGCTGCCGTTCAGTTTCTACTTGGAGCTACTGATCGCGCTGGCGATGGCGTCGATCGTCGGGGTCATGTGGCGACGGGGCCGCTCCGACGGATTCGCCGCCGACCGCGGCTGGTGGCTCATTTTCTCGGGCTTTGTCCTCCTGCTCTTCGGCGCCCTGGTCGACATCTCCGACCACTTTCCCGCCCTCAGCCGCTTCGGTTTCCTCGGCCGGACGTCCTACCAGTCCTTGGCCGAGAAGCTGGTGGGATTCTTCGGCGGATTCGTGCTCCTAGCCCTCGGGTTCATCCGCTGGCTGCCGCAGATCGCAGACCGGCGCCGGCTCGAAATTCACCTCCGTCGAATGAATAAGGAGCTCAAGGCCAAGGTCCATGAGGGCTCGAAGGAAATCGAGCTCAGCCGACTGCGTAGCGAAATCGCCCAGGCGAGGCATCGGCGCACGGCGACGCTGCTGGAAAATATGGTCGCCGGGGCCGCGGTGGCCCTTTTCGCCACCGACGCGGAAGGCCGGGTCACGCACGTGGCTGGAAGAGCCCTGGAGTCGCTGGCGGTCGACCGGAGCGCCATCGGGCGACTGCTCTCTCGGCTGCTGCCGACGGCTGAAGGCCCGCTCGCCCTAACGCTTGAAAGCGGCGCCGCGACGATCGCCGAAGTCCACCACGAAACCTATAGCTATCAACTCCGCTTGGCGCCCCTCGAAAATGGCGAGGGGGCGGTGGTCGTGGCGAGTGACGTCACCGAGCTGAAGCAAGCCCAGGCGGACCTCCGCCTGGCGAAAGAGGCCGCCGAAGCCGCGAACCGCGCCAAAAGCGCCTTTCTAGCCACCATGAGCCACGAGCTCCGCACGCCCCTCAACTCGGTGATCGGCTTCGCCGGGGTGCTCGAGAAGAACCGCGGCGGACGCCTCCAGGCGACGGACTTACGCTACCTCGATCGCATCCGCGACAACGGCATGCACCTGCTGGATCTGATCAACGACATCCTCGATCTGTCCAAGATCGAAGCGGGCCGCCTCGAGCTCATCTGCGAACCGACCGACGTCGCCCAGCTCGCCGAAGAAGTGGTGGGCTCCCTGGAGCCAGAAACCAAGGACGGCGTCGAGCTCCTCCTGCGCCTACCCGATGAGCTCCAGCCCCTCGACGCCGATCCGGGTCGGCTACGCCAGATCTTGCAAAATCTCGTCGCCAACGCCATCAAATTCACCCACGAGGGCGAGATCACGGTCGAAATCACGGCCGGCGAGCGGGACGGTCGTCCCGCTCGCCTCAGCGTCGCGGATACGGGCATCGGCATTCCCCCGGACCGGGTGACCGCGGTCTTCGAGCCTTTCCAACAGGTCGACGCCAGCACGTCTAGACTCTACGGCGGCAGCGGACTCGGCCTCTCGATCTGCCGCTCCCTGGCGACGGCCATGGGCCACGCCATCGAGGTGGCGAGCACCGAAGGCGAGGGCACCACCTTCACGGTGACCTTCGCCGGGGAACACGTGGAGCCGCGTCCCTCTTCCGACGTGCCCGCGGCCGCCGCGATTTCTCCCCCCGCCGGC
>JBCDKB010000510.1:0-6157 GCA_038747035.1 Acidobacteriota bacterium | reverse complement strand
CGGCGCCGGCGCCGGCGGCACGGTCGTGCTCGACGTCGACGAGCTTTCCGGCGGCGGCCTGATCGACGTCTCCGGCGGCGACAACCCGCGCTATAACAGTCGCTACGCCGGCGTCGGCGGCGGCGGCCGCGTGGCCATCACCGTCGACCTGCTCACCGGTTTCGACCCGGAAACCCAGGTCGTGCTCGCCGGCGGCCTGCGCAGTCGCGACGGCACCGCCAACGTCCAGGCCGGCGCCGGCACGCTCTTCGTGAAATCACCGGGCGACCCGTATGGCCACCTGACGGTGCACCAGGGCCCGGTCTACCCGACGATTCCGGCAGGCCTCACGCCGCTGCCGACGGTCGGTACCGGCACGGTCGGCGTCGTCGAAGTCGATACGGACGCCCCGTCGAACCTGTGGCTGGAAGACGTGGACCCGGCGTCGCTCTTCGCCCACGGCGTCACGGGGGCCTTCCTGCGCGTCGCCGGCGTCGACTACCGGATCCTCGACCACAGCGAAGACCTGCGGCGGATCTTGGTCGAAGGCGCCGCCGGCGTCGTCACTGGGGGCGAGGCCTACGAAGGCGTCTACAAATTCGACACGGTCACCCTGCGGGGCCGAGCGCGGCTGAGCTTTGGCGATCTTGACGAGGTGGGGATCTACGATCTCGATCCGGAGTCGGAGTTCACGACTTTGCCGTGAGTTCCGAGCCCAGGGGCGCTTCGCAACCCTGGGCTCGAAGGAACGCCTTCGGCGTCTCTTGGCTTCGTCGGGCAGCCGGACACGTGCGTTTAGCTGAGCGTGGGGTGTGGCTGGAGGTGGTTGTTTCCGAAGGTCTCTGGGTTTGAGATACGCCGTAGGCGTTCTTCCGAGCCCGGGGTTGCTTCTACCCCGGGTTCTGGCGAAGTTGTCGAGTTTGGACTCCATCGCTTTGCTAAGCGCACGGCAAACCTCGAGACTGCCTTCCCAAGAGGGCTCGGGATCTAGGAGACGCCGTAGGCGTTCTGCGTGCCCGTCGACCCAGGGTAGAAGCAACCCTGGGCTGAAGAGAACGCCTTCGGCGTATCTAGGCTTGGTCGTTCAGCCGGACACGGGCGTTTAGCCGGGCCTAGGGTGTGGCTGGCGATGTTTGTTTCCGAAGTTGTCTGGTTTGAGATACGCCGCAGGCGTTTTTCCGAGCCCCGGGTTGCTTCTACCCCGGGGTTCTGGCGGAGCTGCCGATTATGGGCTCCGGCGCTCGGGGTTGCTTCTACCCTGGGCTCGAGAAGACGCCGCCGGAGTCCTTCGTCCCCGTCGAGCGGGGGCAAAGCATTCTCTTTGACACTCCTTGAAAAACGAACGCCGAGTCGTGGTTTTCAAAAGCCGCGGCTACTGGATGAACATCAAGGAGCCATTTATGTTTTCTCAACTGTCCCGAGTCGCCCGAGTGTGGGCGGTCCTCTTCGTTCTCTGTGCGCTGGCGCAGCCCGCGGTCGCAAAGGGCTTGGCCGACACTGAACCGGTTCCGGAGCCGGGCGGCGAGCCGGAGCGCGTCGTCACCGGACTCTCGACGCTTTACACCTTCCTCGAGGGCCAAGGCACCACGGTCCACGACGTGGCGCCCTCGGAGGGCAACCGGCCGGGTCTCGACCTGGATATCCTGCGCCCCAACTCGGTGCTGTGGCTGCCGTCGGGTGGTCTGTCGATCGTCGAGCCGACGGTGATTCAGAGTTCCCAATCGGCGGATCGTCTAGTGGACGGGATTGTGGATTCGGGCGCTCTGACCGTCGAAGCGTGGGTGCGGCCGGCGAGTCCGTTCCAGGACGGACCCGCGGCGATCGTGTCCCTTTCGGCGTCGTCCCGCGAGCGGAATTTTGCGCTTGCGCAGGACGCAGCGGTCGGTGGCGAGAAGCTGGAAACCGGCGCGACCTCGGTGCCTGGGCGCTACGCCTCGTGGCTGCGGACCACCCAGTCGACCGAAGACGGTCGTCCGGAGGTCGGCGCGGTGGGCGGCGTCACCGCAGACCTGACCCACGTCGCCATGACCCGCAATGAAGCCGGACAGACGCTGATCTACGTCGACGGCGAGATCCGCGGCGAAGGTCTCCAGCGCGGCAGCTTGAAGGCCTGGAGTGATGGCGTGCCGCTCTTCCTGGCGAACGAAAAAGACGAGCAGTCGCCGTGGCTCGGCGACCTGCACCTGGTGGCGGTCTATCGCCGCGCGCTGTCGTCCGGAGAAGTGAATCAGAACTTCCTCGCGGGTCCGCCGGAGGCGCCGGAACCGCCGCCGCTGCCGTACCTAGAGATCTCGCCGTCGCCGTCGATGCTGGTCGAGCTCGGCGACCGGGTCGAGCTGTCGGCCCGCTGGGTGGTGCCGCCCGGCGGCGAACCGTCGCCCCTGCCCGAGCCGCGGGTCCGATGGACGTCGAGCAACCTGGAGCGCGCCACCGTCACGGCCGACGGCGTCGTGACCGTGCACATGGAGCGCGGCATGGCCTTGATCACCGCCGTCGCCGACGACGCGCCGCCGCACCGCGCCGGCGTCGCGTCGATGATCGCCGGCGCCAAGCTTAGCTCCGACCTTCGCCAATTCGACGCCGACCTGGTGCAGTCCCTCGACCTGGCGCATGAAGGTGATTCGGCGATTTTGACCCTCGACGTCGACCGGACGCCGGGCACGGCGCAGATCGAGGCGGGGATGCTGGTCGCCTTCGGCTCGACGGCGTCGGTGTGGGTGGACTCCGTCGAGTCGGTGTCGGGGGCTTTCCGCATCCGGGGCGCGCCCCCCGCCGTTAACGAGGTCTTCACCGATGTGGACGTCGATTTGGATAGCGGGGCCCTCGAAACCGTCGCGGCGGCGATGTCAACGGCCCGGCGAGGGGGTCTCGGGGCCCTGAAGGCGGCGGGCGCGAGCCCCAATCCGTGCCACTTCTCCCTCAATTTCAGTGTCGATCCCCACGGACGCTTCAAGCTCAAAACCCAGAATGGCAAGGTCGTGCTCTTCGACTTCTTCGCGAAGCTCTTTGTGGATATGGACGCTCCGGGGCAGCGCTTCGGGACGCGGCTACGGTGTGCGGAAGAGTTGAAGCCGCGGCTGCCTTTCATCTACTTCGCGTTTGGCCCCGTCTGGTCGGTCTACGGGAGCGCCTATGCCCTGGTCGGCGCCGACTTGACGTGGGACGTCGGAAGCTCGCACGTGGAGGTCGACGGCCCGGAGTTCCAGGTCGGTGTCGAGCCGGAGGGCGGCATCCACTGGGATCCGCAGAGCGGCTACGAGACGGGGGCGGACTTCCCGGAGCCGACGACGGACTTCAGCCCGCCGGCGATGATCGGTGAACCGTCCGACGTCGCCCTCGACTATTTTGCGCGCGGTTTCGTCGAGTTCGGAACCCGCCTTTCGGTGGCCGTGGGCGGCCTGCCGCCGGATCCGATGGGCAGCACGGACGCCTTCGAGGTCGGACGGGCCTACGCGATGGTCTCCCAGCTGTCGGTCGGCGGCTCCGGCCGGCTGCCGCTGGCGGTGGTCCACGGCTTTGACGACGAACGCTACGTGAATCCGGAAGTCGAGACCTTCCTCAGGCTGGATCTCTTCCTGGTCAAGGAAGTGGACGTCGGGACCTTGATCGGCCTGATGTTTGACGTGCTGGGATTGCCCAGGCCCTCATTTGAGTTCAATCCCCTGGTCAGCGTGAAGGCGTTCCACGAGATGGCCCCTCCGGGCCTCGAAAATTCTGAGCATCCGATCTATGTGGACGGCGGCATCCACTATCCGGGCAATACCGTGCTCACCATCGACGGCAAGATCGACGAGTCGGAAACCCGGCTTTACGGCGAGGCCGATCTCGAGATTTGGCGTCGACGGGCCGTCCCCGGCGAGAAATTCCAGCTCTTCTCGCCGGTTAACCCGACCTACTGGGCGCCGACCTCCGAGGACGTCGGCGAGTGGGAGTACCGGGCCGTCAAGCGCTACCCGACGTTTTTCGGCAACTGGATCTCGCCCGCCGCGCCGGTGGAGGTGCTGCCGACGTCGAATATCAAGCTCTCGCCCGTCGACCCGGAGCTGGTGGTGCCGGTGGGCTCCTCGGCGACGCTCGAGCTGGCGGCGCTCAATGACGGGGACTCGATCGAAAACTACATCCTGTCGCTGCCGGATAACCCGTTCTGGTTCGACGTCCATCCTTTGGGCCTCGTCATCATCGACCCGGACGAAACGAAGTTTCACACCGTGGCCGTCGACTGCACGGACGGCACCCGCGTCGAGCCGCGCTGGGTGGATATCCACATGCAGCTCGTCGAAGACTCGACGGTCTACCGCCACCGGGTGTGGGCGGGCTGCCAGTCCCTCGTGCTCGAGCCCGACGAGATCCGATTCAAGGGCCAGGTCCTCGATCCGCCGGTGTGGATGAGGAAGCACATGACGCTCACGAACCACGCCGACGCCCCGGTCGAGTGGCAGATCGAGCTCGGGCAGGATCTGCCGTTCGTCGTCGATCCGCCGACCGGCACCTTGGGCGCCGGCGAGAGCCGAGAGATCGAGCTGCGCTACCGGTGCACGGCCGCCGGCGAGGAGACCCGCGACGCCTTCCTGGTCGCCCCCGACACGGGCGAGCGCGTGCCCTACACCGTGGCCTTGGAGTGCTCCGACAAGGGCGGCACGACCTGGGGTGATCCGCACCTGATCACCCACGACGGCCTGGTCTACGACTTCCACGGCAAGGGCGAGTTCGTGCTCACCCGCGACCCGAGTCGGGACTTCGAAGTGCAGGTGCGGCAGCAGGGGAGCTGGCGGATCGCGTACAACAAGGCGATCGCGATGAAAGTCGGCGGCCAAACCGTGACTTTCTACCTGACGCCGCCCTCCGGCCAGGGCCCCTTCAACGTCGACGGCGCGGCGACGGCGCTGGCGGACGGCTCGACGCTCGAGCTCGCCGGCGGCGGCGAGGTGACCCGACGGGGCTTGACCTACACCGTCCAGTGGCCGGGGGAGACGTCCTACGCCAAGGTCAGCCAGCGCGGCTGGTACTACAGCCTCTTCGTGCACCCGGACCGGTCCTACGCCGGGACGCTCGAAGGCCTGCTCGGCGACTCCGACGGCGATCCGCTGAACGACATCGCCCTGCGCGACGGCACTCCGATCGACGCGCCGCCGTCGTTCGCGGAGCTCTATGACTGCGACTCAACTCGCTGTCTGGCCTACGACGACCCCCACGGCTGGCTGATCCGGACACCGACTTCCGGCCCGGCGGAGTCGCTCTTCGCCTACGAGCCCGGCCAGGGTCCGGAGGACTTCGCGCCCGGCGCCGGCACGATGGACCCGGAGGCCCCCGTGGACCTCGCCGAGTTCGACCCCGAGCTCGTGGCCTACGCCCAGGCGCAGTGCACGGCGGCGGGCATTGTCGACCCGGACCTGCTGATGGCGTGCATCCTCGACATCGTAGTCACCGGCGTCGTCGAAGTGGGCCTCGAAACGGCGGAGCAGACCGTGCCGCCGGCCCCCGCCGGCGAAGAGGTTTGCGACGGCCTCGACAACGACCTCGACGGCGCGGTCGACGGATCGCCGACAGACGATGACGTTTGCCAATGCTCGGACCGGACCGACGGATCCCTCCGGCGAGTCAGCCTCTGCCGCACCCGGGTCAGCTGGACGGCGGCGAGGTCGGCGTGCCTGGCCCGCGGCCAGGACCTGATCAAGACGGACACCCCGGCGGAGCACCAGTGGCTGCAGGACTGGGTGTCGACCGTGAGCTGGACCAACCCGTGGATCGGCCTGTCGAACCGCGGCGTGGAGGACCGGTGGATCTGGCCGGACGGTCGACCCGTGGGCTGGGAGACCTGGGGCGTCGGCCAGCCCACCGGCGGCCACGAGGAGTGCGTGCAGCACGTGCGCCTCGACGGATCGTGGAATGACCTGCGCTGCTCGACCCTCCAGGCCTTCGTCTGCGGATCCGGAGACTGAAGTCGCAGGACGGCCAACGGCCCCGCGCTTCGGGACGCGTGTCCCGGGCGCGGGGCCTCTTCTGTAACTCTCTCCTCGGCCGCCGGCGCGACTACTTCTTGAGGGCGCAGGTGGAGTAGACCACCCGCAGCCGAGGACCGTTCGCCGCCTCCGACGATTCCAGGTCGCCGCCGTTGGTCGACGCCGGATCGCCGCGCAGCACGAAGCCGTGGTTGGCCAGGCTGCCGTCGAGCCAGCTG
>JBCDKB010000509.1:0-6160 GCA_038747035.1 Acidobacteriota bacterium | reverse complement strand
GGTCGAGGGCCACCTGCGCCATGTCGAGGGCCTGGGTATAGAACGGCAAGGCGTCGTGGGGGCGACCGGCGGCCGCCAAGCGCCGCCCTTCTTCGAGCATGAGCCGCCCTTCGTCCTCGAGGCCGGCCCGATCGACGGTGAGCTCGGGGCTTCCCGCGGCGGTGGCCTGGGCGGACGTCGGATGCGATAAACCGAGCACTCCAGACAGGGCGAGGACTAGGATCCCGGTCACCTTGACCGCGGCCGGGCCCCTCATGATGCGATCTCTTCAAGCTCGCCGTCGACCGGACCGAGGCCGTCTTCCGGGTCTTCGAAGAAGCCGTCGTCGGGGCGAATCTTCTCTTGGGCGAAGAAGAGCTTGGCTTCTTCGCGGGGTTCGCCCACCAGGTCGCGGGCGCGGCCTTTGTCGTCGAGCCATTCCGCCGGCAGGTGGCGGCGGTAGGTGCTCCACAGGAAGCGCTTGTCGAAAAGTGCAATCACACCGCGATCCTCCGGCGAACGGATCAGCCGGCCGGCCGCCTGCACGACCCGGGTCATGCCCGGGACGACGAAGGCGTACTCGAAGCCGCGCTCGAATCTCTCATCGTAATAGCGCTGGAGCAGCTGCTGCTCCAGCGTCAAAGCGGGCAAGCACGGCCCGATGACCGCCACCGCCTTCAGGATATCGCCCGGGTAGTCGACGCCCTCCGCGAAAACACCGCCGGCGACCGCGAGCAGCAGGACGTCGCCGAAGATGGCGGTGCGCAGCGTGTCAAGGATCTCTTCCCGCTGGCGGTCACCGTCACCGGGGTTCTGCACCAGAAGCCTTTTGCGCTCCGGCCGCATCAGCGATGCGACGTCTGCAAGGAAGCGGTAGCTGGGGAAGAGCGCCAGGGTATTGCCGGGCACCGCGTCTCCGAATTCGCTTAAGCGTTCCGCGATGCGGCCGACGTTGGCGGCCCGTTCTTTATAGGCCGTGGCGACGCTCGAGTCGATGACGATGCGTCGGTGCTCGAGGGGAAAGGGGCTATCCACCTGCAGACTCGAGGTGCGGGCCGTGTCGAAGCCGAGCAGGTCGCGGTAGAACTCCTCCGGGCTGAGGGTCGCCGAGAGGCCGATGACGCTGTGGCAGCGATTGATCACCTCACCGAGGAATCGGCTCGGGTCCTTGCACAGGATGCGGAATCGGCAGTCTTCGTATTCGCGCTCCATGAAGTGGGAGAACGCGCTGTCCTTGAGCATCATGCAGTTGAGGAAACGCAGGACGTCGAAGTAGAGCGTCACGAAGAGGTCGTCGGCGGTGAGGGTCTTGGTTTCCCGGCGGAATTCCAGGTAATCGACAAAGGCCTTGTCGAGCTTCGGGCGCAGGCGCCACAGCTCGTCTTCAGGCAGCTGCTGCTCGAGCGCCCACGACGGATCACCGCCGTAGGGCTGGAGATCTTCGACTTCCCGGCGAATCAAGCGCTCGAGCTCCAGGCAGAGGTCGGCGAGCTCGTAGTGGATCGGCGCGCCGCCGATCGCCACCGCTTCGGCGGCGGCGCGGCAGTCGGCGGCGGAAAGCTGGGGGGAGTAGTAGCGCCGGCCGCGGTCGACGAGGTTGTGGATTTCGTCGATCACCAGCACGGTGCTCGAGAGGTCCGCGTCGGCGGTGAAGTCGGTGAGCGCGACGTATGGGTCAAAGGCGTAGTTGTAGTCGCAGATCATGACCTGGACCTGGTGCCCGAGCTCGAGACTGATTTCGAAGGGGCAGGCCTCCGCGCGCTTGGCCTCGGCGAAAATCTGGTCCGGGAGCAGCGTGTCGTGCTCCTCGAGCAGCTTGGGGACCACCCGCGTCCGCTGGAGCTTGAGGTAATAGTCGCGGGCGTAGGTGCAGTAGTCCTCGTGGCAGAGCACCTGGTCGTTGGCGCACATCTTCGACTTAGCCCGGAGTCTTAAGGAGCGGAACGTACCTTCCCGATTGAGCAGCGCCATGACCGCCGTCGCCATATCTTGCTGCAGGGTCTTGGCCGTGAGCACGTAGATCTTGAGGTCGTGCTCGAGGGCGTAGCGCATCGCCGGATGCAGGCTCGCCACGGTCTTGCCGATGCCGGTCGGCGCCTCGACGAGCAGGTGCTCGCGCTGGTCGAGGGCGGCGGCGACGGCGTCGATGATCGTGTCTTGCCCCCGCCGCTTGTCCGGGTAGGGGAAGGGCAGGCCGCCGGACGCCTGGCGCCGGGCCTCCCGCGCCGCGAGCCGACTCTTGAAGCTCCGGATATGGCTGTGGACCCGGCGCTTGATCTGGAGGTCGAGGGCCTTCGGATCGAGCGGCACCGGCTCGCGGGTGATCTGGTCGGAGCCGATCTCGATGAGCACCAGCTCGGCGCAGATCCGCTCCTCGTCGGGATGCATGTGGGACCACAGCCACACGTAGATCGCCGCCTGTCGCTCATAGAGCTCGCGGGTGGTCGGCGCCAAAGTGGCGCCGCGCCGGACGGACTTGATCTCTTCGATCACCAACGCGCCGTCGGGACGCCGACGGATGCCGTCGATGCGCCCTTTGACGGTGACCTGCCAGCCGCGCTGCTCGAATTGGTGGGCGACGCTCACCTCATGGCGATAGGTGGGGTCGTCTTCGAGGGCCTGCTGCTGGTAGCGGCTGTGGATAGCTTGGCCTAGCCACATGCGTTCATAGCCGCCGCGGTTTGCAAAGCCGAGGCTGCGCATGAGCTGCGAGTCGAGCAGATCGGCGACCGCGAGGTCGAGGGTGGAGGCGTCGAGGTCAAATCGCGGGGCCACGGGCCCAGTATAAAGGGACGGACGCAGGTTGCGCAGGCCGATTGCCTAGTGCTTCGGCGGTCGGATTCCAACCGCGATCTCGACTCCTCTGGGGTTCGGTGCGGGGGGCCGTATGGGCGGCGGAGTCCATCTGACGGCCGGGGGATGACGGTGCTAATCTCGGGCGACCCACGACGACGGAGGAAAAATATGGAACAGGTGATCAGCGGCCTCGGACTCCTCGTGCTCCTCGGCCTCGCCTACGTCTTTTCGGTGAATCGGAAAGCCGTGAACTTTCGGACGGTGGCCCTCGGCATCGGTTTGCAGCTGCTGCTCGCGGTGATCATTCTGCAGAAAGGCCAGCCGTCGTTCATCGGCATGCTGATCCTGGTCTTCCTGGTCTTGCTCTACATATTTGAGACCGAGCTTTTGGAGAAGGGGCTTTCGGCTCCGGCCAGGGTCGCCACCGCGGCGGTGGCGACGGCGGCGCTGGTGGGCGCCGGCTTCTCGCTGGCTGGACCGGGCGTCGCCCTCGCGGTCGTGGGTCTTGCCGTGGTGTTCTTGGTGGTCAACGTGAAGCTGCGGCATCCGAATCTGGGCCGCTGGGCCTTCATGGCGCTGCTTGGCTTTGGCTTGGGGCACCTGTGGGCGAACGGAATCGACGGCCGGGAGGCGTTCGCCTCGCTCTCGGACGGCGTGTCGACCTTCCTCGCCCTCTCCACCGACGGCGCGGTTTTCCTCTTCGGCAACCTGGCGTCGTCGGAGCATTTCTTTCCGCCGCCGGGGGAATCGTGGTCATGGCCGGGTTTCGGCTTCCAATTCGCCTTCTCGGTCTTGCCGACCATCATCTTCTTTTCCGCCTTCATGGCGGTGATGTACTACCTCGGGGTGATCCAGGTGCTGGTCGGCGCCCTCGCCCGATTCATGCACTGGAGCCTCCAGACCTCGGGCTCTGAAACGCTGTCGTGCTCGGCCAACGTTTTCGTCGGCCAGACCGAGGCGCCTTTCCTGATCAAGCCGTTTCTTTCTGAAATGACCGAGTCGGAGCTCAACGCGGTGATGACGGGCGGCTTCGCCACCATCGCCGGCGGCGTGCTCGCCGGCTATATCGGCATGGGGGTCAACCCCGGACATTTGATCGCCGCAAGCGTCATGTCGGCGCCGGCGGCGCTGGTGATCGCCAAGATCCTGCATCCGGAGACCGAAGAGTCGGTGACCGCCGGCGACGTCGACATCCCCGACGTCAAGACGGCCGACAATGTTGTCGAAGCGGCGGCGAACGGCACCACCGACGGCTTAGGGCTAGCGCTCAACGTCGGCGCCATGATCATCGCTTTCGTCTCGTTGATCGCCTGCCTCGACCTCGGCCTCGGCGTGCTCGACGGCTGGATCGACGGCAGCCTCTTGGGCGGTACCGCGCCGGAGGGCGAAGAGATTCCCGGATTCTTCCCGGGCTCCGTCGCGACCCTCTTCGGTTCGATCTTTGCGCCCCTCGCCTTCATCATGGGCGTGCCGTGGGTGGACGCCGCGGCCGTCGGCAACCTGCTCGGCGTCAAGGTGGCGATCAACGAATTCGTCGCCTACGGCTTCCTCGCCGAGAGCATCGCCGCCGAGGAACTGCAGCCGAGGTCCCAGATCATCGCCACCTATGCCCTCTGCGGCTTTGCCAACTTTTCGTCCATCGGCATCCAGATCGGCGGCATCGGGTCGCTCGAACCCAAGCTGCGTCCGACCCTTTCGAAGCTCGCCATGCGCGCCCTCTTCGGCGGTGCCCTGGCGTCGTTCACCACCGCCACGGTCGCCGGCATTTTGCTCTAGCGTCTATGCCTCGCCGCCCGGGGGCGGCGCGGCCGATGATCGACGTCTGCAGGGCTCTCACTGGCCCGGAAAGGTTTGATCGGACCGTTTGAGCCGCCGACTTTTCTGAGGCGAATCTTAGAATAGTCGCGACCAAACTAAGATCCATCTTAGAATGGTCGAGCTATGTCGACCGCCGGACGCCTCTACGAAAGACTCTTGCAGCGCCATTTTGAAGACCATCGGCAGATGGCTTTCTTGATGGGACCCCGGCAAGTCGGCAAGACCACCACGAGCCGAATCCTGGGCAAGTCCAAAGCCAGATTTCTCTACTTCAACTGGGACAACCTCGATGAGCAGCGGGTGCTGCTCCAAGGGCCCGGCGCCCTCGCCGCGCAGCTCGGGCTCGACCGTCTCGGGGAAGAGAAGCCGCTACTCGTGCTTGACGAGATTCACAAATATCCCCGCTGGCGAGAGCTGCTCAAAGGTTTCTTCGATACCTACGGCGGCCAGGTGAACATCGCCGTCACGGGGAGTGCGCGCCTGAACGTCTTCCACGCATCGGGCGACAGCATGATGGGGCGCTATTTCAACTATCGAATGCATCCACTATCCGTCGCGGAGCTGGCGTCGCCCCGCGACGACGTCGAGCCCGGCGAGCGGGGCCCCTCTGCGATCCCGGATGACGACTGGGGAGCTCTTTTGCGCTTCGGCGGCTTTCCGGAGCCATATCTGCGACGCGACGAGCGCTTCGCGCGTCGATGGCGCCGCCTGCGCCACGATCTCCTTTTCCGCGAGGATATCCGCGACCTGACGCGCATCCAGGAGCTGTCCCGGGTCCAGCTGCTCGGTCAGCTGGTAGCGCAGCGGGCGGGGCAGCTGGTCAGCTACACCACGTTCGCCAAGGAGGTCGGCGTCTCGATCGAGACCATCAAGCGGTGGCTCAAGGCGCTCGAAGCCCTCTACTACTGCTTTCCGCTCAGGCCTTGGTACCGGAACGTTTCAAGGTCGCTACGCAAAGAGCCCAAGTACTTTCTTTGGGACTGGTCGCTGGTGGACGATGCCGGAGCGCGTTTCGAGAACCTCGTGGCCTGCGCCCTGCTGAAGGCGGTGCACTTGTGGACAGATCTCGGCTACGGCGACTTCGCGCTCCACTTCCTTCGCGATAAGGACAAGCGGGAAGTGGACTTCGTCGTGGTTCGCGACGGGACGCCCTGGTTCTTGGTTGAAGCGAAGGTCTCTGGCCGGGTGAATCTGTCGGAACCGCTCGCCTACTTCTCGGACAAGCTCGGCGTCCGCGGAGCCTTCCAAGTCGCAGAGCGGCTCGACTACGTCGACCGTAGCTGCTGGCCTTTGGAAAGGCCGACGATCGTGCCGGCCCGGACTTTTCTCTCGCAGTTGGTGTAAATATGCATGGGAAAAGCCGTTTGGGCTCCGCGCCGGGCGATAGACGGTCTATCATCTCGGTGATGCGTGGACGCTATGGGTACGTAGTGATTTTGGTGTGGGTACTCCTGGCCGCGGTCCGTCCGATGTCGGGCGACTCGACGTCCGGGACGCTGGCGAGCGATGGCCAAGCGCCCAAGGACCTCGGGGCCTTGAAGCGGGCCATCAATACCCAGGTGCGGGC
>JBCDKB010000508.1:0-6163 GCA_038747035.1 Acidobacteriota bacterium | reverse complement strand
GGACGTGAGGACGAATCTGGCCGTGTCTCGACGGTCCAGGTTATAAGTGTCGGGCTTCAGCAGATCGAGGTTGTGGTAAGCCGCGTTGTCGAGCTCCAGGACGACCCGCCCGCTCTCTTCGTCTGTCTTCGCGTTACCGCGTTCACCGACGACGAGGAACGTATCGCCGGACGGGATCGCGTCGGCGAGGAAGACGCCGCGCCACTCCTGCTCGCCGGGGGGCGACTCGAAGATATAGAGAACTTTGTCTTCCCAGCCGGTGTGGGGGATCCGCGGCTGGACCTCTTCCGTCAAGCTCTGGGCCAAGATCTCGAGTTTCAGCTTGGCGAGCGCCTGATTGCCCGGCGGCAGCACCTCGAGCATCAAGTAGATGTTGAGGCCCGTGAGGATGGCGGAGAGCAGCAGGATTGGACGGTACAGGGAGAAGAGGCTGATGCCGCTCGCCCGCAGGGCGATCAGCTCGCTGTCGGTGGAGAGCCGCCCGATGCCGATCAAGATGCCGAAGAGCAGCGACATCGGGATCGTCATCACCACGATCCACGGCAGCGAAAGCATCAGCAGTCGACCGATCGTCGCCGCCGGCACGCCGCTTCCGATCAGCAGCTCGGCCGATTTGAAGAGGACCTGGATAAGCAGGATAAAGGTGTAGACCAGAAAGCCGAGGGCGAGGGGCCCGAGGATTTCGGCCAAGATATAGCGGTCGAGGCGGCGCATGCATTTCGATTATACGCAGCTACGGCCTGTTTCGCGGAGCTCCCCGGGCCCAGGGGCCAGAAGAGGCAACGCATTGACGGGATGGGGTTTCTCGGCGAGACTGCCGGCGCCGTGAGCCGTCGAACGCCAGAGAGTTCGCCTTCGGGCGGAGAATCCCTAGAAGAAGCGACCGCCACCGGCCCTTCGCCCGCGCCGCAACGCGGCGGCGGCGCCCGCTGGGTGGCGGCCGGCATGCTGTCAAGCCGCGTCTTCGGCCTGATGCGGGAAGTGGCCTACTCCCGCTTTCTCGGTACGAGTTTCCACGCCGACGTTCTGCGGCAGGCCATGAAGGCGCCGAATCTGCTCCAGAATTTGCTCGGCGACCAGACGATGTCGGCCGCGTTCATCCCGGTGTACTCCAGGCTGCTCGAAAAAGGTCGGGAACAGGACGCGGCGCGATTCGCCGGTGCGGTCTTCGGTTTCCTGGTCGTGATCGTCTTCTCGGCCGTGGTGCTCGGTATGCTCCTGGCTCCCTGGCTGGTCGCGCTTCTGTCCCCGGGGTTCTTAAAGGACGCGGAGCTCGTCGCCGCCGGGTTGCAGGAAGTGGACCGCTACGCCCTGCAGGTCCGCGCGGTGCGTTTTATCTTTCCGATGACGGGCTTCATCGTGCTCGCGGCCTGGGCGATGGGGATACTCAACAGCCACCGCCGGTTCTTCTTGCCCTACTTGGCGCCGGCCTTTTGGAATGTCGCCATCATCACGGCGGTGGTGTCCTCCGCTGTTGGCTCCGGGTTCATCGATCAGCCGGCGCTGGCGCCGACCGACACCGTGACCCGCTGGCTCTTCGCGATTTGCGGGGGGGCCCTCGTCGGCGGCCTGCTGCAGTTCGCCGTACAAGTACCGCTGGTGATTCGGCTCTGCCCCGGCCTGCGGCCCTCCTTATCTCGGCGAGTCCACGGATTGAAGGAAGCGGCTTCGGCATTCGTGCCGGCCGTGGCGGGGCGCGGCATCGTCCAGGTTTCTCTCTACGTCGACGGTGTCCTAGCGACCTTTCTCGCCGCCGGCGCTCCTGGCGTCATCAGCTACGCCTCGACGCTGCTCAATTTGCCGCTGGCGGCCTTCGGCATGTCGGTGGCCGCCGCTGAATTGCCCGAATTATCGAGGCAGGGCCGGGACGAAGAGCCTGCGAAGCGCCGGGCGACGCTCGAGCGAATCGAGCGGGCGCTCCGCCAGTCGACCTTCTTGATCGTGCCTTCGGTGGTGGGGTACCTGACCTTCGGGTTCCTCGTCGTCGGACTCCTTTACCGGGGCGGCAAGTTCGGCGCGGCTTCGCAGTGGTTAGTGTGGGCGGTGCTGGCGAGCTACACGGTCGGGCTCTTGGCGTCGGCGATCTCCCGGCTGCTCCAGAATGTTTTCTTCGCCGTGGGAGATACCCGGACGCCGGCACGGATCGCGGCCATTCGCCTAGCCTCCTCTCTCACCGTCGGCATCGGTCTGATGCTGTGGCTCGACGCCTATTCGGTGGAGGCGATCACCGGCGCCCCCGTCGGGGAGATGCCTCTTTTCTTCGGCGCCTGCGGCTTAGCGCTCGGGGCCAGCGTCGGCGCGTGGGGGGAAATGGCTCTGCTCCTTTGGGCGCTCCGTCGACGGGTCTCCGATCTCCGCCTGCCGTTCGCCCGAATCCTCAGTTTCTTCGCGGCGGCGGCCGTTTCGGCGGCACCGGCCATCGCGCTGTGGTTCGTGATCAAGGACGGCCCGCGTGTCGCCGTTTCGATCTCGGTCCTCGGCGTCTATGCCCTGTGCTACCTCGGCCAGGCCTACTGGCGCGGACTCCCCGAACTGGAGCTCTGGATCGGACGGTTCAAACGCCGGCGCTAGCGACCGCGCGATTGCTCTGCCCAGAACGTCGAGGGGAATCCTCCTTGCCCAGGCAAGGAGTGGAATGGTACTTTCCCCTCGATTCATCCTTTTTGTCAGATTTTTCTGCGTCAAAACTAGCGGTCCGCTCCTATCAAGGCGGTCAATGCATGCCACATGCCTGTCGCGACATGGTGCTGCTGTTCCTCCGGGGCCCTTCCCGGGGGCCGCGCCGTGGTGCGAATGAGTGGCCGAGGCAGATCAAGAGGAAGGCAGACGATGCGCTCTAGAGGCCGATTCCCGTTCATCTGGCTCGTGGTTGTCGCGCTGCTCGGGGCCATGCCGAGCTCTGCGGAACCCGGCTCGGCGGAGGCCGAGCCCGGTATTCGCTCCCCGGCGCGCGGCCCGATCGCCGCCGATTCGATCGCCGAGATCCGCGATGGCGTGTTGATCCTGAAAGGCGGCACCACGATCAACCTATCGGCGCTGCCGACGGGGGAGTCGCTGGTGATCGACGTGATCGTCGATGTGGACAGTCCCCTGCCGGGCGGGACCACTGAGCTATCCAGCCAGATCGACGTCGCTGGCTCCAATTTCGTAACGGAACCCACCGATGATCCGGCGACCGCCGCCGACGACGATCCGACGATCACCGGCGTGGTGGTCGCGGCCGACCTGCAGGTCACGAAGACCGACGGTTCGGCCAGCGCGACGCCGGGCGCCGCCGTGACCTATACCGTGGTGGCGTCCAACGCGGGTCCTTCCAGCGTCACCGACGCCGTCCTCGCGGATACCTTCCCGGCGATCCTTTCGGGCTGCAGCTACAGCAGCGTCGCCGCGGGCGGCGCGACGGGCAACACGACGTCCGGCAGTGGCAACTTGGCGGACACTCTGAGTCTGCCGAGCGGCGGCAGCGTCACCTACACCGCCACCTGCTTCATCGATTCTGGGGCCACGGGAGTCCTGTCGAATACCGCCACTCTGGCGTCCGGGACGATCATGGACCCGAACACCGCCAACAACATGGCGACGGACACGAGCACGCTCGTACCCTCGGCGGATCTGGAGGTCTTCAAGACCAACGGCACGTCGACGTCGATACCGGGAACGTCCACGACATACACGATTTCGGTCAACAATCTCGGGCCTTCCAACGTCACGGATGCGGTCGTCACGGACACATTTCCCGCGGTTCTTTCCAATTGCGCCTACACCAGCGTCGCCGCGGGTGGGGCCACGGGCAACACGCTGGCCGGCAGCGGCGATATCGCCGACACCCTCAACTTGCCGGCGAAGGCGAGCGTGACCTACACCGCGACCTGCGATATCGACCCGACGGCCACCGGCAGCCTGGTGAATACGGCGACGGCCAGCTCGGCGACCGCGACGGATGCGAACGGCGGCAACGATGCCTCGACCGATACCGACACCCTCGAAGTCACCGCCGACCTCGCGATCACCAAGGACAACGGCGGAACCACATCGATACCCGGCGGCCAGACGACTTACACGATCATCGCGTCGAATATCGGCCCTTCGGCGGTGACCGACGCTGCGGTCGCCGACACCTTCCCGGCGTCGCTATCCAACTGCAGCTATACGAGCGTCGCCGCGGGCGGCGCGACGGGCAATACGGCCGCAGGAACTGGAGACATCGCGGACACGCTGACGCTTCCGGTCTCGGCCTCTGTGACCTACACCGCGACTTGTGACATCGACCCCGCGGCGACGGGTTCCCTCGCCAATACGGCCACGATCTCCTCGGCCATCGCCGTCGACGGGACCGCCGGCAACGACTCGGCGACGGATACGGACTCCCTGGAAGTCACCGCGGATCTCTCGATCACGAAAGACAACGGGACCCCCACGTCGATACCCGGCGACCAGACGACCTACACGATCGCGGTGGCCAACGCCGGGCCCTCGGCGGTGATCGACGCCGCGGTCGCGGACACCTTCCCCGGGATCTTGTCGAATTGCAGCTATAGCAGCGTCGCCGCGGGCGGCGCGACGGGCAATACGGCGTCAGGGACCGGAGATATCGCCGACACGCTGACGCTTCCGGTCTCAGCTTCCGTGACCTATACGGCGACCTGCGACATTGACCCCGCCGCCACGGGCTCCCTGACCAATACGGCGACGGTCAGTTCCGCCATCGCCACGGAAGTCGACGGGGCTGACAATTCGTCAGCGGATACGGACACGCTCAGCCCGAGCGCCGACCTGGCGATCACCAAGGACAACGGCACGACGTCTGTGACGGCCGGCGACACGACCACCTACACGATCGTGGTCTCGAATAACGGCCCGTCGACGGTCACCGATGCGGCGGTGGCGGACACCTTCCCGGCCTCGCTCACGAACTGCTCCTTCACAAGCGTCGCCGCGGGCGGTACGACGGGCAACACGGCGTCCGGGACCGGTGATATCGCCGACACGCTGACCCTCCCGCCGACGGCCTCCGTCACCTACACGGCGACGTGCGACGTGGACTTGTCTGCGGCCGGAACAGTCACGAATACGGCGACTGTCTCTTCAGTGCTCGCCGGCGACGCGGTGCCGGCCAACAACTCGGCTTCGGACACCGACTCCGTCAACGGTTCCACGGACCTGAGCCTGATGAAGGAAGCGGCCCCGACCGTGATCGCCGGCGGCGACACCGTGACCTACACGATCACCGTCACCAACACCGGCCCCAACGACGCGACGCAGGTCGTGGTCACGGATGCGCTGCCGCCGGAAGTCACGCTGGTGGCGACGAGCGGCTGCGCTGAAGACCCTGTCGGCGTGCCGACTTGTAGCCTCGGAGACCTGGCGGCCTCCGCGTCGGCCCAGTTCACGGTCGAGGTCACGGTCAACGCCGATCCGCCTCTGCAAATCGTCAACACGGCCTCCGTGGACGCGGAGAACCCGGACCCCAATACGGCTAATGACGCGGACTCGGCGACCCTGTCGACGGACGCGACGCCGCCCCAGGTGGTCCTGGTCAGGACCGCCCTACAAGAGATCGAAGCCTGCGAGACGTTGAACGAACGGGTCCAGCAGCTCGTGGTCGTCTTCAGCGAAGCCATGGCGACGAGCGACGACCGCGCAGGAGGGGGCGGAAGGCCGCCCGAAGCGGACTCACTCGAGAATTACGTCTTGGTTCGCCCCGGCGACAACAGATCTTTTGAGACGACGTCCTGCGACGGTCCGTCGGGCGACGACTTCCGAGCCGAATTCGGGGAGCTGTCCTACGCAGGCGACACGCCCATAGCTCCGCAGTCGACGGTCTTGCTGGTCGTTCCGATGCAGCAGCAGACCTTCTTCACAGACGATCTTTATCGGCTCTTCGTCTGCGGCACCACGACCGACGTCGGCGGCAACCCGCTCGACGGCGACGGAGACGGCACGTCCGACGGCACCGATGATTTCTCGATCGATTTTCGTCTCGACTTCAGGAACCTCTTTGCGAACGCCCACTTTGACTGCGACTTGGGCGGGTGGGACATCGATCCGCCGGGTTCGCTGCAAGTGACGCAGAGCGCCGAGGACTTTGAGGGTTCCGCCAACTCGGGCTCGGCCCAGGCGGCCTTCGCCACCGAGGAGGCTTTCGGGCTTTCGCAATGCGTCG
>JBCDKB010000507.1:0-6168 GCA_038747035.1 Acidobacteriota bacterium | reverse complement strand
GAAATTGAAGACCTCGCCGTCGGCCGGGAGAGCTGATTTGAGAGTGCGCCCTCCGAGCCCGGTTGGCTCCTGATCGATGCGGACCTTGATCACAGCTCGCCGCGCCTCACGGTCTCCACCTGCGACGGCCGAGGGGCTGCGCAGCGGACACTACTCGCCACGCCCGGGGAACGGCTGATCCATCTCCGCACTCCCGGGCCGGTGGTGGCTTGTTTGGGATCACAGGGCACGCAGGCAAGACCGAATCGGGGATTTATTCGCACGGTTTTTCTGTCGCACGAGGATTTTCTATCCCACGCGAAGAATCAGCAGATCGAGCTGGAGCCGGACGGCCATAAGAATCAGCAGATCGAGCTGGAGCCGGACGGCCATAAGAATCAGCAGATCGAGCTGGAGCCGGACGGCCTGACGACTCCAGCCGGCCCCTTTCTTTCGGACATCGTCGAAGGGCTTTGCGCCGCCGCCGGCCCGCGAGACCTAGACGACCACGGCGACTCCGCCCTCTGCGCCACCCCGATGGAGTTGGGGACGCGGCTCGATATCGACCTGACCGACGCCGCGGACCGCGACGTGGTGGCTTTCGAGGTCGAGGCCCTCAGCGACGTGTCATTCGAGGTGGTCGGCGAAGCGCCCACTCGCCTCCTATTGGTCGATGATCGGGGGCATCGCCTGGCCCGAGTGGACCGCGGCGGTGAGCTCAAGAAGACCTTCACCCTGAGCGCCGGCCTCTATTTCGTGAGTCTCAGCGGCGAGTCCGGCGGCGGGGAGCTGGCGCTCGAGGCGATCCCGCTCGGGGGCTGATCGGGGGACCGGCGTCGACGGGTTCGCAAGAAGGCTCGGCCCTTGGAGGAGGGCCGAGCTTTCTTGCGCCCGGCCGGCCCCGTCCGATTCGAGACGGCCCAAGGCGTCAGCGGCTTCACGGACGAAAGTGGAGTCTTCGCGTCGCGCGGCGCGCAGTCCGTCGAGTCCTTGCTGGAGGCAGATCCGCGCCTTTACGGCGTTGCCTTCCGCAAAAAAGAGCTCCCCCAAGAGACTCTGTGCCCGCGCGATTCGCCAGTGCCCCGCCGGCTGGGAGTTCGCGAGGTGTGTCGACGCCCGAACGATCAAGAGCCTTGCGGCGGGGAGGTCCCCTTCGGCCAGGAGCAGCTGCCCGAGGTTGAGCTCGCTCCAGGCCAAAGACGCGTGCCCGTCCCCGAGGACCCGTCGACGGAGGTCGATGGCTTGGCGGTAAAGAAGCTCCGCGCGGTCGCGGTCGCCGGCGGCGAAGCGGACCCGGCCGAGCAGATCGAGCGCGGAAGCGACGGCGGAATGCTCGTCACCGAGGTGGGCCCGCCGGAGGGCCACAGCTTCTTCGAGCAGCGGCACGGCGTCCTCGAAGTGACCGCGCGCGTGATTCAGGGCGCCGAGGGTCCGTAGGGCCGAAGCGACGCGCAGGGCTTTGGTTCGCCGGTCCTGCCCATCCAGCGGTGGCAGGGCCGAGGCGTGGCGTCGGGCCTTTAGGACCTGGCGCAGCTCTTCCTCCGCATCATCCCAGCGACCTTGATTCATCAAAGCAACGCCGAGATTCGCTCGGTTGGTGGTCATCTCGGGGGATTCGTCATGGCCCATTCGGCGACGCATCTCGAGCGCTTCCCGGAAGTAGGCCTCGGCCTCTTCGTAGGCGTTCGATTCCGCCATCAGCGCCCCGACGTTGTTAAGGCGCAGCGCGAAGTCCGGATCGTCCCCGGGGTTTTCTTCGCGCCAGGCTTCGAGGGAGAGGGTGGCGAGCTCGCGGGCTTTGTCGAGGTCGCCGACTTTTCTGTGCATGAATCCGAGGGAATCGAGCAGCTCTCCCCGGAGTCGCGGCTCGACTTCGAGGGCTTCGATCTGCTCCGAAGCTTTGCCGAGGAGCTTGGCGGCGTCGAGCGGACCGGTGTCGGGATCGGCGGTGAGGATCAGCTCTTCCAGCACCCGTTCGAGCTGTTCCGAGCGGTGGGCTTCAAAGTCGAGCCGCTGGACTTCGCGGACCGTGAAGCCGCCCAACGCCGCCGCCGCCAGGGACGCCGCGGCGAGGGGCCACCGGTGGCGACGCACGAACTTACCGATCACGTAGGGCAGATTGCCCCGCCTCGCTTCAACGGGCAGGCCCCGGAGGTAGCGGTCGATATCCTCGGCGAGGGCCTCCACCGAGACGAAACGCTCTTCCGGCTCCTTACGCAAGGCTTTCATGACGATGGCGTCGAGGTCCCCCCGCAGGCGCGACCCTTCCAGCGCGGAGTGCTGGCGAAGGACCGCACTCGGCCTCGACGGTTCTTCCTCGCAGATCTTGCGCGCGACCTCCGCCGGCGTCGAATCCTCGAGCCCCACCGGCAGTGCGCCGGTGAGCAGCTGGTAGAGCACCACGCCGAGGGAGTAGACGTCGCTCGCCGTCGTGATCGGTCGGCCCTTGATTTGCTCGGGGCTGGCGTATTGCGGCGTCATCGGTGAGCCGAATGAGGTCAAGGAAAGATCGGACGACTCGCCGACCAGCTTGGCGATCCCGAAGTCGAGCAGCTTCGCCTGGCCGCCGCGGGTGACCAGGATATTGCTCGGCTTCAGATCCCGATGCACGATCAGGTTGCGATGGGCGTAGGACACCGCCGCGCAGATCTGCCGGAAGAGCTGGAGCCTTTTGCGCACCCCCAAAGCCTGGCGTCGGCAATACTCGTCGAGGGCGACGCCGTCGACGAGCTCCATCACGAGGTATGACGTTTCATCGCCGGCGGCAGACTCGAAAGTGCCGCCGTCGATCAGTCGGGCTATCGCCGGATGTTCGAGCCGGGCGAGGATCTGACGCTCCTGTTCGAATCTCCTCCACGCGCTTCCGAGCAGGCCTCGGTGCCCGAGGACTTTGATCGCCACGTCCGCTTGATAGTCCCGCCGGCGGGACGCCCGGTAGACCGTGCCCATGCCGCCCCTTCCGATCAGGGAGTCAATTTCCCAAGGGCCCAGTCGGGTGCCCGCCTCGAGGGTCGGCGCCGGGCGGGGCTCCCCTTCCTTTCGATCGACTCCGCGAATCGGGGAGGCGAGGAAATCGGCCTCCTCGTCCTCGAGCTCGAGCATCGCCTCCACCTGGCGCCGGAGGTCGTCGTCGTCCCCGCACTCGCGGGCCAGTACCTGCTGGCGATCGGCGGCCTCGGCGTCGAGCACGGCGTCGAGCACGGCGAGCGCGCGTCCTCCGGGGCGCCCGGCCATCAGTTCTTCTGGCCGCGCAGCTCGAGCAGGAGCCACAATTTGGCCGACTTCAGATCGCGCTTCACCGTGGCCGGAGAGATGTCCATACACGCGGCGATCTCATCGAAGGTCAGGCCGCCGAAATAGCTGAGCTCGACCACCTTGGCCTTGCGCGGGTCCTCAGCCGCGAGGGCCTGGAGCGCGTCGTCGAGCTCGAGCAGATCGGTGCTGCGCTCCTCCGGCAGGTTCAAGCCGTCGAGCTGTAGCGGCGTGGCGCCGCCGCCGTGGCGAGCCGCTTTTTTGCGCCGCGCGTGGTCGACCAGGATCCGGCGCATCGTTTGGGCCAAGACGGCGAAGAACTGCACGCGGCTCTTGATGTCGACCCGGCGCCGGCCCACCAGGCACAGATAGGCTTCGTGCACCAGGCCGGTCGGCGACAGCGTGTGGCCTGGATTTTCCCGCGCCATGTAGCCCCTGGCGAGGCCCCGCAAATCGCCCATGACGAGAGGCAGAAGTTGCTCGAGGGCCTGGCCGTTGCCGGCGCTCCACGCGTCGAGTAGCTGGGTCACGTCCTTGTCCACAGAGAAATGCTACAGCAGACGCGGAGTCTCTGTTTTTGGGCCTTATCTCTCCCGAAGCATGTCGCCATCCGGTCCGACCTATACTGCTCCACTATGGAGCAGGTCAGCCCCGCGGACATCACCCGAATGCTGGCTCTTTGGCGAACTGGCGACGGCGAGGCGCAGGACAAGCTGTGGCCGTTGATCTATGACGAGCTCATGGGCTTGGCGCGCGGGGTGCTTCACCGGCAAGGTCAGCGGGGCCGTCACGGCACCACGACCCTCGTGCACGAGGCTTTTCTGCGCTTGATCGGCTCCGATTCCGACATCTCCTACGCCGACCGTGGCCACTTTTACGCCGTCGCCGTGCGCGCCATGCGCTTTGTCTTGGTCGACGAGGCCAGACGGCGGCTGGCTAAGAAACGCGAGGGCGAGGCCAAGGCCGCCGAGATGCCCGAAGAACCGGCGGATCCGAGCCAGCACAAGCCTGAAGACGTGCTGGCGATCCACACCGCCATTGAAAAGCTGGGCAAGATCAATCCCCGCTATGAGCGCCTCGTTGAAGCGCGCTACTTCGCGGGATTCTCCGTCGACGAGACGGCGGAGCTGCTCGAAGTCTCGCGGCCGACGGTGGTGCGCGACTGGCGGGCGGCGCGCAGCTGGCTCTTTAGCGAGCTGCACCATAGCCAAGCCGCCTCGGCCCTTCCCGGGACGGTTTAGCGCGAAAGCGGGCGCCACCTGGCCTCGAGCCGCGGGACCCGAGCGGCCTCAGCGTCCCTAGAGGCGCGTCACAAAGAGCCACCATCGACGCCACCACGGCGGTGCGCCGCTGCCGGGTTCGAGGTGCATCGAGGGATCCCAAATCACTTCGCTCACTCCAAACCCGGTGAAGACGAAATCCAGCGAATACCAATACTCGCGGGGCTCCGTGGGCCACCTCTTCTGGTTGAAATCCAAAGTTAGCGTTTGGGTTTTGATCTCTTGATGCTCGTTGTTGACGACGTGGCTGCCGGCGAAGAGCGAATCCGTTGAGCCGGAGTCGGGATAGACGCGATCCGTCGGTCGCTTGAGCGGGTCATCGTAGATCTTGATGCCTTGGAGGGTGAGCTTCCGGCCCTTCATCAGCGGCGCGGAGACGGTGATCCTCCACACAAAGCTCGGCCTGTCTCCGATCTGGATGGACCGCGCTGTCTGGGATCCGATTTCAATCAATGCCTTGTCCAAACCTTCGGATTTGACTTCGGACACCACAACGTCAAGGTGGTCGACGGTCGTCACGGTTTTTCTCCTTGTGGGTGCAATCGTTCCGCCGCCCGCCGAATGACTTCGGCATGGGCTGCGTGCCCGTCCCATTGCAAACTCAACTCACGGGATCGATGCCAGTGGCTTTGCGCTTTCCCCGCCTGGTCGGCCGCGAGGAGGTCCCCCAGCATGAGGTGCGCGCGGGCCGCGTTGAGGGCCGTGTCCGGATTCGCGGCGCGGCCGGTCCGCCGGTCGGCCACGAGACCCTCGAGGACCTCCAGGGATGTGGCCGCTTCGGCCCGGGCGGCTTCGAGCCGTCCCCGTCGGCCGAGGCCCCAGGCCACTTCCAATCCGGCCAGGGCGCGCTGGCGCCGCCAGGATCTTTTGGAATCGTCACCGGCGAGAAGACGATCCAGCAGGTCAGCGGCGGCGTTCGCGTATTCGGCCTGCTGATCCGCGTCGCCGAGCTCTCGATAGACGGCCGCTAGGGCCCCTTGGGCTGTCGCCCGGTGATAGGTCCAGCGGGTATTGGCCGGATCCTGGTCCGCGAGGTCGGTCGCGACGTCGAGCTGCCTCTGGAAGAGCAGCGACGCCTCGGCGTGCTGGCCCGAGTGGCTGAGCCCTTCGCCCAAGAAGTAGAAGCCCGTGCCCAGTCGTTCCTTCCAGTCGAGGCGCTCCGGCGTCTCGGCCACGAGACCCTCCAAGATCTCTATGCCCTCGCGATAGGAGGCCAAGGCCGAATCGAGGTCGCCATCCGCGGCGCGGACGCGCCCGAGGTGGGTCACGCCCTGGGCGAGCTCGGAGCGCCACCGGGCTTGGTCGGGCTGTGAGGAGGCCAGCGCCCTCAAGGTGTCGCTATGGCTCTCAAAGTGCTTGAGGGCCGTGGGGGTGGCGCCGCGGGCTTGGTGCGCGCGGCCGACGTTGTCGTGGCCGTAGGCAACTTCCATGGCGTAGGTCGGATTGTCGGGCTCGGCCGCGGCCAGCTTCCGCCCCGTCGCGAGATACGCCTCGAAGTGTTCCAGCGCGTTGTCGAGCTGGCCGCGTTCCCAGTGCCCGTAGCCGACCCAGAATTGGGTCTGGCCCAACTCAAAGAGCCAGTCCAGGCGCCCGGGTTCTCGTCGGTGGAGGTCTTGGGCCAGCGCCATGGAACCCTCGAAGGCCTCCATCGCCGCCG
>JBCDKB010000506.1:0-6189 GCA_038747035.1 Acidobacteriota bacterium | reverse complement strand
GCGCCGCGCTGACGCTCCCCGAGGATGCGGGAGCCGATGACCAAATCGGCCCGGCCGTCGACGATCGGCGCCACCACCCGCGTGAGCTCTTCCGGGTGGTCCGAATAGTCGGCGTCGAGGAAGACCACGATGTCGGGCGGATCGTTCCGGCGCAGCCAGTCGAGGGCGGCGAGGCAGGCGCTGCCGTAGCCCGGGATCGGCGCCGGCACGACCGTGGCCCCGGCGTCACGGCCGACCTTCGCGGTGCCGTCGGTGGAGTTGTTATTTGCGACGATGATGCGCCGTACCGGCGGCTGGGGAATATCGGCGAGCACGAGGGGGAGCGATTCCTCCTCGTTATACGCCGGCATGGCGACGTCGATGGTCGGCGGGGTGGCGGCGGCGTTCACACCCGTCGCGGCGTCGTCCTGGGGCCTCGTATTCGTCACCGGGGGAGGATCTCACGTTCTCGTCGTCTTGGGAGGGTCTCGGGCTATGATGGGACTCCTTTTTCTCACCGCTCCAGCGTTCCCCTGGGAGCCCCGCCGCCCACGCCCGTTCTCCGCCGACGCCCGCCCATGCCGATTCTTCCTTATCTCGATAAGACGCCCCGCCTCGGGCGCCGCGTCTGGCTCGCGCCGACGGCCTATGTGACCGGTGACGTTGAGCTCGGGGATGACGTGTCTTTTTGGTACCACACGGTCGCCCGCGGAGACGTCCACTGGATCCGCATCGGCGCCGGTACCAATATTCAAGACGGCGCCGTCCTGCACGTTTCTGCCGGCGTGCACCCCCTCGACATCGGCGAAGGGGTGGTGATTGGCCACTCCGCCGTCGTGCACGGCTGCACGATCGGCGACGGCGCCTTGATCGGCATCGGCGCCCGCGTCCTCGACGGCGCCGTCATCGAAGCCGGGGCGCAGGTCGCCGCCGGCGCCGTGGTCGCGCCGGGGCAGCGGATCCCGAGCGGCCAGATGGCGATGGGCATCCCGGCGCGCGTCAAGCGCCCGCTGGGCGACGCGGAAACGGCGGCGATCGCCGAGATCCGGGACCGCTATATGGAGCTTAAAGAGCATTACCGCCGGCTCGAGGATCCTGCCGACGGTGGCGACATCGTGTCGCCGCCGTCGGGCCCTAGCCTTTGATTGAAGAGTGACCGCGGGCTTCGTCCCGCTTCGGAGTCGATGACCATGACGACACGCCGCGCCATCGGAGAGTTGCGCGAACACGATATCGGGCAGCGGGTGCTGCTCAAGGGATGGGTCCACCGCCGCCGCGATCTGGGTGGTCTTCTATTTCTCGATCTGCGGGACCGCGCCGGCCTCGCCCAGGCGGTGGTCTATCCGGACGAGCAGCCGGAAGCGAAGGCGTCGCTCGACGGCGTGCGCGCCGAATTTTGCGTCGAGGTCGAAGGGGAAGTGGTGGCGCGCGAAGCGCCGAACCCGCAGCTGCCGAGCGGCGCCATCGAGGTGAAGGTGGACCGCGCCGAGATCCTCTCGACGTCGGCGGTGCCGCCGTTTTCCGTCGAAGGCAAGGTCGACGCGTCGGAAGAGCTCCGCCTGCGCCACCGTTTCCTCGAGCTGCGGCGCCCGGAGCTGCAAAAGAACTTTCTGCTCCGTCACCAGATCGCCCACGAGACCCGGGCCTACCTCCACGACCAGGGCTTCCTCGACCTCGAGACGCCGATTTTGACGCGCTCGACCCCCGAGGGCGCCCGGGACTACCTGGTGCCGTCGCGGGTGCACCCCGGCCAGTTCTACGCCCTGCCGCAGTCGCCGCAGATCTTTAAGCAGCTGCTGATGATCTCGGGCTTCGAGCGCTATTACCAGATCGCCCGGTGCTTCCGCGACGAAGACCTGCGGGCGGACCGGCAGCCCGAATTCACCCAGGTCGACATCGAGATGTCCTTCGTCGACGAGATCGACGTGCAGAACCTCATCGAAGGGCTCTTCGAGCGCATCTTCCCGCTCGCCGGCATCGAGATCGAAACGCCTTTCCCGCGCATGACCTACGCCGAGGCCATGGCGCGCTACGGCAGCGACCGCCCGGACCTGCGCTTTGACCTCGCGATTTCCGACGTGACCGGGATCCTCGGCCAGAGCGGCTTCCGAGGTTTCTCGGGCGCCGCGTCGTCGGGCGGCGTCATCCGCGGCTTCACCGTGCCGGGGGCGGCGTCGGCGAGCCGCAAGCAGGTCGACGCCTGGGTCGAGGTGGCGCGTCGCTACGGTGCGCTCGGCGCTTTGACGCTTCGCCACCGCGACGGGGCGCTACAGTTCCAGGTCAAAAAGGCCCTCACCGACGACGAATTGAACCGCGCCGCCGAGGCCCTCGGCGTCGGCGAGAACGACCTGGCGCTGATCGTCGCCGGCCCCGAGGGCACGACCGCCCGCGCCCTCGGCGCGCTGCGCCTGCACCTGGCCCGGGAGTACGACCTGATCCCCGCCGACAAGCACGCCTTCCTGTGGGTCACGGAGTTCCCGCTGGTCGAAGAAGATCCGGACAACGATCGCTGGGCGGCGTTGCACCATCCCTTCACCAGCCCGGATCCCCGGGACCTGGACCAGCTGGCGACCAGCCCCGGCGAGGTGCGCTCCCGGGCCTATGACGTGGTCATGGACGGCCTCGAGCTCGGCGGCGGATCAATCCGTATCCACGACGGGCAGATCCAGCAGCAGGTCTTCGATCTGCTCGGCATCGACGAAGAAGAAGCCAAGGCGCGTTTCGGCTTCCTGCTCGAGGCGCTTCGCTACGGCGCGCCGCCCCACGGCGGCATCGCCCTCGGCCTCGACCGCATCGCGATGCTGATGGCGGGGGCGCCGTCGATCCGCGACGTGATCCTCTTCCCGAAGACCGCCGCCGCGTCGGATCTCATGACCGAAGCGCCGTCGTCCGTCGACCAAGAACAGCTCGAAGAGCTCGGCTTGGCGCTCGCCGGCCGCGCCGTGAAGGGCGCCGGGAAAGACTCGGCGGACGGCGAGGAGTAGGGGCGTGGCCGCCGAGGAGACCGTCCGGCGCCTGGACCTGCCCGTGGCGGGTCCTTCGTCGAGCTCGTCGGTCTTGATCGGAGCCGGTCGGCTCGACGATCCGCCGGCGGATCTACTGGAGCTCATCGAAGGGCGTCAGGTCTTCGTGCTGACCTCGGCGGAGCTCGTGCCGTTGCTGCGGAAGCGCTTGGCCACGCTGCTCGAAGCGGCCGGGGCCATCGTCGAGCTCGATGACGTGCCCGACGGCGAAGACGCGAAGACCGTGGCGGTCGCCGGCGGCCTGTGGGAACGCATGCTCGCCGAAGGCGGCAAGCGCGACTCCCTGCTGGTCACCCTCGGCGGCGGCAGCATCGGCGATCTCGGCGGCTTCGTTGCGGGGTGTTTTCTCCGCGGCATCGACTTCATCCAGGTTCCGAGCACGCTCCTGGCCCAGGTCGACGCGTCGATCGGCGGCAAGACCGCGGTGGACCTACCCGGCGGCAAGAATACCGTCGGCCGATTCCATCACCCGCGCTTCGTGGTCGCCGACACCACGCTGCTCGCGACCCTGCCCTCCGGCGAGCTGCGGTCCGGACTCGTCGAGGCGATCAAGATGGCGGCGCTGCTCGACGTGCCGATGTTCGAACGCTTAGAAGCGAAGCTCGACGACTGCTTGGCCGGAGACGCCGAGGTGCTGGCGCAGGTGGTGGCCGATTCGGCGCGGGCGAAGTGCTTGGTCGTCGAGCAGGACCCGGAGGAGCGCCTGGGCCGGCGCCAGGTGCTGAATTTCGGGCACACCCTCGGCCACGCGATCGAGAAGGAGCTCGGCTACGGCGTGCTTCGGCACGGCGAAGCGGTGGCCTACGGCATGCTCTTCGCCGTGCGTCTGGCCCAGCGGCTAGGCCTGCTCGGCGGCGACCTGGCGCCGCGTCTGCACCGCATGCTGAAGCGCCTCGAGATGCCGGCGCTGCCGACGTCCGAGCTGGCGGTGGAGCCGCTGATCGAGACGATGGCGAAAGACAAGAAAGCTCTGGCCTCCGGTCTGGTCTGGGTGTTGCCGCGGGCCCTCGGCGCCGACGCCCTCAAGCGCGTGGATTCCGACGTGGTGAGGTCGGAGCTCGCGCCTTTCCTGGACGACCCCTGGGCGCTACCGTCAGGCGGATAGCGGCCTGGCGGCAGGGCCGGTTCGCAGGGGCCGCTCCGGGCTGATCCTGCGGCCTCATTTCGCGGCCGGATCCACTGGCTTGATCCTGCGGGCCGACCTGCGGATTCAAAGGGTCTCGGCTATACTGGCGATGTCGCCCTGGGGTGTCTTGATCCGCACCTAAACGTTGAGCTTTGCTGCCCGTCCTCTGGGCGCGGCTCGGCGCGCCAGCCCACTGTCCACGTCGCGCACACGACTGGGGAGAGTTTCTTGAGCCAGGCCCGTCCCACTCCGCCGGTGAGCAAGCCGCCGAGCAAGAAGATCAAACCGAAGAAACGGGCGGAGAAGCGTCCGGGGGACCGGCGGTTGAAGCTGCGGCACATGCTTTTTGCGCTGCTCCTGCTGCCGGGCATCCTGCCGCTGCTGGTCAGCTCGACGATCCTGATCAATCGTAACCGGGCGACCCTCAAGACGCAGGAACAGGTGCTCTTGACCCATTCCGCCCAGCAGTTTGTCGGGCGCCTGTCGGACAACCTCGGCCTGCGGCGCTCGCAGATGCAGCAGCTCGGTCGCTCGATGGTGTCGGCGCCGGGCTTCAGGACGATCGAGGATCGACTCGGCGAAGAGTGGGTGCAGCAGATGTTTCGCGAGTTCCTCAGCGAGCAAGGGAGCGAGCTGCGGATGCTGACGGCGGTGAGCGTGGAGGATCAGCGCGGCTTGATCTTCGGCGACCAAAATAATCCGCCGCAGGTCGAAGAGGCGATGTTCGAGGTCCTCGATACCGCCGTTCGTCTCGCAGAAGCGGCCTACAAATTCGTCCCCCTATCCACCGCCCAAGAGCCGGCGGTGGCGATGGCGGTGCCGGTGGCGAGCCCGGTCGGCGACGATGTCTTGGTCCTCCAGGCCTTGATTTCAGTGGATTTCTCGGCGTCGTCGACGACGGCGAGGGAAGCCTTTGAGATCGACGACTTCTTCCTGATTTCGAGCGAAGGCGAGTTCCTGTGGTCCGCGAGTCGGCAGCAGCAGGTCCAGCAGGCGCTACTGCGATCTGACCTGGTGGCGGATTTCGCCCGCAATCCGTCCTTCGCCGTCACCGGCGACGTCGAGCTCGAGGTCGGCGGCGAGCCGGTGTCGATTCTGGCCCGCATCGTCGAAGTCCAGGAAACCGGCTGGGGTCTGGTGGCCCACAAATCCACGGACGTCGCCTTCAAGCAGGTCCAGGACATGGTCTTTGAGACCGTCCTCTCCTCGGTCCTGGCGATCATGCTGGCGTTCTTCTTCGCCATCGTGGCCAGCCGCTGGTTCTCCCAGCCGATCCAGCGCCTGGCGGAGACGAGCCACGAGATCGCCGCCGGTAAATTCGACCGCCGCGTGCCGGTGGAAGGTCTGATGACGGCGGAGATCGCCGACATGGCCGGCGATTTCAATCGCATGGGCGATTACGTCGAGAAATATATCGAGCAGCTGCGGCGGGCGGCCGAAGCCAACCGCTCGCTCTTCATCAGCTCGATCCGAGCTTTCGCCGCCGCCATCGACGCCAAGGATCCCTACACCCGCGGTCACTCGGAGCGCGTCGCGGCGTATAGCCGCTCGATCGCCCGCTACCTGGGGCTGCCGAAGGATATGCAGGAGAAGGTCTGGATCTCCGGCGTGCTCCACGACGTGGGCAAGATCGGCGTCCAGGATCGGGTGCTCTTGAAGCAGGGTGTTTTGACGCCGGAAGAATTCGAGCAGATGAAGCAGCATCCGGGCATCGGTGGAGAGATCATCGAACCGATCTCCGCCCTGCGCGAGATGATCCCGGGTATTCGCTGGCACCACGAAGCGTGGAATGGCACCGGCTACCCGGACCGCCTGAAGGGGGAGAGCATCCCGCTGATGGCGCGGATCATCGGCGTCGCGGACACCTTCGACGCGATTACGACGAATCGCCCTTACCAAACGGCCTCGTCGCCGGAATACGCCATCGAGACGATCAAGAAGCTCACCGGCACGCGCTTCGACGCCAAGGTCGTAACGGCGTTCCTGCTGGCGTGGGAGGCGGGGCACGTGCGCTTGGATCGGGAGAACGCCGACCGGCGCACGGCGGCGCGGGCGCCGCGG
>JBCDKB010000505.1:0-6199 GCA_038747035.1 Acidobacteriota bacterium | reverse complement strand
CGGCCCTCGGACGGCAACGTCGCCGTCACCAGCCAGCCCGCCGGCGCTACGGTTCGGCTCGGCGGCGCGTACCGCGGCGAAACGCCCCTCGATCTATCCCTCGAGCCGGGTCGTGAGCACGTCCTTCGCTTTGAAAAAGCCGGCCATACCGCCGTCGAGCGAAGGGTTCAGCTCAAGCCGGGCGAAGCGCAGGAGGTCCACGCCGAGCTCGCGGAAGAAATCGGCGAGCTGGAGCTCTCGGTCTTCCCGGCCGACGCCAGGGTGCGGCTGAACGGCGTCGAGGTGTCGGCGCGGCGCCTCCGCCTGCCCACGGCCCGCGACCACCGCCTGGAGGTCGACCGCGACGGCTACGTCGCCCAGGCCCTCGACGTGCGCGCCGGCGCCGGTGACGTCCAGCGGGTGGATATTCGTCTGGAAACCGCCGAGGCGAAGCGTGAGCGCACGATCCAGAGCCTCGACCGCACGTCCGAAGGCCAGGCCCTGCGCCTGATCGAGCCCGGACGCTTTCAGATGGGCGCGTCACGACGCGAGTCCGGCCGCCGCGCCAACGAAACCCTGCGGGAGGTTGAGATCACGCAGCGTTTCTACCTCTCCGCCCACGAGGTCACCAACGCCCAATTCCGCCGCTTCCGCCCCGACCACCGCTCAGGCGCGATCGGTGATTTCAGCCTCGACCTTGACGATCACCCCGTCGTCCGGGTGACCTGGGAAGACGCCGTCGCGTATTGCAACTGGCTGAGCCAAAAAGAGGGCCTGGAGCCCGCCTACGTCAAAGAGGGCGAGACCTGGGTCGCGAAGAGCTTCGACGGCGCGCCGCCGAGCGGCTACCGCCTGCCGACCGAAGCCGAATGGGCGTGGACCGCCCGCTACCCCCAGGGCGGGCCGGGCAAGGGCTTGAAATATCCCTGGGGCGGCGCCCTGCCGGTGCCCGCGAAGGCCGGCAACTTCGCCGACGCGTCTGCCGCCGAGCTGGTTTCGGCCGTGCTGCCCGACTACCGCGACGGCTTCGCCGCCACCGCGCCGGTGGACGCTTTCCCGGCGAACGCCCGCGGCGTCCACCAGCTCGGCGGCAACGTCGCGGAGTGGGTCCACGATATCTACGTCGTCCGCCCGGCGCTGATCGGCGCCATCGAGCGCGATCCCCGGGGCCCGAAGACCGGGGAATTCCACGTCATCCGCGGCTCATCGTGGCTCCACTCCACGGTCACGGAGCTGCGTCTCTCATTCCGCGACTACGGCGCCGACAAGCGCCAAGACGTCGGCTTCCGCCTCGCGCGGCCGGCGATCGCCCCTTAAACCGAGACCGACCCGGGAGCTCATCCATGCGTCGAAACCCATCCGCCCGTCGAGGCTTCTCCCCGCGGCGATCGACGCTGACCGGGGCGGCGCCCGCCCTGCGGCGGCGCCTCGCCTTCGTCTTGGTCGTCCTGCTCATCGCCGCCTGGGTCCTCCACAGCTCGGCCCAAGGTCCGGCCGAACCGGCGCGCTCCGGGGCCGGCGACGAAGAATCCCTTTCGACCTTCGAACCCTCGGAAAAGGTCCCGGCCGACACCGCCGTGCCTTTCCCCGTCGATATCTGAGCGAGGCACCGTGCGGCGGTCATACCCCACTGAATTCGTCTACCAATTAGCGGCGCTCTTCATCGCCGTCATCGCCGTGCACGCGGTCTACGTGACCACCGTCCGGCCGCGGGCGGACGTCGCCCTCGCGGAACGCGCCGCCGCCATCCAGTCCGATCCGAATTACGTCGAAGAGCGTTCGGTCTGGGTCATCGTCCGCGACTTCGAGCAGGAGGCGTGCTTCATCCTGATGCTCTGGGCCTTTGCGATCATGGCCTTCAAAGGTGTCGCCACCGCCCGGCAGCAGCGCCTGCTCGGCCAGCGCCTGGTGGTTCGGCCCGAGTCGGCGCGGATCCTGCCGGAGGACGCCCGGGAGTACGCCCGCCACCTGGAAGCTTTACCGGAGCCGGATCGGTCGTCGTTGGTCCCGAAAGTCCTACTCTCGGCGCTCTATCGCTTTGCCGCCACGCGCAATATCCAAGACGCTTCGGAGACCGCCCGGGCGCTCTGCGAAACCGAATCGGACCGTCTCGACTCCGAGCTGTCGATGGTGCGCTATATCGCCTGGGCGATTCCGTCGATCGGCTTCATCGGCACGGTCCGCGGCATCGGCGAAGCGCTCGGGCTGGCGCATAAGGCGGTCGAGGGCGAGATCGCAGGCGTCACCGCGAGTCTCGGCGTGGCCTTCAACTCGACCTTTATCGCGCTGCTGATCTCGATCGTGCTGATGTTCGTGCTGCACCAGCTCCAGCTTCTCCAGGAGCGCTTCGTGCTCGACACCGAGACCTACCTCGACCACGAGCTGATCCAGCACCTGCGGGTCGGTTCGTGACCGCCTTCGCCCTCGATCTCCACGACCTGCGCGCCTTGGCGGTCGCGGAAGGAGACGCGTCGCCACGCGCTGAGATCCCCGCCGTCGCCCGGCTCGACGGCGGCGAGCTGCTGCTCGGCGACGTCGCCCTCGCCGGAGCCCGGCTGCTGCCGCGCCAGGTGCGGGATGACTTCTGGGAGACGCTCAGCGTCGAGCCCCTCGGGGCTCCGTTCCCGCCGGCGTGGCGCACCGCTGACCTGGCCCACGCCCACCTCGGGGCTTTGTGGTCCACCTCCGGGGCGTCGAGCGGAGCCGACGCGATCTTGATTCCAGCCGGGCTCGACGAGTCGCGGCTTCCGCTCGCCCTGGGCATCGCCGCCTCGGCGGGCCTGCCGATCGGCGCCGTCGTCCATCCGGCCGTCGCCGCCGCGTCTGGCCACCTGCCGCCGCGGGCCGACCGCGCCGTGCACCTCGAGATCTATCGCCACCGCGCCGTCGCGACGCACCTGCGATTCGACGGCCGGACCCTGTCGGCGGAGCACATCGAGATCGACGACCGGGCGTCCGCCGCACGTCTGCGAAACGCCCACGTCAAGGCCACCGTCGACGCCTTCGTGCGCACCACCCGCTTCGACCCGCTGGCCCGCGCCGCCGACGAGCAGCAGCTCCACGACCGCCTACCGGCGTGGACCGAGGCCCTCGAGCGACACGGGCGGGTCGACGCCCGCCTCGGCGACGCCGCGAGCCCGGCGGCCATCGAGCTCGACCGCCGGGAGCTCGACGACGCGGCGTCCGACGTGCTCAGGCGCTTGGCGTCCCTGGTCGACGGCTTCGACACCGTCCTGCTCGGCGCCCACGCCGCCGCGGGCCTCGGCGTCGCCCGCGCCCTAAGCCGCGGGGCTGAAGTCCACGTCCTGCCGGTCGACGCCGCGTGCCGGGGCGCCCTCGCCCACCGCCACCTCCTCCTTCAGTACGGCGCGCAGGTCTTCACCCTCCGTCTCCAAGTGGTCGCCCCATGACAAATCCGTTCCCCGGGCGATGACGAAACGCCGCCGGCGCCTCGACCCGATCGGCCTCTCGTTCCTCGACGCCATGACCTGCGGCTTCGGGGCGGTGGTGCTGTTTTTCATGATTATCCAGGGGGCCGCCGAAGAGAAGGTCCAGGTCACGACCATCGACCGCCGGGCGGAAGTCGACAAGCTGGAGAGAGAAGTCCTCGAAGGCTGGGAGCGGCTCGTGGAGCTGCGCAACTCGGACCGCGAAAGCCAAGACGAGCGCAAGCGCGCCGAAGGCCTCTCGCGCCGCCTGCTCGAGACCCTCGAAGAGGTGCGCGCGGAGCTCGCCACCTTCGACGCCGCGACCCTCGCCAGCCGCGAGCACCTCAACCAGCTGCAAACCGACCTGCTGACCCTCGAAAAGGAATCCCGCCGACTCTCGGCGTCCGTGCCCGACGACGACACCCCCGGCGACCGGGTCCGCGCCTTCGTCGGCGACGGCGACCGCCAGTACCTCACCGGCCTCAAGCTCGGAGGGCAGCGCACGCTGGTCCTGGTGGACGCGTCCGCCAGCATGCTCGCCGAGACGGTCGTCAACGTGCTGGTCCGCCGGAACCTGGAGCCCGCCCAGCGACGCCGGGCCGCGAAGTGGCGGCGCGCCGTCGACACCGTGGATTGGCTCTTGACCCAATTGCCGCAGGGTTCCTACGTCCAGGTCTACCGATTCTCCGAGTCGACGGAACCGGTCCTCTCCGGCGACGCCGACGACTGGCTCGAGGCGTCCGACCGCAAGGCCCTCGAGCGGGTGATGGCGGGCTTGCGCGGCGTCGCCCCCGAGGGCGGCACCAACCTCGAAACGGCCCTCGGCGCCGTCGCCCGCCTCGACCCGCCGCCGGATAACCTGGTGCTGCTCACCGACGGCCTGCCGACCCAAGACACCAAGCGGCGACGGCGCAGCACGATCTCCGGGCGGGACCGCCTGAAGCTTTTCAATCGCGCCGTGCAAAAGCTGCCGTCCGGGCTGCCGGTGAATGTCGTCCTGATGCCGATGGAGGGCGACCCGGACGCGCCGGCGGCTTATTGGCGCTTGGCCCTCGCCACCCGGGGCTCCTTCCTTTCGCCGCCGGAGGACTGGCCATGAGTCGGCGGCGACGGCGTTCCGACGTCACGACCTTCAGCCTCTCCTTCCTCGACGTCATCGCCTGCGGGTTCGGCGCCATCGTATTGCTCCTGGTACTCACCAAGATCGGCGAGCCCGGCGCCCTCGAACAAGCTCAGGAAGATCTCTCCGGCCAGGTCCTGGCCCTCGAGCAGGAGCTCTTCGAGATCCGCGGCGAGACGAAAGTGCTTGAGCGTCGCCTGACCACCCGCGTCGAGCAGACCTCCGAAGAGAAGGAGCGCATCGCCCGGCTGCGCGGTGATCTTTCCGAGCTGCGGGGTGAATTCGCGGCGACGCGCCAGCTTTCCGAAGTGCAGGACATCCTGCAAGGACGCCTACTCGCCGCCCAGCAGGAGCTCAGCGAGGAGATGAAGAGGCTCCAGGCCCAAACGACCTACCGACGCCCGAAGGACGCGCCGATCGGCGGCATCCCGGTGGACAGTGAATACATCATCTTCATCATCGACACGTCCGGCTCCATGCAGCGCCACGCCTGGCCGACGGTCCTGCGCAAGATGGAGCAGGTGCTCGACGCCTACCCCAAGGTCAAGGGGATGCAGGTCATGAACGACATGGGCCAGTACATGTTCACCAGCTACGCCGGCAAGTGGATCCCGGATACGCCGAGTCGCCGGCGGGCGATCCTGCGTTCGCTGTCCGGCTGGTCGCCTTTCTCGAACTCGAGCCCCGTGGAGGGCATCGAGCGGGCGATTCGCACCTACGCCCGGAGCGGCGAGAAAATCAGCCTCTACGTCTTCGGCGACGAGTTCACCGGCGACTCCGTCGACGAGGTGCTCGAGACCGTGGCGCGGCTCAACCGACGCCGGGGCGACGAGGGTCGGCGGGTCCGGATCCACGCCGTCGGCTTCCCCACCACTTTCATCGCCGGCGGCATCTCGGGCCGCACCGGCGTGCGCTTCAGCACCCTTATGCGGGCCCTCTGCGCCCAGAACGACGGCACCTTCGTCGGGCTCAATAGCCTGCGCTGAACCGGTCTGTCAGACCCCGTGCTAACATCCGCTTCCCGCCTTCGCGCGACCCCTCGGTTCCGGCGTCCGCTGTAGATCCGAGGGCCCTCCACCCGCGTAATCGAGCACAAGCATTCACGTTTAAGGAGATCGTTCCATGAAGTTTTTTCTACGCACCACCGTTCCGGTCCTGACCCTGGGCCTTCTGGTGGGCTGTTTCGCTCTCGGTTCCGCACCCGCCGGTGCGGACGGCGAGGCGAGCCTCGAGGCCCGCACGGCCAAGATCCTCGCCAACCTCAAGCTACAGTTCCCGCAGCTCGACAAGCTCAACCCGACCATGGGCTCGCTCGAGGCGAGCGACTTCGAAGGCCTCGACAAGGGCACCTTCGTGGTCCGCGGCCAGAATCAGGTCTTCCTCGTCTCCAATGACGACACCCAGCTCTTCCTCATCCAGGGCGAGCCGATCGACGTCAGCCGCAGCGCCGAAGCGATCGCGGCGGAAGTCAAGAAGCGCGAAGAGGCCGAGGCCGCCGAAGCCCAGGCCCGCAAGAAGCAGCTCGATGAGGCGATCGCCGGTCGTCCGCTGCGCGGCAACCCCGATGCGCCGGTGACCCTCGTCGAGTTCTCCGACTTCCAGTGCCCGTACTGCACCCGCGGCGCCGCCACGGTCGAGCAGATCCTCGAGAAGTACCCGACCCACGTGAAGT
>JBCDKB010000504.1:0-6231 GCA_038747035.1 Acidobacteriota bacterium | reverse complement strand
GCCGAAGCCGTCCAGCAGGCGGCCGATGGCGGCGTCGGTCTGGCCGGCCCGTTGCAGCGCGCGCGCCGCGGACTGGATCGCCCGCGCGGCCTGCGACGCCTCGGCGCCGACGGCGATGGCGTCGTACGCGTCGACGGCGTCGAGCAAAGCGCCGGATTGTTCCAGCCGCCGGGCGCGTCGCCACGGACCACTCGGCGGGGACGCCTGGGCTGGCAGTGTCGGTTGGGGATAGAGCACCCCCCCGGCTTCGTCATAGAGCAGAAGGCTTTCGACGGATCCGCTTCGAATCGCGCGGGCGAAGCGAGCCCCCGCGGGCAGGTCTCGATCGACTTCGAGCTGGAGAAGACGCAGGCGCCAGCGGGCTTCGAGCGCGTCGCGGGCGTCCGAGAGGCTGGCGCGGTAGACCTCGCTCAGCTTCTGGCGCACCGCCAGACGCTCATTGCGCATCGCCTGGTCCATGAACCACAGGACGCCGAGGGTCGGCACCAAGACGACGAGGAGCAGCAGACTGAGGACGGGCCACGACGCCTGGTCGCGGCCCGTCGATGTGAAGGGGCGGAACATCGGGTCAACCGGCCGGGGCTCAGCGGGTCCTCAGGCTGGCCAGGATCGCGTCGAATTCAGGCCGCAGCGTTTCGAATTGATCCGCCGGGACCCGGAAAATGAACTCGAACCGCGTATCCTCGCTGAGCGTGTAGATGCGGTACTGGACCCAGGGCTGGCCGTCATTGTCGAAGTCTCCGGCGAAGGCGATGGCGGAACGACCGTCGATTTCGAACGAGCGCCAGCTGTCTTGACGCAGTGTCCAGTCCTTGAAGCGCTTCTGGGCGCCCTTCAGCTCGCGCTCCGCGGTCTCTTCGACGCCGGGACAGCCTTCCTTGGGGCATTGGTCGAATTCGAGGGAGCTGATGGTGAGGGCGTCCGTGTCCAGCAGCCGGACCACGCCTTTGGTCTCGCGCTGCCGGAAGGGGTGGGCGAGCCAGCCCGCGGGCAAGGTGCCGGCGAATGTGAAGAACTCATCGTCGATGGCGAAGGGCAGCGGGGCGTCCTCCGTCACCCGGTCGACGCCCGCCAGCTCGATGACGGCGCCGCTGGCCTTGACCTTCACCAAGTAGCGCTCCGGACCGGTTGAGATCCAAAAGGTTTGGTTATCGACGCTGAGCTCCACGACGTCGCAGTCGAAGGTCCCCGCGGGGACTTCCACGGTCTCCCGGCCCGTCACTTCGAGGTCGACGTCGACCGCGATGCCGGTCCAAATCGGCAGTAGCCGCAGCTCGGTCTTGTAGTCGGGCTCGAGCGGAAGCAGACGCATGAGGGCCATCGCCTGCTCATTGTCAAAGACGCCGGCGGAGTCGAGACGGACCGTGCCCTCGCGATTCTTGATCTCGATACCGTCACGGGCGTAGGTCGCGGCGTGTCGGCCCAAGGAGCCGTGGCTGAAGTGGCTCACCAGCGGCCGTTGGGTCTCGCGGTCGACCGAGACGCGACTCACGCCGTAGCTATTCGAACCGGCGAAGATGAAGCGTCGAGTTTCGAATCGCCAGGCGGGCGTCCCGTCGACGACCTCGCTCCTCGTATTCATGCGCATGAGTCCAAGCTGCTGTCCGCCGACGAGGCGAATGCGGTAATGGAGCTGTTCGCCGTCGACCCACGGCGCCGGGCGCCAATCGATCGAGCTCTCCAGGGTGGCGAGCTGGTGACGCGCCTGGGCGACGAGGTCCTTCTGCCCGGGGAAGTCACGGACCAAGGCCTCGAGCGCTGCGCGGGCGTCATCATCCCGGCCCTGGCGCAGGTGGCAATGGGCGAGGCGGTAGTGGGCTAAGGCGACGTGGGGGAGGTTGGCGTCGGCCTGTTCGGCGACCTGCTCGTAGAGTGCGATCGCCTGGTCCAGGTCGCCGACGGTTTCTTCGGCGTAGATCGCCCGCTCGAGCAGCTCCTCCGAGGTCGTGGCGGCGACCGGCGAAGCGACGATGAGCAGGGCGAGGGCCCAGAGGGCGGTAAAGCGCTGGAGCCGAGGGGCGCCTGAAGCGACCGGGCGGCGATATGTGTTGTGAATCATCATGGTTCTCCTTCGTGGGTTAACTGACGAAGGAAACGATAGGGAGCGGATGTTACCGCTGTGTGACCACTGGATCCGTTTATTGTCCGGTCGCTCGCTGTTGTTCCGTCGCTTGCGGCGCCGGGTCCGGCGACGGGGACCCGTCCGCCTCGCCGTTGGGGTCCCGGGTCTGCGGCGGGCTGGGGTCGAAGGTGAGGCCCCAGGACCACCCCAAGGCGCCCCGGCGCATCTCGGCGTTGACGACGGTCTCTGGAAAGAGAATCGAGCCGTCCGGCACCTCGACCTTGAGCAGGGGAGGGCGCTCACCGTCCAGAAAGTAAAAGCGGGCGTAGAGGTCGCAGCGGGTTATTTTGGTCGTCGAGTTTTGCGCGCGATAGGTCGAGCAGTCGCGCCAGAAGTCGTCCACCACCAGGCGGTGGGTGCGGGGCGGCGCGCCGTCGAAGAGGCCGTTGGCGAGCAGGGCAGACGCCGCAAGAAAGCACGCGAGTCCAACGCCCAGAAGGCCACCGCCGAACGCGACCTGCATCGGCGAGAGCAGTCCGCGGACGCCGAGGAAGACGACGCCGCCGACCGCGACAAGGGCGACCAGGGCGCCGAGGCCTAGGGCCGACCACCAGCTGCGGCCGTCCAGCGGCGAATACACAAAAACGGGGAGGATCAAAGCGAGCGGCCCGACAACAATGGCGGCGAGGGCCCCGAGGCCGACGAGGGTCTGTGCGCGGTCTTCCGTCATGGCTGGGCTCCGCAGGGGCAAAAAATGGGCTGGACGGCGGGACGAGACGTCCATTCTAAGCCGCGATTCCGCGCGGCCCTTGGGCCGGTCGATCACATCGACGGCCGGTGACGCTTGACACACCGCAAGGCGGCACCTATGATTCGCCGCATTGCGGCAGAGCGCGACTCGGTGCGGCATTTAGCCCTTGCCATCCAGCGCCGGTGCTCGTCCTGCTTTCGCCTTCGGGACACTTCCACGGTCCGCCCCCTACGGACGGACCCCAGTGACGACACCGCCCGTCGTCACGTGGTGTCGCGATAGACCGGAAGCGATGCCGCCGATCGACGGGCCCCTTCGAAGGAGCTTTGTTCGATGCATTTTGTTTCCCGTGTGTTGATGGTCGCCGCCCTCTTGGGCGCCCTAGCCGCCGGACCCGCCGAGGCGGGCTATACCGAAACCGAGAACCCGATCGTGCTGGCCCACGGCATGGCTGGGTTCGACGCGCTCTTCGGCGTGGTGGACTACTTCAACGGTATCGTCGGCGCCCTGCGCTCCGGCGGCGCCGAGGTCTACGTCACCGAAGTGAGCGCCTTCAACTCCACCGAGCAGCGCGGTCAGCAGCTGCTCGAGCAGGTGGAAGAGATCGTCGCCATCACCGGCCGTCCGGTGAATCTGATCGGCCACAGCCACGGCGGCCTCGACGTACGCTACGTCGCCGCCGTCCGCCCCGACCTGGTGGCTTCGGTCACCAGCGTCGGTTCGCCCCACAAAGGCGCCGAGCTGGCGACCTTTCTGCGCGACAACCTGACGTCCGGCGGCTTCTCCGAAGACGTCATCTCGTTCTTCGCCGACAGCCTCGGCGTCATCCTTGGCCTGCTCTCCGGCACCACCAACCCCCAGGACTCCGTCGCGGGCTTGGAGTCCCTGTCGGCGGCGGGCGCCGCGGCCTATAACGCGGCCTATCCCCAGGGCATCCCGACGAGCGCCTGCGGCGAAGGCGCCGCGGTGGTGAACGGCGTGCGCTACTACTCCTGGAGCGGCACCCGTCCGCTGACCAACCTGCTGGACATCTCCGACCCGGCCCTCGGCTTGGCGTCGCTCTTCTACTCGGAGCCCAACGACGGGCTCGTCGGGCGCTGCTCGTCCCACCTCGGCGACGTGATTCGCGACAACTACAGGATGAATCACCTCGACGAGGTGAACCAGGTCTTCGGCCTCGTCTACTGGTTCGAGGCCAATCCCAAGTCCGTCTTCCGCGCCCACGCCAACCGACTGAAGAACGCCGGCCTTTGAGGGCCCCGGAGATCGCCATGCTTAAAAAAGTCACCCTCACCGTCACATTCGCCCTCATCGCCCTAGCCTCCGCCGCCTGCGCCGGCGCTTCGTCCGACGCGCCCGCCAAGCTAACGCCGATTCCGTCCCTCGAAGGCACCGTCGCCGACGGAGCCCTGTCTATAGACGAGGACGGCTCCCTCGTACTCGACGCGCAGACGCGTCTGTTCTTCGATTACTTCCTGAGCGCCCGCGGCGAAGTCGCGGACCGCGTCCTGGTGGAGCACGTGCGTCGGGCGGCACAGCGCTCGGTATCCACAGATGCGGCGAACCAAGCCGCCGGTCTCTTCGCCGACCACCTGCGCTACGCCGACCTGGCGTCGCGCCGTCTGGACCGCCAGGGCGAGAAAAAGATGAGCGTCGCCGACGCTTTCGAACTCCTTGAAGAGACCCGTCTCGAGGTCTTCGGCGCCGACGTCGCGAGCCAGCTCTTCGCGGATCAACTCGCCCTGGAGCGCTCCGCGCTGCTAATGCAGAAAGCGCAACTCGACGCCGAAGACGCTGGGGCGCAGCGCGCCGCACTGGCCCGCTACGAGGCGTCGCTGACGCCGGCCGAACGGGACGCGCGGTCAGCGGCGACGTTGCCGCTCCGCATCCGCCAACAGGTGCGCGAGATGCGTCTCGCCGGCGCCGGAGAAGACGAGATCTGGGCCGTGCGGGCAGAGGCCTTCGGCGCCGAAGCCGCCGACCGTCTGCGCGACCTCGACCGGCGCCGGGCGGAGCGCTAGCGCCCCTTTCGCTTCCTAGGTCGGTGTCCTCCCAGGGGACTGGGGACTCTCGCGGGGCACTCCCGCGGGAACTCCCCTGCCGCGCGGCGGGTCGAAGCCCGCAAAGGAGAACGCCATGTCTGAAGGAAGTTGGAAGATTATGCAGTTGATGGGAGAAGGCGGGTGGGTCATGTGGGGCCTGCTCGTTTTTTCGATTGTGGCCCTGGCGACGATCGTCGAACGGCTCATCGTCCTGCGCCGCGCGGGGTTGGACTTCGACAAGTTCGTCGTGGCCCTACGCCACGCGCTGGTCACCGAACGCTCGGTGAAGAAAGCCCTCGACGTCTGCAACGTCGCGTCGAATCCGGCGTCGCGGGTGGTGATGTCGGCCCTGCGGCATTTCGACAGGTCGCCGACGCACCTCGAGAAGCTGATGGAGCGCCAAGCGCAGCGCGAGCAGCGGGCGCTCAACCGGCGCCTCGGCATGCTCGCCACCATCGCGACGACCGCGCCGCTGCTCGGCTTTCTCGGCACCGTCACCGGCATGATGGCGTCGTTCGAGATCCTCTCGAGCCACGGCATCTCGAATCCCGGTATGGTGGCGCTCGGCATCAAAGAAGCGCTCACCACCACCGCCGCCGGCCTCGTGGTCGCGGTGCCCGTCCAAGTCGCCTATAACGCGCTCGCGGGTCGGGTCGAACGCATCACCGGGGATATCGAATCCGTCGGCAACTTCGTGCTGGAGTGCCGGGAAGAGATGGTCTAGCGCAGATAGGCCACCAGTCAACGAGAAAAGCGCCCCATCGTGCTGCAACTGCCAGATCACTTAGAAGCACGATGGGGCGCAGCCCTTTGATACCCGTTGTAAGTCCCATCGTCTCGGTAGGTCCGATCGTACCGAGTTCCTCGTCCCATGCAACCAGGAAGCGTCTTGAGTTGTCTGGTGAGGGAGCGCGAATGAGATAGAACTTCGGGGACTTCGATAGTTGCTGTCCCTGACGCGCTCCCAATTCAGAAATTGCCTCGTCAAGATCTATGGGCTGGCGAGGAAACGAGGCCATCGAAAGTTACCTCCGGCCACCCGTGACCCAAGCGATTCAGATAGGTGTTATATTGCTTTGATACCTCGGCTCAGTAAATAAACTATACTGAAGGGGTTGGCGCCAGAACGTTATCCGACAGGGGGTAACTGTTATCCCGACGTCGGATAACCTGCCGCAGAGTCGCCGAGGTTTGCCTGCGAGGCTGGTTTTCCTAGGTTCCCCATCGCATCCGCGGAACGTTAGGCGACAGGTTGTCGGATAACGTACCCGATCGGCAGAAAAAGCGACAGAATGGGCGTTTATGCGAACAGGCCTCTGTCGTACTTGACGCTGCTCGAGGCGCAGGCGTATCCTAAGAAGGTCAATAGCCCTGGG
>JBCDKB010000503.1:0-6243 GCA_038747035.1 Acidobacteriota bacterium | reverse complement strand
CCAACTCTGCGGCTTTCGTCACATCGAGACCTTCCGTATGGCCGGTTCCGCTTCTTTCCGGGGTAGTGGCGGGGCTTGTCCCCGCCTCAGCGAGGCGGAGCCGAGCTTCTTCGAGCGCACCTTGGTATTGCCGAGGATCGTGGTTTGTTGATCGACGGAAAGTCGGTCAGCGAAAGCCCGGAGCTCTACTTGGTGAGCCTTAGGTCTTCCGATGGCTAGGTTAGCCGGCCGCGGCTGACTACATCCTGAAGACACCGTAGCCGCGGGCGCCCTCGACGGGGGCGTTGTGGACGGCGGAGAGGCTTAAGCCCAGCACGGTGCGGGTGTCGCGGGGGTCAATGACGCCGTCGTCCCAGAGGCGGCCGGAGGCGAAGAAGGCGTAGGACTCGGCTTCGATTTGGCCTTCGACGGCGCGTCGCAGCTTGGCGTCGTGCTCTTCGTCGAAGGGGACGCCGGCGCGGGCGGCGGCGTGTCGCCGGACGAGGGAGAGCACGCCGGCGAGCTGCTCCGGTCCCATGACGGCGATTTTGTGGTTCGGCCACGTGAAGAGGAAGCGCGGCTTGTAGGCGCGGCCGGACATGGCGTAGTTGCCGGCGCCGTAGGACGCGCCGATCATCACGGTGAGGTGCGGCACGGCGCTATTCGCGACGGCGTTGATCATCTTGGCGCCGTCTTTGATGATGCCGCCTTCTTCGTAGCGCTTGCCGACCATGAAGCCGGTGATGTTCTGCAGGAAGACGATCGGTCGGTCTTCGACGTTGCAGAGCTGGATGAACTGGGCGCCTTTTTCAGCCGCCTCCGAGAAGATCACGCCGTTATTCGCCACGAGGCCCACGGGGTAGCCGTGGAGGCGGGCGGTACCGGTCACCAGCGTCGTGCCGTAGAGCGGCTTGAACTCGTGGAACCTGGACCCGTCGACGAGCCGGGCGATGATTTCGCGGACCTCGAACGGTCGGCGGATGTCGGCGCTGGTGAGGCCGAGCAGCTCCTCGGGGTCGTAGCGCGGCGGCTCGACGGGTGACCGGGGTTGCGGCTTGGCGCCGCGGGTGTCGGCGAGCTGGGCCATGATCTCCCGGCCGATGCGTATCGCGTCGAGCTCGTCTTCGGCCAGATAGTCGGCGACGCCGGAGACCCGGCTGTGCATCTCCGCGCCGCCGAGCTCTTCTTCGGTCGAGTCTTCGTGGATCGCCATTTTGACCAGCGGTGGCCCGCCCAGGAAGACCTTGGCCTGCTCCTTCACCATCACCACGTAATCCGACATGCCCGGGATATAAGCGCCGCCGGCGGTCGACGAGCCGAAGACCAGGCAGACCGTGGGAATGCGCTCCTGGGAGCGGCGGGTGAGCTCGCGGAAAAGCGAGCCGCCGGGCACGAAGAGCTCGGCCTGATGCGGCAAGTCGGCGCCGCCGGACTCCGTGAGGTTGATCAGCGGCAGCCGATTCTCGGCGCAGATCTCCATCGCCCGGGAGATCTTGCGCTGGCCGTAGGGATTGATCGAACCGCCTTTGATCGTCGGCTCATTCGCGACGATCATGCACTCGACGCCCGACACCACGCCGACGCCGCAGATCGCGCTGCCGCCGAGGGCGAAATCGGTGCCCCAGCCGGCGAGGCTGTGCAGCTCGAGAAACGGCGCGTCGCGGTCGAGCAAGAGCTCGATGCGCTCCCGCGCCATCAGCTTGCCGCGCTTGTGGTGCCGCTTAACGTATTTCTCGCCGCCGCCCGCGTTCACCTGCGCGTGGGCGGCGTCGAGCTCGGCGAGTTTTTCTAAGAACCAGGCCCTGTTCTCTTGATAGACATCAGAGCGAAGGTCGACGCGCGTCGGCAAGACTTGCATGTCGGCAAGATATCAGGCGAGGAACCGGCCTGTGATCCAAGACGGGTCTACGGAAGTTTCCCGGTCGCTTGATCCTGGGCCTTCTCCGGAACCCTGCGGGTTTCTGTCAAGCTGAGCTCCAGGGCGTCGCGTTCGGCGTTCGCCCTAATGGCTGCCAGCTCTTCGGCCGTGAATCGGCGTGCTTTGATGGACTTCCAAGTCTTCATGGGGAAACTTCCTCTGGCGAAGCTCGCGGCGTCGGTTTAGTCGAATTGCGGTGGACGCTTCTCGCGGATGGCGGCGACGGACTCGCGGAACTCGGCGGATTGGAGCTGGGCGAAGAAGTCTTTGCCTTCGAGCTTCATCCGGGCGGCGACGGCGTCACGGCTGGAGCGGATGAGGGCCTTGGACTTGCGGGTCGCGTTCGGCGCCTGGCCGGCGACCTGGGCGGCGACTTTGAGGGTCTTGGGCAGCAGCTCGTCGTCGGTGAAGACGCGCGAGACGAGGCCGGCGTTGAGCGCCTCTTCGGCGTTTAGCGTGCGGCCGGCGATGAGGATGTCGTTGGCCATGGCCATGCCGACGGCCTGGGGCAGGAGCAGGGACGATCCGGCCTCGGGCACGACGCCGACCTGCGGGAACGGCGCCCGCAGCGTCGCCGATTGCGAGGCGTAGGCGAGGTCGCAGTGCAGCAGCATCGTCAGGCCGACGCCGATCGCCGGGCCGTTGACGGCGGCGAAGACCGGTTTCGGCGCCATCAGCAGCGCTTCGAGGAAGCGCATCACCGGCGGCTTGCCTTCGGGCATGCCGGCGGAGAAATCCTCGAGGTCGTTGCCGGCGGTGAAGTACTCGCCGCGGCCCGTGATCACGGCGGCGCGCAGCGAGTCGTCCGACGCCAGCTCTCCCAGACCCTCGGCGAGGGCCGCATACATGCCATGGTTGAGGGCGTTCAGACGATCCGGCCGGTTGATGGTCATGACCAGCACGCGGCCTTGGCGTTCAGAGATGATGAAGTCACTCATATGGGGTGTCCTTTTCAAGCGGAGTCGGAAGTGACTCCGACGGTTTCTCTCGATTCGACGTCGCCGACCAGACCGTCGGCGTGTTCGGTGATGTGTAGAAGGAAGCGGCGGATCGTGTCGCGTTCGGCGTCGGAAAAGGGCTCGAGCAGGGCCTCGTTCTGGGCCTTGATGCGCCCGACGGTGCGGCCGATGAGCCTTCGACCGGCGGGCTCGAGGTGGATCCGCGTCACCCGGCCGTCCACCGGGCACGGCGCGCGGCGCACCAGGCCGGTCTTCGACATCCGGTCCACCAGCCCCGTCAAGCTCGATTTGCCCATCCGCAGCTCCTCAGCGATCGTGGAAATCGGCACGCCGTCGTCGGTGGACAGCACCAAGAGCACGCCGTGCTGGGCCGCCGTTAAGCCCTCCGCGTGCCGCAGAAACTTATCCGCGGCGCGAAAGAGCGCGCCGTGGGCTCGCTGGAGAAGGTGGAAGACGCGGAAGGTAGATTTGGTCACGGGGTCGGCGCGGATTTAGTTCGAGTGCGAACTAAATCTACCCGCGATGCCGCGCCGCGTCAAGGGATGGCTCGCCGCGATCAAGCCTTCAAGTCGAGTAGCGACCCCGTGCGCCGCTCGCCGCCGGGGGCGTGCACGCCGTGGCTGAGGGTGGCGAGGTAGGCCTCTTCGAGGTTGGGTCGCACGAGCTCGCCGGCGGGTTCTTGGTCGACGGTGGCGACGGCGCGCACGCGGATGCCGTCGAGGGTACGGACGCGGGTGGTGACGCGGTAGCGGCCGGAGAAGTCGCGGAGCTCGGCGTCGTCGAGCAGACGCTCGAAGACCCGTCCGTGGGCGCCGTCGATGAGGTCGCCGGGGGAGCCGTCGAAGCGCAGTCGGCCGCCGTCGAGGATCAGGATGCGCGACGCGGTGGTGGCGATATCGCTCGCGATATGGGTCGAGAAAAGAATGATCCGATCACCGGCGGCTTGGAGGAGGGAGTCGCGCAGGCGCTGGCGGGACTCGACGTCGAGGCCGGTGGTGGGCTCGTCGACGATGACGATCGGCGGCGATCCGAGTAGGGCGCGGGCGATGCCGATACGCCGCCGCATGCCGCCGGAAAGCTCTCGCACTTTGCGAGCCCGCGCGTCGCTGAGGCCGACCTGCTCGAGCACCGCGTCGAGCTCCCGGCGGCGCTCGGCGGTGTCGAGGAGGCCGATCTCGAGGGCCCAGAAATCGAGGAACGCTTCCACCGTCGCCCCTTCGTAGGCGTTGAAGGCCTGCGGCAAGAAGCCCACCAGACGCCGGTAGCGCGGCAGATTCTGGGGCGTCACCGGCTCGCCGCGGAAAAGCACGCGGCCGCGGGTCGGCTCGAGCAGGCCGCACAGGCAGCGCAGCAGCGTCGACTTGCCGGCGCCGTTCGGGCCGAGCAGGCCGATGATGCCGGGGCGGAGGGAAAGGTCGACCTGGGACAAGGCTTGGAAGCCGTTGCTGTAGATCTTGTTCAGATTCTGGGTCTCGAGGTGCAGCCCGTGGAACTCGGACCCGGCCGGCGGTGGCGACGGGGGCGAATCCACGGGGGCCCCGTCGGTGTCCGGCGTCTGGTCCCTCCCGCGGACCTCGTCCGCCCAGGCCGGCGGGTGGGCCCGGAGCCGAGCGGCGGCTCGGTCGTAGAAGCGCAGGCGGTCGGTGGCGCGCAGCAGCACCGGCACCAGGAGGGTGGCGCCGACGAGTCCGGCGACGGCGGCCAGGGCGCCGGTGCGCAGCGACGTGACCCACAGGTGCTGGTCGCTCGTCAGGCCCCAGGTGGGTAGGGCGAGGCCGAGCGGAAACCCGAGGGCGACGGCGGCGATGGGCGGCAGCCGCCGGGAGAGCCAGCGGTAGCCGGGGCCGACGGCGAGTCGACTCGGTTTGCGGACGCGCACGCGGGCCGTCACCTCGGCGGAGAAAGCCCACACCATGGCCAGCGTCGCCGCCAGCGTCAGCCACGTGAGCTCATCGGCGCCGGTGCCGCTCACCGACAGCCACGGCGCGGTCGCCGCCAGGCCGAGGGACGGTCCGAGGGCCGTTGAGAGGCCCAAGGGGATCGAATCGAGTCGGCAAATAGCGAGGCCGAGCATCAAGAGCGGCAGCGTCGCGGCGATGGTCAAGAGGCGCAACCGATCCTCGGTAAATCGCTTCGGCCGCAGGCGCGGCAGCTGGACGTCAACCTCCGCCGGCCAGGCCAGGTTTCTAAGGGTGGTGTGCAGCGTATTGCGCACCATCGGCCGCTCGCCGAGGGCGAGGCCCCGCAGGTGGATGACCACCGGCAGCACGAAACTGCCGCGCTGGCGGCGGAGCGTCGGCGAGCCGAGCTCCTCCCGGACCTCAAAGAGCTCACTCGGCACGATGTAGCTGTCTCCGTCGCGCTTCGGCGCCAGCGCCGTCGACAGCTCCGAGGCCTCCCGGGCCGTCGCCGGGGCGTCGGCGGCTAGGACCCGCAGCTCGAGCGCGTCGCTGCGGCCGCGCAGGCCGAGGGTCGGGACGGCGGCGGACCACGCGCCGGACTCGGCGAGTCGCAGGGCGGCCCGGTCGACGTCGCGGGTCGACGCGCTGGGGTGGGGCACCAGATGCCACTGCTCGGCCGGGGGGCGCCAGTCGGGCACGATCACCGCGCTTTCGCGCAGGTCCCGATGGCGCCGCCGCCCTTCGTCGACGAGCGCCAGCGCCCTGCGCAGGGCCTCGGCGTCGGGACTCTTGAGCAGGAATCGATAGCGGGTGATCCGCTCGTCGATCTCCGGGGGCTCGATCAAGCGATCGTTGAAGCGCAAGGGCTCACCGCCGCCGGCGACGCCGAAGGGGCGGGCCGTGACCGAGGCGCCGAGGCGCTGGAGCTGCATCTCGACCCTGGCCGCGAGCGTCTGCACCGCCGTCGATGTTTCGATCTCCGGCGTCGCGTCGATACCGAGGGTGGCGAAGGAGCGGGTGAAGACGCTCCAATGCGAGTCGATATCCGCTCGCTCACTGAGCACGGCCTCCGCCCGGGCGACGATCTCTTCCGCCTCTTCGACGGTGGTGCCTTCGAGGAAACGCAACGACACCAGGACGTCCGCCATGGGGGGAGAGAGTCGGCCTGACTGCGGCATCAGTGCGTCGCCGAAGATCGCCACCAGCACGTAGCCCGCGGCGCCGCCGGCGAGCAGCACGGCGGCGGGTCGACGGAGAACCGCCCGCAGCAGACGCAGCGCCTGCGGCGCCCTGGAGGCGGGCGGCGGTGGGGGCACCAAGAAGAGCGCCAAGGTCGACGCCGCGTAGGCCACGGCGAAGACCGTCGCCGGCCGGCCGAGCCGCGCGCCGCGGGGGCCGCCCGCGACCAGGGTCGCCACCGCCACGGGGGCCGCCGCCCGCACGCCCCCGGCGGCGCCCGCGGCCGAGGATCCAGCGCGGCGGCGGT
>JBCDKB010000502.1:0-6259 GCA_038747035.1 Acidobacteriota bacterium | reverse complement strand
CCCCCGTCCCCCGACAGCGCCACCGTCACGTGCCGTCGCGCGAAGGCGGAGAGCAGCAGCGTGGGCAGTAGCGAGAAGTCGGCGAACGGTTCATGCATCGCCCCGCGCACCTGGTCGACGGCGGTGGCCGCGGTTTTGCCGTCGAGCCGAAGCACGCGGTGGTCGAGCCCGAGCTGGTCGGCGAAGCGCCGCGCCGCCGCTTCTTCGTCTTGGCCCCAGCCCGGATTGCCGAGGGTGAAGGCGAGCAGGTCCGACGACGTCTGGCCGCGGGCCGTTGCACCCACCAAAGGCGAGTCGACCCCGCCCGAAAGGAAGGTCCCGAGCGGCACGTCGGCGAGGCGGTGCCGCGCCACCGATCGCTCCAAAGCGGCGTCAAAGGCCTCAAGGCCATCGTCGACGCCGAGGGACACTTCCGGGAAGCGCGGTAGCTTCCAGAATCGGCCGCTCCGACGCTCACCTTCAGCGTTAAGCTCCAGCCACTCCCCCGGCTCAAGCTGACGCGTCCCCGGCAGCAGGCCCAGCGGCGGCGGAAGGTGGCCGAGGCGCAAATACAGGTGAAGCACGTCGAGTCGAGGTTCTGAGTCGACGGGCCACGGACAGTGGAGCAGCGAATCCAGCTGCGACGAAAAAGCCAGCGAAGCGCCGTCCGGCGAATCGAGCAGCCAGAGAGGTTTGATACCCGTGCGGTCGCGCGCCAGGATCAGCCGTCGGTGTCTGCGGCTGTAGAAGGCGAGCGCGAACATGCCCTCGAGTCGACCCAGGGCGTCAAGCCCCCAGCGTTCGAGGGCTTCGAGGACCACCTCGCTGTCCCCCGTCGAGCAGAAGCGGTGGCCGCCGGCTTCGAGCTCACCGCGCAGCTCGCGGAAGTTGTAGATCTCGCCGTTCAGCACCAAGACCGAGTCACCGCTCGCCGACTCCATCGGCTGGCGCCCGGCGGGCGACAGATCGAGAATCGCCAGGCGGCGAAATCCAAGCCGAAGGCGCGACTCCGGATCGAGCCAGAAGGCCTCGTCGTCGGGCCCGCGGCGTTCGAGCTCCCGGGTCATGGCGTGGATCGACTCTTCCGCATCGGCGAGGCCGCCCGCCGCCGAGAAGAGACCGCACAGGCCACACATCAGTCCGCCCCGGCCGGTTTCGTGCAGAAAGGAATGTGGTGTTCCGTCTCGCCGCCGCGCTCCGCGGTCAGAAGAGCATGTCCCCGCGGATCCGGAAGGCTGCGGCTCCCTACCTCGTCGACCGTAAAGCCGACCCGGCGGTAGCGCTCGACATAGTCGGGCCCGCACTCCCGGGCGTGGTGGTTGCGGGCCGGGTCCACAAAACCGAAGTCCACCGTGCGTTCAGCGGTGATCGGCACCGGCAAGATCGCCTGGCCGCCGGGGCGCAAGACGCGGTGGACCTCGGCCAGGGCGACGTCGTCTTCCACGATGTGCTCAAAGACGTGGCTCGCCAGCACGAGATCGAAGGAACCGTCGGCGAAGGGCAGCTGGCGCAGGTCGAGGGCGACCTCGCCGTGGCCCGGTTCCAGGTCGCCGGTCACCACGTCGTGGCCCCGCAGGAGAGGTGCCAGGCACTTCTCTGGGGCGATATGCAGGGCGCGGCCGGCGCGGATCTTCACCCGCTCGGAGACAGCCAGCTGCAGGCTCCGGTGACGTGCCCGGCTGCCGCACACCAGGCAGACCTGCCGCGGACGTCCCGCGTGCTGCAGGAAAACTCCCCGCCAGCCGCAGAGCGGACAAACGCCGGATTGTGCGCGGCTCGACGTGAGCAGCGCCCAAAAATTGCGTCGATCATCCGGCCACGGATGGACGCCGACACGCCGACGGACCACGGCCGAGATCAGGCGCCGGCCGGTCTTCACCAGCCAGCGTCGCTTCAGCGCCCGGGCGTCGGCGAGGGTCCCGGACTGCGCGGCGGAAAGCGCGGTCGACATCGTGCGATCCTAACCTCCGCCGGGCGCCGGCGAAGCTGAGGGGAAGTCGCCGAGCAGCCCACGGTAGCGCGGCGGCAGCAAAGAATGGGCCGATTCGAGCAGCAGCCACGCGATGGGGATCATCAACAGGGCCATCGCCGGCACCATGTAGCGCAGGATCGACAGGACCAGGAAGGTCATGCCCCAGAAATAGCCGACGACGGCGAAAATCGCCAGCACGAGGGCCGGATGACGTCGACCGAGGCGCCACAGGCCGAGGGCCGCGAGAATCAGCGCCGGCACCTGGATCGCCAGCAAAGCGCCTTCGTGCCGGACCGATTCCGTGCCGTACCAGGCGCGGGCCGCTTTCACGGCCAGCAGCTCGACGACCGGGCTGGGGTCATTCTGCGCCTGGCGCCATAGAAAAACCGCGGCGGAGGAAGGCCCGCGAATCTCGGCCCGACGGGCCTCGACGCTGCGGGTCAAAGCGAGGGCCCCCTCGCTCAGCCTGGGCGACGGCTCCTCCGGGTCGGCCCCGAGGGTCAAGCCGTCGAGCAGGCTCAGGCGCCCGCCCGAGGACACCGGAATCCACACGTCGGTTTCGTGGTGCACGAAAAGGATCCACGGCGCGAGCACCAGCATGTGGACGCCCACCAGCAGCGCCGCCGACCCCCAGCGCCGCGGCAGCGGGCGCCACGGACCGTCCAGCCTAGAACGGCCCCGTCCGGGGAAAACCAGGAAGGCGACCGCCAACACCGGCGCCAGCAGCAGCCCGATGGGGCGAAGCAGCGTCGCCGCGCCGAGGAGCGCCCCGGCCGCCGCCGCGAAGCGCCACGACGTTCCGTTTTGCTGCGCCTCGGTCGATACGCGCCAGGCGAGCAGCCCGGCGAGCATCAAGACCAGGAAAGGCACTTCGCTATTCGGCTGCTTGGTGAGCCACAGGAGCGGCGGGTAGAAGCTCCAGCCAAATCCGACCACGAGCGCGAGCGTTGTGCTGCCGGTAAGGCGCCGGGCGAGAAGCACCAGGAGCGCCGCCGACAGCGCGACGCACAGCGCCACCAGGCCCTGGATCCATAGCGCTTCGCCCCCCGGCAGCGCCCGCGACAGGCCGACGGCGACGGCCAGGACCATCGGGTAGCCCGGCGGGTAGCGCACCGCGACCCGACCTTCAGCGTCCTGCAGACCTCGCCCGTCGAGCAGGCGCTCCGCCATCGGTCGATAGAAGTCCAGGTAGTCGGAGCTCTCATTGCGCTGCATCTCGGCCGGCAGGGCGAGCAAGAAAGCCAGGTGCACGGCGAGGGCGAGGACCGCGACCGAGAAGGCCGGGCGTCGATGCCAGAACTCAACCAAAGCGGACGCTAGTAGCGGGGCACCGCCGGGTCGATGTGCAGGCTCCACGCATCGATGCCGCCCGCGAGGTTGGTCGCACGGTCAAAGCCCTGGCTACGCAGGTAGTGCACGGCGTGGGATGAGCGCGGACCGTGGTGGCAGTGGACGACGGTCAAGGCTGCGCTATCGAGCTCCGCCAGCTTTCCCGGCAGCTCGCGCATCGGAATCAACACCGAGCCGTCAATCCGGCAAAGCTCGTATTCCTGCTCTTCACGCACGTCGAGTAGCACCAGATCACGCTCTTGCTCGCGCCAAGCGTGGAGCTGGTGGACGTCGATATTGAGCGGAACTTCTGAATTCTCATCGGTCATCGGTAGATTGTCCTCACAGCTCGCCCCCAGGTCGACGAGCTGCGGCTCGGCGCCCTCGGAGCAGGTCAAACACTCGGGGTTCTTGGGTAGATTGATTTCCCGGAGACGCATGCTCAAGGCGTCGAAGGTCACGAAGCGCCCCACCAAGGGCTCACCTCGGCCGAGAATCAGCTTGATCGCCTCCGTCGCCTGCAGGGTTCCGATGGTGCCGGGTAGGACGCCGAGCACGCCGGCTTCCGCACATGACGGCACCAGTCCCGGCGGCGGCGGCTCGGGAAAGAGACAGCGGTAGCAAGGACCGCCGCGGACGCCGAAGACCGACAGCTGGCCTTCGAAGTGGAGCACCGCGCCCCACACGTCCGGTGTGCCGGTCATTACGCAGGCGTCGTTCACCAGGTAGCGGGTTTGGAAATTGTCGCTACCGTCGACGACGATGTCGTAAGCCCCCACCAGCTCGAGCACGTTCGAGGCGTCGAGCCGCACGTCGTGGAGCTCAATCTCCACGTGGGGATTGAGTGCCCGGAGCCGCGCCGCCGCGCTGGTGACCTTCGACTCCCCCACATCGTCGGTGGCGAAGAGCACCTGACGCTGCAGATTGGACTCGTCGACGCGGTCAAAATCCACCAGCCCCAGCGTGCCGACGCCGGCCGCGGCGAGGTAGAGCGCCGCCGGCGATCCGAGCCCGCCGGTCCCCACCAGAAGTACCTTCGCCTGGCGAAGGCGCCGCTGTCCTTCGAGGCCGACCTGCGGCATCACCAGGTGGCGGCCGTAGCGGCGCATCTCGTCGGACGAGAGATCGTCGGGCTGGGTGGGGCTCATGGATTGACTTGTGACATCGTTGGCCGTTGTCGCGGCGGGATCCGGTCGACAAGCGCGGGCCGTGACCCTTGGGCCCGCCTAACGGCGCCGACTTCGTTACCGGCCGATTAAAGCAGACCCTGCGCGAGTTCACCATGCACCCCGTCAAGACCCTGAGCCAAGCCCAGCTCCCCGAGTTCCTCCTCAACGTCGCCCTGGTGCGTCCGGTCTTCATCTGGGGGGCTCCGGGTATCGGAAAATCGAGCCTGGTGACCCAATTCGCCGACCAGCTCGGCCTGCCGTGCGTTTCGCTCTTGGGCTCCCAGCTGGCGCCGGAGGACCTGATCGGCGTGCCGCAGATCCGAGACGGGGTGAGCCGCTTTTGTCCGCCGTCGAATATCGCCCGGGAGAAGCCCTATTGCCTCTTCCTCGACGAGCTGAACGCGTGCTCCCACGAAGTGCAAAAAGCCTTCTACAGCCTGATCCACGAGCGCCGCGTCGGCGAGTACGAGCTGCCGGCAGGTTCGATCGTCATCGGCGCCGGCAATCGCGCCCAGGACAGCGCGATCGTGAAGCCGATGTCGTCGGCGCTGATCAATCGCATGATCCACGTGCACCTGCGGGTCTCCCACCGCGACTGGTTCGCCTGGGCCCGTCGGAGCCAGGTCCACACCTGGGTGCTGAGCTACCTCGAGCTGCGGCCGGACCACCTGTGGAGCGCCGCACCGAAGACCGAGGAAGCCTTTTCGACGCCCCGCTCCTGGCACATGGTGAGCGACGCGCTCTACGAATTCGGCGACGACATCAGCGACGAAGCGCTCGAGGCCTTGGTCTACGGCTGCCTGACGCCGCACCACGCCGGCCAGTTCAAGGCCTTCATGAAGCAGCAGCGCAGCCAATTCAACCTGCATTCGATCCTCAAGGGCGAGCGCCACTGGCCGTCGACGCCGGAGGACCGGGACCTGCTCTACTTCTTGGCACAATCCTTCCGCGCCCACCTGGCTAAAGAGCTGCCGACCGATCCCAAACATCTCAAGTCCCAGCATAAGCAGCTGGCCCACCGCGCCAAGGCGATGATCAAGGACCTCGCCGCCATCAGCCTGGAAATGGCCCAGCTCGTGGTCGCCGAGTCGGAGGAAAACCCGCCGATCGAGCTGCCGGGCTGGCTGCTCGTCGAGGTTATCCGCGACCTGCCGCGCCTGGTCGAGAAGCGGTAGCCGCCCGAGATGGCCCGGAAGCGCTCCAAGGGCAAGGCGCCGAAGAGAGACCCCGCGGCGGAGAATTTCGATCGCGCCGTCCACGGTCTGCGCGAGCATCCGCTCTTCTCGCCGTTGATCGACGCCGCGTCCGTCAGCCGACAGCCCGGCACCTGCCCCCAAGACGCCCACGCCATCTTGACGAGCTCGGGCTATATCTACGCCAACGCGGAGCGGCTGGAGGATCCCCCGGTGTGGATGTGGATCCTCGCCCACCACCTGCTGCACCTGGGCTTCGGGCACGTGGTGGAGCGGGCCCACCACGACGTGTGGAATTTCGCCTGCGACGCCGTCGTCAACCGTTTCCTCGCCGACCTCAAGCTGGGGCGGCCGCCGTCGGGCACGTTCGTCCCCGAGACGCTGCCCAAACCGCGGGAAAACGAGCTCTATGACTTCTTCGTCGACCACGGCGTGCCGCCGCGCTATCGATGGGGCGGCACCGCAGGACCGCGCTGCGATCTGATCATGGAGCCCGTTCTCGACTACCGCCGAGCCGGGTTCACCGACCGGATGCAAGAGACTTTTACCTTAGGACTGCGCAGCGCCGTCCACAGCGCCGTCGAGCTGGCCGGCGGCGCCGCGCCGGGCGCCGCGGT
>JBCDKB010000501.1:0-6288 GCA_038747035.1 Acidobacteriota bacterium | reverse complement strand
CCTCAAGTCGGCTGTCGCCGACTTGAGGCTGGACAAGCAAGCGCTAACAGAGGCCCTCACAAAATGTGGTGCTGCTTCCATCCCAGACCGGGGCCTTGGGCCCGTAGACCTCCATGCGGAGGTCTATCCGGTCTCGAATCGGCCTTCGATCACTCTCGGGGCGAGCGATCGCCGCACAGCTCCCGCGGCTTGATCTCGTCGTAGATCAGGTTGTCCGGCAGCCGCTTCAGTCGGGCTCGGACGCCGTCGGCGTGGAGACGGACGGTGGCTTTGCGATCGCTGATCACGAATCCGCCGTCGCTCGATTCAACGAGCTCGCCGCGGTCCCACTCAAAGGTGACGGTACCGTAGTCGCCGTCTTCGGACTTGAGCGTGATCGTGGCGGAGCGGTCTCCGGTCTCGGTGGGCTCACCGAGTGCCGAGGTGTCGACGCGCGTGGCGTCGGCCCCGGAGGAGGTATAGGTCACGTAGACCTTTTGGCACGGATCGATCAGCCCGATCGGGGCCGAGGGCGGGCACGATTGATTGGGTTCGATGTGGTTCATCAGGCGGGTGGTTGAGCAGACCCCCTCGACTTCGGCGAGGACTTCCATGGTCGTGTAGTCGCCGGCGGCGCAGCGGCCCCAGAATGTGGCCTGGGGCCGGCCGATGGCGGAGCCGCCGCCGGCGGCGTAGGTGATGACCTGGGCCGGCTGGGTCCAGGTCGGCGCGGCGCCGGAACCCCAGCTACCGGTGCGGAAGGAGGCGTCCCAGTCGGCGTAGGGGCCGGCGCCGTTCTTCGACACCCACGCGATCCGAAACTCGCCGGAGAGGCTGTTGCGCTTGGCGGCGACGTGGGCGTGGCGTTCGTCGGTGTCGAGGGTGGTGGCGTTCCAGGTGCCGTTGCGGCCACGGGCCAAGCGGGTGCGGGTATTGCCGTTAGACGTATCGGACCAGGTCAGGAAGGTGTTGCCGGTCCGGTATTCGGCGTTGAGGGACAGCGAAAAGCCTTCGACACCGAGGGCCGGATTGGTCTGGGTTTGAAGATCTGTGTAGTCGAGGCTCCACGTGGCGGTGCTGTCGTTGCGGGTGCACACCCGCGGGCCGATCTCGGTGACCAGCGACGCACAGCTCGGGTTCGGATTGGCCGTCTCGTCGGAGGTGCGCAGGTAGGCGACCGTCGGCGTCAGGCGGCAGCCTTTGCGCGGTAGCGCCACCGACGGTCGAATGAAGCCCGTATTCGGGCACGCCGAGACTTCGATTTCCTCGCCGAAATTCATCGCCGGGGGCGGCGTTTGGGTGGCGAAGGTCGTGTACTGGACGCGGTCGAAGGTCGTCCACACGACGTGGGTGCGGCCGGCACGGGCGTCGATATCCGGCTGGGTCCCGGAGTTGACGAGGGGGGAGACGGTCCAGCTCGTGGCGCCCCAGGCTTTGCGGGCGTACTGGATGGTGCCGAGGCCGTCGACGTCGGGGTTGGCGACGAAGGCGACGACGAGCGTGCCGTCGGTATCCGACGCGATGGCCGGAAGGGCGGCGGGCAGGCCAGGGGCGACGAGCTCGGGGGTCGTCCAGGTGTAGCCGTCGATGGATGTGGAGTACTTGACTAGGCTCCCCTCTTCCCAGACGACGTGGAGGGTGTTGAAGCGGCCGACGGCGACCTTGTCGCCGTTGGCGTGCTCGAGGGCGCCCCAGCCCGACCAGCCGCTGAGGTCGGCGATCCACGACAGGGCTTGGCCCGAAGCGGGGTGGGGTGCTGCGAGAATGAACGACGAGGCCGCCAAAGCGAAGGCGACGGTGCGGAGATGACGAAACATGGAGGCTCCTCAAGGGGCGGGCCATCGGCCGGGGCCTGGCCCGGGGCGTTGGGATTCGGATTCGAGCCGAAGCGCCGCGATCCGGCGCTTGCGGGGACGTGGGGGGCCATCGGCCGACGGCGCCCGGCGCCGTCGGCGAGGGGGGCTCGGGATAGTTACGGCAGGATGGCGACGGCGAAGCTGCCGCCGTCGATCCACGTCGCGAAGACTTCACCGTCCTCGTTCAGACCGTAGATCTGGTCGATCTCGCTCGGAATCAGCGACTCCGGAACCAGCGGCGCGCCGGTGTGCGGGATGACTTCCGTATTCCAGCTGCCGGCCCAATAGCTGCGCAGCAACTCGCCGTCATCGCGGACGGAGAAGAGGCCGTTCGGCGTCACGGCGATCGAATGCGGGACGACGTCGGCGACGCCCGGGATGATCGCGAAGGTCACGGCGCCGGCGTTTGTGTAGGTGCCGACGAGCTGGCCGTCGACGTTGACGCCGATGATGTGGCCGTTGTTGGTATTCGGCACGAAGGAGTCCGGGATCAGCGCGGGGCCCCAGTGCGGGATCACGTCGGTCTGCCAGGCGCCGGCGTTCCAGTAGATGCGCACCAGGGAGCCGTCGGTCTTGACGGCGAAGAGGCCATGGCCGGGGCTCTTCACCAGCGAGTCCGACACGAGGTCGGTGGCTCCAGGGATCAGGGCGAAGGTGGTGACGCCGCCGTTATTCCAGGTGGTGAAGGCCTGGCCGGCGTTGTTGACGCCGAAGACGTTCTGATTGTTGGCGGCGATCAGCGAGTCCGACACCAGGCGCGATCCCCAGCTCGGGATGTGCTCCACCTGCCAGCCGCCGGACCAGTACACGCGATGCAGGCCGGCTTTTTTCATGCCGTAGAGCACGCCGTTACCGGCGTAAACCAGGGAGTCCATGTGGAAGCCATCCGTCCCCGGAATGATCGCGTACTCGATCTCGCCGCCGTTATTCCAGGTGGTGAAGATCTGGCCGGACTCGTTGAGGCCGTAGACCTCGCCGTGGATACCCGTACCGCCGCCCTGGACGAGCGAACCGACGATCGGCGCACCGCCCCAGACGCTGACGGTGTCTCTCTGCCACCCCGCGCCGTCCCAATAGCGGCGGACGAGGGCGAGCTCGTCGTGGACGCCGAAGGCGCCGTTGGTGCCGGACCACTGCAGGAGGCCGTCTTCCGGGACGCCGTTGACCTCGTAGGTGCAGGTCGACTTGCTTTCGTCGACGGGGTAGAAGCCGCCGGCAAAGGCGGTAGTCACGCGGTGGATGGAGTTGCGCAGCAGCACCCGGTCGCCGGCGATCGGATCGCGGGTGATCTGTCCGACAAAGCAGAACGGCTCCTGGCCGTGGAGTCCAGTGTTGACCCAGCGCCAGCCGAGGGACGTCGACGAGAGCGGCTGGACGTCGCGGGTGGCGACGTTGCGCGGCAGCTTCGGCTCGTAGCGGCGCAGGCGTAGATCCACCGGATAGTTGCCGCAGAGTGGTTTATCCGGATCACACAGGTAGTTGAACCAGGTCATGAGGGAGGTGTCGGTCACGCCGTTAGCTGAAATGTGATCGGTGGATCGAATGTGTTCAACGGTCTGGGCTTCGGTGGCGCCGTGGGGCGCGAGCAGGGTGACGGCGAGTAGGGCGGTGATCAGTGGAAGGGTCTTTCCCCAAGAGATCATGTGATGGCTCCGCGAAAGGGTTGGTGAAGGAGTGGGACCTTTGCAACGACAGGGGTCCCCGTTCACGCCACCAGGCGCTGCGGGCCTCGCGATTCCTTCATGGGCCGGAAAAGATTTGGAGAGAAAGCGACGAGGCAGCCGCGAAAGCCGTCGCCTAGCGGACGCGGCTCTTCCAGGCGCGGCTGCGCTCGTCGTACCACTCGGTGGGCCGGAAGAGGCGCAGATTGCTGTCGTCGCCGACCTTTTCAACACCGACGAAAAACTGGTGGTACTGGATGAGGAGCAGGGCCCGAACCGGCTCTTCAAGGTCGATATGGCCGCGCACCACCAGGTCTTCCCCACGGATATTGAGATCCTCAAAGCGTAGGCCGCCCTCGTCGAGGATCATGCGGCCGGTGCCGCTGACGTCGTCGATGTCGAGCACGCGGGCGAGCCAGCGCACGCTGCGTCGCTTCTCTCCCACGAGGTGCACGATGGGCTGCGGGTCACGCAGGCGCATCTCCACTTCCGTATTGAGGGCGATCGGTTTGGCGGCGGTGACCCAGCCGTCGCGGATCGTGCCGACCGCCCACCAGTCCGGCGACGGATTGGGGATGTCGGCGAAAAGCACGTCGCGCAGGCGGACTTCACCGCGGTAGATTTCGAGCCGGCGGCTCGACGGGTCGGCGGACCTGAGGTCGACCTCCAGGTCGACCCGGGAGCTCACGGTCTTGCCGCTCACTTCAGCCACGGCGCCGTCGCTATGCAGCTCAAAGGCGACCGTCGCGTTATTCCGACTCAGATCGAGGCGCCCTTCGAGGGCACCGGCGCCGGAGTCGAATTGGAATTTCCCCTCGGGCAGGTAGCCGTTGAGTACCGAAAGATCCGGCACCTCGGTGGGTTCGGCGACCAGGGCGACGCGCACCCCGTCCATGGAGCGGCCGCGGCTGAGGCGTGGACCTTCGGCTTCGAGGCGAAGGGTCGGCAGGCTCAGCGTCGGGTGCCCCTCTTGGCTCAGAGTGGGGCCGTCGAGCTCGAGGGCGAGGCGACTCCCCGAGCTTTCGAGCGCGCCGCGCAGCTCCCCGCGCGCGGCGGCGCGCCAGTCGCCGATCATCGCGACGAGGTCCGGCAGCGTCGCGGTGATTTCCGACGGCGCCCCGAGGGTGATGCCGGCGCCCGTTTCCTGCACCCGCAGACGCGCTGCGAGGGAAGCGCGGCCTTCAAGTCGGAGCCAGTCCTCGCCGGCGATCGGCGTATCCCACCAGCCCAGGTCGTCGACGTGGCCTTCAATCTCGACAAAGCCGTCGGCGAGTCGGAGTTTGCGTCCGGCCTTGGCGTTGGGGAGGCGGATGTCGGTATCGCCCAGGTCGAGCCGGAAGCGCACGGGCCGGGTCTCGCCCACCTGGACGCTTTCTCCGCCTTCCCCATCGGCGTCGGCGCCGCGCACGGTCTCACCGCTGAACTCCAAAGCGACATCGCGCAAGCCCACCCGGTCGCTCTTCATCGCGCCGAAACTGCGGCCGCTGAGTTTCAAGTCGCCGCGGAACGGAGTGTCGCGGAACGAGAGCGACACGTCCTTGGCGTCGACCGTGAAATTCAAAGACTCCCGGCGCCCGCGCAGGGTGAAGCGCCCGCGGGCGACGCCGCGGCCGCCGTCGAGACGGAGGCCGCTCGCGGAAGGCAGCAGGTCGCGAAATTCCGTCAAGTCCGGCAGGTCGAAACGGGTGATGCGCAGGGTGAGCTCGCGGTCGCGGCTGATCCGGGGGCGGCCCTTGGCGTGGTCGAGGCCGAGGCGGGCCTCGAGGGTGCCGCGTCCGCGCAGGTGGAGGCCTTGGGACATCTTGCCCTTGATGTCCCACCAGCCGAGGTCATCGAACCGGCCCGTCACCTCGAGGTCGTCATTCAGCAGCCGGAGGCGGGTCCGGTCGGCGGTGCGCCGCGGGAGCTCGAGATCGATCGGGCCGAAGGCGAGCTCGAAGGCGACGGGAGACGATGCGGCGCTCGCGCGTCGCGGTCGGGTGGCGCCGTCAAAACGCAGGTTGAGGCCGTGGACGCGGGTCCGCTTGGCGTCGGAGGCGTCGGGCCGTCCGACGCTGCGCCCCGAGAGCTGGAGCGTGCCGTCGATGCGCGTGCCGCGGTAGCGGAGCCGGGCGTCGTCGGCGACGATGTCGAAGACGGTATTTTCTTCCTCGGCGCTGAGGCTCAGGCGGGCGGCGACGAGGGCGCGCCCGCCGAGGATCTTGAAATCGAGGCCGGCCGGCACCAGAGGATCGAAGGTCTCGAGATCTGGGATCTCGAAGGCCGGCAGCTCGAGCAGAATCTCCGGGTCGGCGAGCGGTCGACCGAGGGCCGGGTCGAAGCCGGAGATCTGGACCTGGAATCGGTCGGCGAGCCCGGCGGCCTCGAGGATTTTGCGGTCCCCGGCGTCTTCCCGATCCTCATCGCCTGGCTCGGGGGGCGTGTCCGAAGGCTCAAGGCCGGCGTCGACCCGCAGGTCGTCGAGTCGAATGTGGGCGGTGAGACGGCGCCGCGGGTCCGGTGATGCGTCGATGGGCGCTTTGCCGATTGCGGCGTCGGGCTCGCGAGGGTCCGGAGCCTGGTCTGCGGGGGCGTCGTCTTCCAGGTCGCCGCCCGCGCTCGACGTTTCTCCAGGCGACGGCCTCGGAGACGATGGCGGGGACTCGCCCGGGGCGGTGCCGGCGGCGTCGATCCGTCCGCGGCCCCGTCCCCGGTAGGCGCCGAAGCGGACGTCGAGATCGGTGGTCTCGCGGCCGAGGGTCGACGGTTCCATGATCTGGCCGCCCGCGATGTGGACGCGGGCGTCGAGGCGG
>JBCDKB010000500.1:0-6302 GCA_038747035.1 Acidobacteriota bacterium | reverse complement strand
TCCACCTGCTCGACGCTCAGGCCCGCGACCTCCGCCAGACCGCCCGCCGCCATAGAGCACGCGACGCCGACTTCACCCTGGCAGCCGACTTCGGCGCCGGAGATCGACGCCCCCTTCTTAAACAGGATGGCGATGGCGCCGGCGGTCAGCAGGAAGTGCACGATGCCATCGTCGTCGGCGCCGGTGATAAATCGCCGGTAGTACTCGAGCACCGCCGGCACGATGCCCGCGGCGCCGTTGGTGGGCGCCGTGACCACCCGGCCGCCGGCGGCGTTTTCTTCATTCACTGCGATGGCGAAGCACGACACCCAATCGAGCACCGCCAGCGGGTCGCGGAGCGAGTCCTCCGGACGTTCGACGAGCTCGCGGTAAAGCCGGGACGCGCGGCGCTTGACCTCGAGACCGCCGGGCAGCGTGCCCTCCGTGGTGCACCCCGCACGCACGCAGTCGCGCATGGCCTGGGCCAGCTCGAGGAGACCGCGACGGATCTCCGGCTCCGGGCGCCAGACCTTCTCGTTCTCCATCATCACTTGCCAGATCGCTAGCCCTTCCCGACGGCACAGGGCGAGCAACTCTTCCCCCGTGTCGAAGGGGTAGGGATGTTCGGTCTGGTCTTCAACGATGCGGTCCGTCGACGCTTCATCGTCGTTGACCACGAAGCCGCCGCCCACGGAGTAATAGCTGCGCTCCCGCACGAGGTTTCCCCGCCCGTCGAGGGCGAGGCACTTCAGGCCGTTGGCGTGAAACGGCAGCACCTTCCGCTTGAAGACCAGATCTCTCTCCCCGAAATCCACGTCCCGTTCGCCGAGCAGCGACAGGCGTCCGGTTTCGAGCACGCCGCGGTAGCGCTCCTCGATGCTGCCGGGGTCAACCGTCTCAGGCTCTTCGCCGAGCAGGCCCGTGACCACGGCCTGGGGCGTGCCGTGGCCGCGCCCGGTGGCGGCGAGGGAGCCGTAGAGCTCGACCTGGACCCTGTCCACCGAATCGAGCTGCCCGTCATCGGCGAGGCCGCGGGCGAAACGCAGGGTCGCCCGCATCGGACCGACGGTGTGGGAGCTCGACGGTCCGATGCCGAGGGAAAAGAGGTCAAAAACGCTAATGGCCATGGGCGGGGCGGTCTCCGGAGCGGGAAAACGACAGAAGGCAGGCGGCGAGCGCGCCGCAAAGTTCGCGGAAGCTAGCAGCGAAACGACGAGAAAGCGAACCCTTCCGGGCAAACCCGCTTTTTTCAAAAAGTTGAGCCCTCTTTCACGAATTCCCCGCGACGAGTCGACGTCCCGTTTTCATTCGGCCGCACCGTGCCCTGGGGAGCGATGCTGGAATCAGCCCGCCGCTCCCTTAAGCCGGGCAAACGGCCAGACTGTGAGGTTATAGATGTCGACCTTTAGCCTTCTTCGCCCTGTCCTCTGCCTGAGTCTCGCGCTGTCGATTCTCGCCATCAGCCTGCACGCCCAGGCCCCGGATCTGACCAATCCGGAGTTCCTGCCGCCGGAGGCTCCATCTCTAGAGTCTCTAGGGTGGGAAGCGCACGCCCCGGACCCTGATGCCCTCGAACGCCGGCGGATCGAGCGAGAGTCGCAGGACCGCGTCCTCCAAAAGGCTGGCGCCGAGCTCGCCAGCGCCCTCGAACGGCCCGACTTCCGACGGTGGCTTCACCACGAAATCGCAACATCGCCGTGGGTAGAACACCGGGTTGCCTTCAAGCGCGCCGAGGCGCCGGAGAAATCCGCCGCGCTCTCGGTCACCACCCTCGAAGCCTTGAAGGAGCTGCCGGACCTGGAGCTCTACTTCCCGATACCCGGGCATCGAGAAGCGTGGGATGGCGGCGACGCGGTGCCCGTCGCCGTGCCGACGGCGGAAGGTTTCCTAGTCTTCTGGAACGACGGTCGGACTCGGAGCGTGCCCGAGAGCTTCAATCCCAAAACCCCGACGCTGCTGCTCGCCCGCAGCGAGATCGAATACGACGACGCTCCTTCAGCGCTCCGAGGCGGTCGACGAACCGGGTCACCAGGCGGACGACTTCATCCGGAGAAAGTGGAAGGTCGTTACGGGGCCTCACTCGAGTGCGGCGGGACCTCCAAGACTTTCACGACGAGGCAGTACTCCTATGTGACCCATTTCAAGATCAAAGAAGACTTCGAAGGCCCCTTTCGCGGAAAGATGGAGATCGAAATCATCGGTCACTTGAGCCCTGACCGCAACCCAACTCGATCGTGCTCACGCTTCACCGGCCTTGAGGTGAATGACGAACTGAATTTTCCAGTTGGACTCCATCGGGTTGCCCGCGGAGTCCCGACTATCCCCGCTTTCCCGGGGGATGGCAATCACAGATTGGTGACCTGGGTCTTCGAGGATGACAACACCCCTTGCTTCTCAATGCCAGAGGATGACTTTGTTGGCTCGGCCGGCTGGAGGGCTGACAATCTGGGGGAATTCCGCCCGGGCACCAGGTTCGATATTCGAGTCGAGCCCTCGACGCGGCGGTGCGGCAATTCGATCTGCGAGTCTGGCGAGACCTGCAGCGGATGTCCCGAAGACTGTGGAGAGTGCACCTGCGGCAACGGAATATGCGGTATCGGGGAAGACTGCACGGTCTGCCTCCAAGACTGCGGCCCTTGCGCCGTTTGTGGCGACGGTTTCTGCGAAATCAACGAGAGTTCACTGTTGTGTCCTAACGACTGCGGCGCCCAGTAGCGGCAGAACGCTAATGGCCATGGGCGGGCGGTCTCCAAAGCGGGGGAATCGACAGAAGACAGGCGGCGAGCGCGCCGCCAAGTTCGCGGAAGCTAGGCAGCAAAGCGCCGAGAAAGCGAACCCTTCGGAGCAAACCCGCCTTTTTCAAGAAAGATGAGCCCCTTTTCGCGGAATCCCCGCGACGGGTCGACGTCCCCTTTGATGTGGCCGAAAAGCGGCCCGGTCGTGAGCCGGAATCAGCCGGCCAGCGCCCGGGCCTAGCGACGCGGTCAAACCGTGAGGTTATTGATGTCCACCCACTCTTCCCTTCGTCCCGCCGCGGGCCTCTGTCTCGCCGCGGCGCTGATCCTCCCTCTCGCTCTCTCGGCGCAGGCCGCCGACGTCCGCATCTCCGAAACGTCAAAACAAGAAGGCGCGCTGCTCGAGCTCGGCGCCCAGCTCGCAGAGGCGCTCGAGCGCCAGGACGTGCGCGACTGGGTCCACCGTGACATCGCAACGTCCCCCTTCGTCGAATACCGCATTGCGCTGAGCCGCACGGTCGCGCCGGAGAAGTCGACCGCGTTCTCCGAATCCGCACTCGCCGCTTTGCAGCGCCTCCCTGACCTCGAGCTCTACTTCCCGCTTCCCGAGCACCGGAAGCAGTGGGACGGCCGGTCCCCCGCCGCCGTGGCGGTGCCGATCGGCGACGGTTTCCAGGTCTTCTGGGGCGACGGCCGGTCCTTGCGGGTGTCGGAGAGGTTCGAGCCCAAAGGCCCGACCCTGCTGCTCGGGCCTAGCGAGATTCAGTTTGACGACGCTCCGTCCGCCCTGCGCGGCGGCGAAAGGACCGGTTCATACCTTCGCCAGGCCGCGACCCGGCCCGTCGCCGGCTCATCCAAGGAGCTTCCGATCCACCCGGATTTTCTGAAAGCCGCCGACACCGACCAGCACAGCTTCTTGACGTACTTAGACATTACCGGCGGGAACCACGACCCATTCCGCGGCTCGATGGAGATCGAGGTCTTCGGGTACGTGGATGGCGGACACGGCGAGTGCGTTCGCTTCACCGGCATCGAAACGGGCGACGCGGGCAAGTCGTACCCCAACCTCACCCATCTCATCGCGACGGCCGCTCCGACCGTCCCCTCGAGGCTTCGAGTCGAGGTCTACGAAGACGATGCCGGCGACAAATGCGAGAAGCGACCCACTGACGACTACCTCGGCGCGGTCGAGATCATCCCGTCCGACTTCGGCCGGATCCTCACGGTCAATGAAGGTCCGGGCCACGCCGAAGTCGCCGTTCTGCAGTCGAATTTCGCCTGCGGCGACAGTAGCTGCGACCCGACCGAGAGCTGCTCGAGCTGCCCGAGCGACTGTGGCATCTGCTCCTGCGGCAACGGCGTGTGCTCGGGAACCGAGAATTGCTTGACGTGCGGCGCGGACTGCGGACCTTGCCAAATCTCGCTTTGCGGCAACTCCCTGTGCGAATTCGGAGAGACCTGCAATACGTGCCCCGGAGACTGCGGTGCGTGCGCCCCGACCTGCGGCAACGGGATCTGCGACATCGGCGAAACGGCCATCAGCTGCCCGAATGAGTGCGGTGTCCAGTAGTCCTTAGACGCCGTTGCGGGTGACCGCCAGGGCATCCAACCGCGCTCGACCGTCGATCGATGTTCTACACTCGCCCTTCAAGGGCGCCCGTGGAGCCCGACGATGGATCGACCGGAAAAGACATGCCCCTCCTGCGGCCGACGGTTCGCCTGGCGCGCACGCTGGGCGAACAGTTGGGATGAGGTGGTCTACTGCTCGAAGCGCTGCCGACGCGAGAAGCCGAGCGCGCGGGATCTCGAACTCGAGCGGACGGTGATCGAGCTGCTTGACCAGCGCGCCCGCTGGGCGACGATCTGCCCGTCGGAGGCGGCGCGGCGCGTCGCCCCCGACGACTGGCGGCCGCTGATGGAGGCGATCCGCTCCGCCGCCCGGCGTCTGGTGGCGCGGGGCGAGGTCGAGATCACCCAGCGCGGCCGAGTCGTCGACCCGTCGACGGCCCGCGGACCGATCCGCATTCGTCGACGCCCGGGCTTCATCGAGCCCGAGCGCCATCGCTGAGCGCGGCTGAGCGCGTCAGCGCCGCCAGCTATTGCAACGGACGCGGATCGACGACAGCTCGTTGCTGCCGATCGCCGGCAGCGAATCGAGGTCTTCGATCGAGCCGTTGACCAACACGCCGCGGCCCTGGAAGTCGGCGTTGCGGAAAAGACGCACCTCGCACCCCGGCGCCACCTTGATGGAGCTGGCGCGGTCGTTGCCGATCGGCAGCCGCGAGAGGCGCGGGACGTCTTCGCGGATGCGGACGCCGTCGCCTTGGAAGAAGCTGCGGTCGTAGAGTACGGCGCCCGTGCCGTAGGGCAGCTCACCTTTCGGGGGATCGTCGTCCACGGACGGCCGTCGGCAGCGCACGCGGATCGACGACGCGGCGTCGGGTCCGACCGCGGCGCCGACCAGCGTCGGCCGGTCCCGGTCGAGCGGCAGCGAGCGGCCGCCGAAGCGGGCATTTTGGTAGAGCGTCGCCTTGCAGTCGGGGGAGACGCGCACCGATCCCACCCGATCGTCCCCGAGCTTGGTCGACGCCAGGCGGTCCACGTCCCGGCGGAGCTCCAAACGCTCACCGCGGAAGTAGCTATCGCTGAAGAGAGTCACGCCGCCGCCGTCGGCGCCGCCGCACTCGACGATCAGGGAGGACGCCGTGTCGGGCCCCGCCGGCGTGCGCCCCAAATTCGGTAGATCGCGCCGAATCTCCGTCGCTTGGCCTTTGAAATTCGGCTCGCTGTAGAGCGTCACCCGGCAGCCCGGGCCGACCCGCACCGAGCTGACGGCGTCATCGCCGAGCTGGTGCCGACTCAAGTCTCCGACGGCGCCCTTGAAGAAATGGTAGCGGCCGCGGTAGCCCGAATCGGAGAAGAGCAGCGCGCCGCGGCGGTCGCGGATTTCGCGGTCCGGATCACCGTCCGTAGGCCGGGTCGACGGCCCGCATTCCACTTTGAGCGACGACGCTTCGCGGCGACCGAGGCGGGTGCGGCCGAGGTCCTCCAGATCTTGGGTGACCACGGACGAGATGCCGATGAAGTCGAAGTGCTCATAGAACGTCACCCGGCACCCGCGGGGGACTCGGACGGAGGACGGGCCGTCGTTGCCGATGCGGTTGTCGTCGAGCCGACGATCGGCGCCGGTAAAGCTCTCCGAGCGGCCGCGGAAGCCCGGTTCGGAATAGACCACCACGGCGGCGGACGTCGCTTCGATGCGCAGCTTCTCGGACTCATCCTGCTGCGCGGAGCCGGGCCCGGCAGTCAAAAAAACAAGCGGCGCGAGCGCGCACAAGATCGGCGCGCAGGCGCGGGGACGGCCGGGAAGCGGGTTCCAGCGACTCATGGTGACTCTCCTCAAAGGCCCCGACGGGGCCCGGTTGATGGGCAAGATGTGGTCGCCATCGTACGTCGCGAGCGACTCGGGGTCCACGGTCGGTCCACCCCCAGTGCATACAATGTCGGGCATGACCGAAACCGCTCCGAACGCCCGCAGCGCCCTGCTCGTCGGCGCCACCGGCCTGGTCGGCGGCCACCTGCTCCGCC
>JBCDKB010000499.1:0-6321 GCA_038747035.1 Acidobacteriota bacterium | reverse complement strand
GTCAAAGCCTACGCCCATCTGGTGGAGGCCGGGTTCAACGTCCTGGCCTATGACCTGCGCAACCACGGCCATAGCGGCGCCGCGAACGGCGGCATCTGCGGCATCGGACGATACGAGTGGCGAGACTGCGTCGGCGTGAAGCGATATGTCGACGCCCATCCCGAACTGAGCGCCATGACCGTCGGCCTGCCGAGTCGATGCACCGGCGCCAACGCCCAATTCGAAGCCATCCACCGGCATCCCGAGCTCTTCGAGAACCTGAGGTGCCTGATGTGCCCGCTGGCCGTTTCCATGACGGCCCTCATGACCGCCTTCGCCGAGCTCCAAGGAGTCAGCGAGTACATGGACGTGCTCGACCACGAGCAGGTCAAGCTCGGCGGCTTCCGCAACGGCGAGATGAATCCCCAACTCTTCGTCCCCTCGGTCAAGCTGCCCGTTTTCATGCCGCAGGTCAGAGACGATGCCTGGACGAACAACCCGGCGGACGGTCAGAGGACTTTCGATCTCCTTGGATCGGCGGAGAAGGAATTGTTTTGGATCGAGGGCACGACTCGCCGCTTCGACGGCTATAACTACTTCGCCAACCATCCCGAGAAGATGATCGCGTTCTTCAACAAATACATGGCTTAAATAGCTGGGACAGCGAGATGCCGCTTGAGCAGAATGCGAGGTCGCGCAACGACCGGCCCGCGACCTAGCAAGCGGTTTAACGGCTTCAGTCGAACGCTTTAAAAGGCAGTCAAAACCCTCGAGGATCATCCACAAACGCTCAGAATTCGCAAGTCTTCGTCTCGACCGTAGTCTCGAAGACTCGTGAAGAGCTGGGCGTATCGGCCACCGATCAATTCAGCAATAGTCTCGCGCCATGTAACGTTGAATGCCGCATGGGGAGGCCGTATGGACCATCGGAATCGATCGGCACCACTCATTCCGTTAATCGGAGCCCCTCGCCATAGTCTTGCGCGTTCCCGCAAGTCCCTGTCTTCTTTGAAATCGGGATCGCTCAACAAATCGATCGGGAATGGTGAATTGCCGTCGCCAAAATGCGGGACCCACCGCGCCTCGACTGGATAGCCGACGAGGACTGTCTCGTCTTGCCAGGAATCGAGCCACATCTCAGTCAACGGAAGCCAAGACAGGCTGTCTTCGTTGCGGTCAAAGCCGTAGTCGCGACGATTCTTGAGGTGATTCAAAAGCGGCGAGCTTCCCCGCTCTTCTGGCGCGCCGGGCTGAAACGGAAATATGGCGTCCTCACTCCAGAAAAGATCGAGCCAGCCAGCCCGCGGATGAACCCATGCGAACTGCCCAAGCTCCGGATGGAACATGTTTGCCTTGGGGGCGAACGCATTAGGAATGCCCCAGCCATCGTCGCCGCGATGTTCAATGTAGAGGTGCCGGTAGATTGGCATCTAGCAGGGGTATTTCAGATCGCACAACGTTGATACTCCTCAGCGAAGTTCGGAGGCCTCTAAAGTGACACTGGAAATCGAGTATCCCGATCTTATTCAGGCCGGGGATATCCATGACCATGTCGTTCTGCTCGCCATTGGAGATATTGTAGATTCGACGCTCATGACGCCCAGACGCGTCGCAAAGGCTGATCCAGGTTCGTCATATCCTCATCTGCGGCGATGACCTGGGATGAATGCTTGTCGGCGAGGGCTACAGGTCGGATGAACTCTTTCAGCGCCTGAAGGGTGGCATGGACGATGAGGAGTCTGCCCTAAAGCTCAAGCCCCCGCGACAATCCCCAACGCCGACGCCACAGCCATCGAGGAATTCAGTGCCCTTCATCGACCTGTCCGCCACCATCGAACCGACCCCCGACGACTTCGCCGGGCCGGATTTCCTCCGCACCGAGATCCACTACACCGACCATGCGCAGGGCGCCGCCCACATCGAGCAGTTGATGGGCGTGCCGAGCCGACTGCTGCGTCGCGGTGAGGGCTGGACGGTCGAAGAATTCCGTCGTCTCGGCACGCACAATACGACCCACGTCGACGCCCCGTGGCACTACAACAGCAAGATCGGCGGTGAGCCGGCGATGACCATCGACGAGGTGCCGCTCCGGTGGTTCTTCCAGGACGGCGTCGTGCTCGACATGACCCACAAGGCGGACGGCGACGTGATGACCGCGGACGACGCGGAGCGAGCCTTGGCCGCGATCTCCTACGAGCTCAAGCCGCTCGATATCGTCCTGGTGCGCACCGATTGCGACCGCTTTTACCGCCAGCCCGACTATATGCAGCGCGGCTGCGGCGTCTCCGCCGAAGCGACACATTGGCTCTACGAACGCGGCGTTCGCGTCATGGGTATCGATGCTTGGGGTTGGGATCGTCCGCTGCATCTTCAAGCGGCCGAAGCCCGAGAACGCGACGAAACAGGCATCTTCTGGGCCGCCCACCAGGCCGATCTGTCCTATTGCCAAATCGAACGCCTGGTGCGGCTCGGCGATCTCCCGAGCCACGGCTTCCGCGTGTCCTGCTTCCCGCTCAAGCTGCATCGCGGAAGCGGCGCGCCGGCCCGCGTCGTGGCGATGATCCCGGACTCCACCGCGCCAGAAGAGCCCAGATGACCGGATTCGAGCGGCGTCGTCGAGCCGAGTCAAAGTAGGTTCCGTGCCGCTCACCTGACCATGAAGTTCCAGCCGACGAGGTGGGTGGCACCTCATCCCTGTGGCAAGCTCTTCGACCGCTTCGGGGGCGACGATCTGCTGATCGGGGTCCAGGCCGACGACCACGAGACGATCGGTGTCACCGACGCGAAAGCCGGCCTCGCCATCACCGTCCAGAACGCCCTCTTCTTCGCAGATGGTTTCGAGTCCGGCGATTTCGCGGCCTGGTCTGCACCTCCTCCTGCTCGCCCGTGAGCCCGTAGCCTCCCCGACCTTGTGCGGGCTCACGGAAGACGAGGTGTCGATTCTTGCGCATGTCACTATGACGGCCGAACTGCTTCGCGCCGCTCTCACCGGAAGCCAACCATGCTGCGACGTGACTCCCTTCTTTTGCCGATCGCCCTCCTCGCCGGCCTCACCTCCAGCGCTGCGCTCGATGCCCAGTCTTCGACGACGCTGTTCAAGCTGGCCGCAGGTGATGAGTTCCAGGTCAACACCTCAACGACCGACCTTCAGCGCGATCCGGCGATTAGCCGGCGTGACGAAGGATATGTCGTGGTCTGGGCTAGCGAGAGCTCGAGCGGTACGGACAATGATCTAGACAGCATCCAGGCTCAGCTCCTCGACAGCGACGGCCTCGCCGTCGGCAGTGAGTTTCAAGTCAACACGTCCACCACAGGAAGCCAGCAGGCGCCGGAGGTGGCGTCCTGGCCCGACGGGCGTTTCGTGGTCGTGTGGGATTCTTCCCTCAGCCCAAGGGGCCAGGTTTTCGACGCGACGGGGACCGCCGTGGGGGCCGAGATCGAAATCGACGCTTCGCTTCCGGTGGTGTCCCTGACGGTCGAAACCCTCGATTCGGGATTTCTCGTGGCGTCGTCCGAGTTCGACGCCGCGAGCGGGGGATTCAATCTCATAGGCCGCCGTTTCGATTCGAACGGTGCGGTCATCGGAAGCGAGTTTGCGATCAGCGCCACCGAGGACATCGACGTCGGTGCGGCGCTCCATCCCATGCCCGATGGCTCGATCCTGGCGGTTTGGAGCCAGACCGAGCAGGGCATCATCGGCGAGGGCGATTCGAGCGTGCAGATGCGCCGGCTCGGCGCAGATGGAACGCCCCTCGGCTCGGCCGTTCAGGTCAACTCCTACACCACCGGCACCGTCGGCCGGGTGAAGGCTTCCGTCGCCCCGGACGGCAGCTTTGTGGTCGCCTGGGCCAACGAGGGAAGCCCGGAAGACGATTCGGACGGGGACGCGGTCCTCGCCCGACGTTTCGATGAAGCCGCCTCGCCCCTGGGCGACGACTTCCAGGTCAACAGCTACACCACCGGATCGCAGGATCTCTTCGCGGTGCACCACCTGCCGGGCCGAGCATTCCTCGTGGTGTGGGGCGAAGAGATCGACCCGATCCTCGACCAAAACGGATTCGGAATCGTCGCTTCGCGCTTCGACGCCAGCGGCGATCCCGAGGGAGAGGACTTCGTGATCCCCCAGACCACGGCCGGCGACCAGATGCGCGCGGACCTCGCCGTCGACGCGGCGGGGAATTTACTGGCGACGTGGGATGCGAGCACGTCCACGGGCACGGACGACTCTGGGCTGAGCATTCAGGCCAGGCGTTTTATGGCGGAGGCCGACGCCCAGGTGAGTCTCAGCAACCAGATGTCTTCGGTCACCCCCGGAGAGCTCGTGGCCTACGACCTCGAGGTCTTCAACGGGGGCCCCGAAACCGCCACCGGCGCGAGTCTGGAGCATCTGCCGCCCGCGGCCCTCGACTGCATCTGGATCGCCGACGGGACGAGCGGCACAGGCGGGTTCTCGAGCTCGGGCGAAGGCGGCATCACGGAGAGTCTTACGGTGCCGAGCGGGGGTTCGGTGACCTACTTCCTCGCCTGCCTGGTCGACCCGGCGGCCACCGGGCTGCTCGAGAGCACGGCGTCGATCCTTTCCCAGGACCAGGGCGGCAACGACGTTCAGAACGACTCGGCCACCGACTCCGACGTGCTGACGCCGGTGACGGATCTCGCGCTCCGCGCGCAGGCTCCCCCCTTTGCGCCGCTGGGCAGCGCCTTCGAGCTGGTCGCAACGGTTTCCAACGACGGGCCGTCTCAAGCCACGGGCGGCTCCGTGGACCTGACGCTGCCCGCCGAGCTGACCCTCGCCGACGGCAGCGCCTGCACGGGCTCCGATCCGGTCAGCTGCCCGCTCGCCGCCCTGGCCCCGGGCGACTCGGTGACCCTGACCGTCCCGCTCAACGCCTCCTCCTCCGCACCCGAGGGCACCCGCGTGTTCATCGACCTCGCGGCCCAAGCCGCCGACACGGATCCCGATCTAGAGAACGACCTGGCCCGGGTCTCGCTGCTGCTCGGTACTCCCCTCTTCTTCGACGGCTTCGAGTCCGGCGATCTGGGGGCCTGGTCGGAGACCGTGCCTTAGGCACCCCTTAAGAAGAGGTTCTCCCGCCAGACCAGCTCCGGGGCGTCAGGCCTGCCTTTCTATGTGCCCGGAGGCGGTCGCTCGCGCCTTGGATATCCTGAGCGGTGCAGGAGCCGATCGAGGATCGCGGCCGTCATGACCTGATCCGGCACGATCTCGCCTCAGCACCCCAGCTCTTGTTGGAGGTGACCATCATCGATTTCTGACTATCGTCTCACTTTGCGATGACTTCGAAGAGGAAAGCCACCTCCCCCTCCGCTCCCAAGGCGTGTACCCACCAAAGAAGTGGATGGCACCTCTATCCCTCCTGAGGTCTGAGCACGGTGCATAACGCTCTGCCCTTCAGCGATTTGCGAAGGCGTAAAACGCCGGAGAAAACTCGCTGGAAGGGCCGGGTTCGGCGGATCTACGGTCATTCCTGCATCTCCGATTCACCCAAGAGATCTGCCAGCCCTCGCGAAGACAAATCAAATCCATCATCTCCCGTTTTCGTTTCAAGAAAATCTAAAAAACGTTCGCGCTGTTGCTTCGTTGAAGCCACATCCCCAAGATGATGGGCGAGTAGTGACGCAGTCAAGAATTGTGGCCCTGTACCCCTATAGCCCCATTCAAAGCCACCGAAGCATTTGTAGAGGTCTCTTCTAGGTTCAAGGAGCTGTGTCGCCTTCGTCTCCTCGTTTCTAACGAGAACTAAGCTCGTCCTCTCGAGCTTCCTAAAAAGATACGTAAACGACACGTCTGCCCTCGTACGGCCTGCCTCCCGGGTATAAAGGTGGATACTCCTGGCCAATTCCCTGCGATAACGATAGCTCGCTTCTTCGAGCTGCCCTTGGATGCGAGAAATTATCACTCTTCGTCTAATGTTCCTGAATTCCTCGAACTCTTGATTGTGGGTGAGTCGAAACTCATAGTATGAATTCCTCTTTGTCAGACAGAAGTGCTCAACAATCTCTGGAGCTGTAAAAAAGTAGTCTACTGGCACGATATCGTCAGCGACTTCTTGGTCCGAGTGTATGAACAGAAAGAAATCGCTTCGTGGCTCACCGCTCGCTTCAACTACGTAATCTCTAGCGACGCGGGCCGGGTTCGACCACTCGCAGTACTTCGCTTGGACAATGCCATGGCAAACCACTCTTGTTCTTCTATGGCGAAGATCCATGTCCGTAGCTGCGGGCAATTCAATCATCAGGTCAGCACCATCTACGTCCACGCTTCGGAACAATATCCAAAAGTGCTTTGCCAGGATAGCTTCAGTGCGAAGCTCGCCGACACGC
>JBCDKB010000498.1:0-6327 GCA_038747035.1 Acidobacteriota bacterium | reverse complement strand
GGGCTCCGGGTAGGCCACCGGAGCGTGGTACTCACACCCCGAGCTCACCACGAAGCCGACGATCGAGGATGAGTGCGGGTCCAGTCCACCTTCTTCGATCAAGAAGCGGTTGGCCGCCGTGTCGAAGTACGAGTAATAGACGACGTTATTGATGTGGCCATAGAGGTCGTTATCGGCCCACCGCGTGGTGATCGGGTAGAACACCCGATACTCCGAGCGCGCGGGCGGCTGCGGACGGCTCACGGCGCTCCTCGGTAGGCCGCGCGGTAGATCGATAGGGCGTCGCCGTAGGCCACGTCGCGGGGATTGTTGACCAAGAGGCGCTGCTGGAGCATCGCTTCTTCGGCGAGCATTTCCAGATCACCCTCCGGCACGCCGGCCTGCTCGAGCGTCGCGGGCATCTCCAGGTCCGCGATGAGCCGCCGCAGGGCCTCGATGAACGCGGTCGCTCGGTCTAGGTCAGATCCCGCGGCCGGCGCGCCGACGACGATCGGCGCGAGCTCGGCGTAGAGCGACGCCGCCGCCGGCAGGTTGAATTCCAAGACCGCCGGCAGCACCAGCGAGTTGCTCAGACCGTGGGGCAGCTTGTAGTGACCGCCTAGGGGATAGGCGAGGGCGTGTACAGCCGCCACCGGCGCGTTGGCGAAGGCCTGGCCGGCGAGCATGGCGCCGAGCAACATTTGGGACCGGGCGGCGCGATCGCCACCGTCCCGGTAGGCCGTGCGGATGTGGTTGCTGAGCTTGGCGAGGGCTTGGCGCGCCAAGCCGTCTGAGAGCTCGTTCTTTTTGTGCTTCGAGGTGTAGGCCTCGATCGCATGCACCATCGCATCGACGCCGGTTATCGCCGTGATCGACGGCGGCAGCCCGAGCGTCAGGTCGGGGTCCAAGACGGCGACATCCGGCAAGAGCACCGGAGAAGACACCCCGGCCTTGGTCGTGGCGCCGGTGGTGATCACCGCCACGGGGGTGGCCTCGGAACCTGTCCCCGCGGTGGTCGGCACCAAGACCAGCGGCAGGCGCCCTCCGCGGACGCGGCCGACGCCGTACATATCGGAGAGCGGTTGGTCGCCGGCGAGCAGCGCGGCGACGACCTTGGCTACATCCATCGAGCTGCCGCCGCCCACCGCCGCCACGCCCTCCACGCCGGCCCCGCGGCCACGCTCGACGGCGGCCGCCACCGTCTCTTCCGGCGGATCTTCTTTCACCTGGTCAAAAAGCGTGACCTGGAGGCCGGCCTCCCGAAGCGCCCCCAGGACCGGGGAGATCAGGCCGATCTCGATCAGCCCCGGATCGGTCACGAGGAGCAGGTGGTCGACCCCGAGTGCTCGACACTCAGCGCCCAGGTCCAGGGCCGCCCCAGGCGCGCACACCACCCGGCGCACGCTGTGGAATTCAAAAGACGTCACGCGACATGGGCTCCTTCAGGGTCCGCGATTTCGCGGCGAATTTTTTCGATGGGCCACGGATCGTTGAGCTCGATCCACACCGCATTCGCGGCCGCGAATGCCCTCGTCAATCTACCACCCCGGGCCCTTCCGCCCCGCCGCGGGCGTTCGACCTGCGGACAGGCCAAATGGCTGCGGATCTCAAACCAAAAGTCGCGTATAGTGATAAGCAAATATATTGACTTTGGAGTTCCTATGCCACGCACTTGCCGACGCCTGCCGTCTTCGCTCCTTTTCGCCAGCCTCGCCATCGCCCTCTCGCTACCCGCCGCCGCCGAGACGCCCGCCTCCGTCGCCCCCCTCGAAGGCTGGCTCACCATCGTGTGGGGCGACGCCACGGCTGATGGTCCGCTCACCCAGCCCCACCGGAAAGTCTTCCTCACCGACGACCTCGGCACGATCACCGAATTGGAGATGAGCGACGAGCTTCTCCGGGGCGGCGTCTTCGCTTGGAACGGTCGGCGGATCGCGGTCTATGCCCGGCCCGGGGCGTCCGCCCTCCCGACGGGACGCCTGGCGGTGGCCGCGATTGAGCTCCGCGAGGGCCGCTCGGCGCTCGGCGGCGTCACGGGGTCCCAGCCCTGGATCTCCCTGCTCTGCAAATTCAGCGATATCGGCGCGGAGCCTGAAAACCTCGCCTTCTTCCAAGGCATGTACGCCAACTCCCCCGCCGGCCTCGACCACTATTGGCGGGAGGTCTCCGACGACGCCATCGACATCGTCGGCTCGATCGCCGTCGACTGGGTCACGCTCCCGGGAACCCAAATCAGCTACGCGCCGACGCCGGGCTCCAACTTCAACGCCGACCTTGACCGGGTCTTCGAAGACTGCACCGCCGCCGTGGACCCGATCGTGGACTTCTCGCGCGGCGGCGATCCCTACGCCGGTATCAACATCATGGTGAACGACGTGCTCGACTGCTGCGCCTGGGGCGGCGGCCGATTCGCCACCCTCGACGGCGTGTCGAAAGTTTGGCGGACGACCTGGAATCCGCCCTGGGCGTTCCGCAATGAAGGCGTGATCGCCCACGAAATGGGCCACGGTTTCGGACTCCCCCACGCCAATAATTTCGACGGCGACGACAATCCTTATGACAGCCCGTGGGACGTGATGAGCTCGGCGACGGGCTACTCCGTCAACGACTCCACCTACGGCGCCCTCGGCAAGCATGTGAACGCCTACCACAAGGACCAGCTGGGCTGGTTCCCCGCTTCCCAGCGCTTCGAAGCCCCCGACAACAGCAGCACGTCCATCGTTCTCGACCACACGGCCCTCCAAGACGCGACGAATTACAAGATCGCCGTGGTCCGGATCGACGCGACCCGCTGGTACACCGTCGAGGCCCGCGTCCGTTCAGGCGACTACGAGCTCAGACTTCCCGGGGACGCGGTCATCATCCATGCCGTCGACACCAATCGCTCGGAGCCGAGCTGGGCGGTCGACGCCGCCCAGCCGCCGGCCAATTTCGGTGACAATCCCGGCACCATGTGGACGGTCGGCGAAACCTTCACCGACGCGGCCAATTCCATATCCGTGAGCGTCGACTTCGCCACACCCAACGGCTTCGGCGTCACCGTCAATCGCGGCGACGCCGGCTTGATCTTCCGAGACGGCTTCGAGTCTGGAGATCTCTCGGCGTGGTCGGGCACTACCCCGTAGTTGGCTGCGGAAGGACTCCGCTACGGAAAGGTCGCCGTCCACGGGTTCGTGTCTCCAGACTCAAATCCATCGGCAAAGATCTCCGGCCGCGGAGCCCGGAAAATCGTCACGCAGCGGAACTCCACCCCGCCGATGCCTCTGAACCCGCCGCCGACGAAGAGCGCGGGATCCATCCCCGTCGTGAAATCGGCGACGACGTTCGGGCCGACCCTCGCGCTTCCCGCCATGAAGGCGCCGCTGGCCGCCGGGGCCCAGCCGGTGCCGTCCCAGGTGGCGAATTGCTCGGCGAGCTCGCCGCCGGCGTGGTCGAAGGAGCCGCCGACGTAGAGCTTCGTCCCGTCGCCGGCGTCGCCGGCACTCAGCGACGACACGGCAAATCGCGGAGACACTCCCGGGACGAGCTCAAGGCCGGTCCCAGACGGGCCCGCTAGGGGTAGAAAGGCCCCGCCGGTCCACCGCACTACGTGATTGACCTCCGTTGTGCCGACCTGAGTGAATTCGCCCCCGATATAGAGCTCGGGTCCCGAGCCAGCGTCGAAGACCTCAAGTGCGTCCACGGGACCATCGAGCGAATCAACACCGACCGCAGACCAATCCGTACCGTCCCACTTCGCCAGGTACTGGGCCGGCACCCCACCGGCTTCGGTGAAGTCACCTCCGACGTAGAGGGCGGGACCGTTGCCATCATCGAAGACCGCGAGCGCAGCGGCCAGTCCGTTGACCCCGGCCCCGCTCAATCCCATCAGCGGCGCCGCGTCGACTCCATCCCACTGCAGGATGTTGTTCACGATCTGCCCATCGACGTCTCCGAATTCTCCCGCAACGAAGAGTCGCTCGCCCGCTCCGAGATCGGCGGCGAGCAGGGTCTCCAGCCGACTCAAGAAGGACGAGTTCTCGAATATCGGAGGTTTATCGAGCGGCGCCCAGGAACTGCCGTCCCAGGCTCCGAGGCCTAACATAGACGGCTCCGCAAGACGCGAAGCGCCCAGCGCGATGAGCTGGCGAACCCCGCCGACGGTAAAGGACTCCAAGGCCTGGATTCTCGAGGAGATGAGACTGCCGGCTGGGTCCCGGAGGGGGGACCAGGATCCGTTTTCGAAGAGGGCGATCCCCCGCGACATCGTGCCTCCGATCGTCTCGAAGTCTCCGACCGCGTAGAAGTCAACTTGCCCGTCAACGTCAAAGAACCCCGCGTCTAGGATGGAGTCGCCGATGTTGCCGCAGCCTTCGCCGCCGGCGCTGACCTCCTGCCATGACGACCCATCCCAACGAGAGACTCGACTCAGGTTGGAGAGGCCGTCCTGCCAGAAGGCTCCGCCGGCGAAGAGTTCGGGCCCTTGGCCGTCGTCATAGGTCGTTAGCGCAAAGACGTTCGAATTTAATACCCCGGAGATCCCCGGGATGCCGCCGGTGTCGCTCTGCAGGCGCACGAAACCACTACCATCCCAGACCGAGACGATGCCCGGGACTCCCGAGACGACGAGCTGCGGACCGCCGGGGGACGGGAGCACCGCGAGTGTCCTGATGACATCCTGCGGAGTGTCGCCGAAGCCGGTCTTCCACTGGGTCCCGTCCCAAGCCACTAGCTCCTCTTCATTCCCCGCGAGCTCAAAATTCCCCGCCACAAATAGCTGCGGGCCGTCGCCGATTTCTCCGGTGAAGACGACCTGCACGGGACCGTTAACCCCGACGCCGCCGGCTGTCTCAAGCGGCGCCGCCGTCGTCCCGTCCCAAACGTAGACACCGCCACCCATGACGGATCCGGTCCGGGCGAAGCCGATCGCCAAGCGATCGCTGCCGCCCTGATCAAAGACGGCGAGTCCCAAGATCCGCCCGTCAAGCGGCTGAGCCAGGATCTCCGTCCAAGCCTGGCCGTCCCACCGGTGGACCCGCCCATCTTCGTCGCCGGCGAAGAGCTCTGGCCCCGAACCGCCGTCATAGACCGCCAATGAACGAACCCACACATCGAGGCCGGCTCCGACCTCCGACCACGAGGTGCCATCCCAACGCGCTACGTATCGAGCCAGCACGCCGCCTATGGCCTCAAATCGACCGCCGGCGTAAAGCGCCTCCCCCGACCCGTCATCGTGGACCTGGACACTGTTGATTTCGCGCTGACCCGAGGCCTGGAGACCGGGAATCAGTGACTCCCAGCGGGCGCCGTCCCATTTGGCGATGAGCTCGACCTTTTGGTCATCGGCCGCTCCGAATCGCCCGGCCGCATAGAGGGCCGTGCCGTCGCCGTCGTCGAACTCGGCAAAGTCGAAGATAAATCCATTGAGGCCGCGAGCTGTAAAACCTGTCTGGAACGGAATCTGGCCCCAGGCGGGCACGGAGAAAGCGAGCAGAACCAAGGCCATCAGTTGTTTCATGGGACCCCCTTTGTGAGGCCATAACCCTATAACAGCACGGCAAAGAAGCGATTAGTCTCACAAGTCTTCCTTAGCCTTCTCCCCCGACTGAACACCACATATGCACCTTGGCCAGCGAACGCCCCTCAATACGCATGGCCATCGGCTCGACGCCGAAGCGCTCGAATCCGCAGGCCCCGTAGAGTGCGAGGGCGGCCTTGTTTGTATCGGTGACGGTGAGCTGGACCGCAAGGATCTCCGGACGGCTACGCGCCTCGGCCAGCACGGCGTCGACTAGACGCCGCCCGAGACCGCGGCCGGTCGCCTCGGGATGGACGAAGAGGCCAAAAAGAGTCGCTTTGTGGCGGGTCCGGGGTCGAGGGGCCTGGCGAAGACCCGCGACACCGACGAGCCCGCCGCCTTTGAAGGCGCCGAAAACGCAGCAAAGAGCCTGGGACGAACCCGTGAAGCGCTCCCGCCACCACGACAGGGGTTGGTGCAGGCGCTCCTGAACCGTGGCCGTGAATGCCTCGGGCGCTTCGCGATACGCGTCGAGCATCAGCGCGCGGTAGGCCTCCGCGTCCTCGGACTTGAGCTTGGAAATCACGACAGCTTCCGACATTCGACCGTTCTCCTTCGTCGCCGCGCTGAACGTCGCCGCCCGCAACCGAGCGGGCGCGGAGCCGGCAGCCGTTCGGGGCCAAAACTGCGGGGGCGGGGGACTTTGAGTCGTCATCAGCCGCGGGCCTCGGGAATTGACGATGCAACCCGGCGGGGGCGGCGCCGCCCCCCCCGAATAAAGACTAGAGTTTTATTGAAAAAAAGGACCCTCAAAAAACACGCGTGTGAAGAGCGATCCCGAGGCAATATTT
>JBCDKB010000497.1:0-6335 GCA_038747035.1 Acidobacteriota bacterium | reverse complement strand
GCCCCCGATGTCGGCGTGCCGACATCTTGTGGTCGCCGAGGGCAATCTCTCTTTTTTTAAATTCGTTGATTCATCGCCAAGTCGCGATAGGCTGGGCCCTTCAGCGCCTCGAAGAGGCTTGTCGGCGCGCCGACATTCGAAATATTTCTCGCCGCTTCTTGACCCCCCTCTAGAGAAATCCATAGACTTCATCTCCCCATGATCATCGCCATCACAAATCAAAAAGGCGGCGTCGGGAAGACGACGACCGCTATTAATGTTGCTGCGGCCCTGGCCTCCAAGGGCTTCCGGACTCTGCTCGTTGACCTGGATCCCCAGGCCAACAGCTCGATGTCCTTCCTCGATGTGCATGAGCTCGAGGCTGCCGTCTACGAAGCGCTCACGGAAGACGACGTTCACCTCTCGGACGTCATCCGGCCGGCGGCGTCCCAAGACCACCTCTTTATCGCGCCGTCGACGATTTCGCTCGCGAAAATCGAGGCCAAGCTGCTCGGCGAGATCGATAGCTATTACCGACTCAAGGACGAGCTTGAGCTCGTCCGCAGCGAGTTCGAATACGTGGTCATCGACACGCCGCCGACCCTCGGCGTCATCACGGTGAACGCCCTCGTCGCCGCGACCCACGTGTTGATTCCCATCCAGTCCAGCTACTTCGCCCTCGAGGGCACCGACGATCTGCTCGAGACCGTCGACAAGATCAAGATGCGCGCCAACCCGGATCTGCAAATCCTCGGCGCCGTCATCACGCTCTACGACAAGCGTACGGTCCTGGCCCGCGATATCCGCGACCAGATCACCGACGTTTTTGGCGACCGGCTCTTCGATACGGTGATCACGAAGAGCGTCCGGTTGGAAGAGAGCCCGGCCTACAAAGAGTCCATCTTCAGCTTCGCCCCGCAGTCCAGCGGCGCCTACGAGTACTACAAGCTATCGGAAGAGATCCTGAGTCGTGTCTAGTGCTGCAGCAATCAAGAAGCGGGGTCTCCCCCAACGCGTCAAAATGAGAGCAAGCAGCCACTTTGTGGACGAGCTCACGACCCGGGGGGAGGTCACCCCGGTGGGCAAGATGGTCGCCATCGCACAGATCATCCCCGACCCGAAACAGCCCCGGACCACGATGGGCAACCTGAGTGAGCTGGCGGACTCGATCCGCGACAAGGGCGTGCTCGAGCCGATCCTCGTGCGTCCGATGCCGGAAGGGTTCACGCCCGAGCCGCCCACCGCCCAATACATGATCATCAGCGGCGAGCGCCGCTACCGCGCCTCGATGCAAGCCGGCCTTGAGGAAGTGCCGGTCATCGAGATGGAGGTCTCTGAAGAAGAAGCGCTCGAGATCGCGCTCATCGAGAACCTCCAGCGTAAGGACCTCACGCCCTTTGAAGAGGCCGAGGGCTACAAGGCGCTGGCCGATCGATTCGCCTACACCCACGAGCAGATCTCAAAGGCCGTGGGGAAGTCGCGCACGGTGGTCACCGAGAGCTTCGCGCTCCTCGGCATCCCGCCCCGCGTCCGCGAGGCGGCCCTCGCGCTCGGCGTCAAGACGAAGTCGATCCTCCTCGAAATCCTGAAAGCGGGCGACGAAGAGTCGATGATCCGGCTGCTCGAACAGGTCTCCCAGCACGGTCTGAACCGAGACGACCTCCGTCGCCAGACCCGTAGCGACAAGAAAAAAGACGGCGCGCCCCGGCGTAAGCCCTTCGTTTTCAACTTCAAGCCCGAGGACAAAAGCTTCGCGCTCTCCCTCAAATTCCGCCAAAGCTCGGTCAGTCGCGATGAGTTGATCGGAGTTTTGGAGAAGATTCTGGGCGACCTGAAGCAGAATCCTGAACCAACGCTTTAAAAGTTCTGCTACACTGATGGCACAGAGCCTGCCAACCAGGTTTCCTGTGCCGCCGGACAAGTCCAAGTCCGGCAACCAGCCGCAACCTTCCACGACCGGTTCTTACCGGTCCTTTTTTTGCGCCGACCCCGGTGAGCCTCTGGCCCCGGGGTCTTGGTTTGGGGGCTACTCTGAAGCATGGGCGAGCGCTTGAAGAGCGTTGTGTTCAGGTCGGCTAAAGCAGCCTAGGCAGACCCCGCCTCGCGCTGCAGGTGAGACTGTCCATGGAATTTGGAGCGTGTCTCGGAGGCAGGTGGCGGGCTCTTGGAGAGGTGTTCCGATGGGCCAGAGCGCTGCTTTCTGCGGGCGGGGACAAGCCCCGCCCCTACGCCGGAGGGTGCTCTCTGGTTTAGTTCACGGGGGACAATCGACCCTCTCACGTAGTTCATTGGGGGCTCGAAGTACGTCTAAGGTATTGGCAGTCAAGCCTTAGGCAGCTTCGTGCTAGTCAAGACTCCCCGTTGCGACAGGCGGGCGCAAGCCTCGGCCTGCGCAGGAGATTGCTCTCGGCCCTGCAGGAAGAGGCGAGCGCTCTGCGGCTCAGGATCAGGCGAAGCGAGGTTCACTACCCGCCGGTGACCGATAGGACCTCCCTCCGGCGTAGGGACGTGGCTCGTCCTCGCCCGTTAGGACCTCCCTCCGGCGTAGGGACGTGGCTCGTCCTCGCCCGTTAGGACCTCCCTCCGGCGTAGGGGCGGGGCTTGTCCCCGCCCGCATGACGCAGCCCAGACTGTGAGCAAGGCACCAGCTCGTAGTTCCTAGTGGCTCCAGGACCCGATTCCAACATCGCCAGTGCCTGCGTGGACCTCACGAATCAAGCTTAAGACGGCCAGGCCTGCATAAACCTATTGATCTCAATGGTTTACATGCGTGGGCTCTAGATGTCGAGCTAAAGCATTGAAAAAAAGAAGCTTACGCGATCGGCCTCAGTTGACACTCTACGGTACCGGTTTACGCGACGATAAGTATGACCCAAAGCGTCTTCCTCAGCCACGCCACCGCCGACCTTGAAGCGGTCACCGCCCTCGCCGACGCCCTTGAAGCCCAGGGCATCGAAGTCTGGCTCGACAGCCGACAGATCACAACCGGCGACGATCTGGTCGCCCACATGAACCGAGGTCTCGCCGAGACCGACGTCGGCCTCGTCGTCCTGTCCGAGGCGGCAGCCGAGAGCCGCTGGGTCGAGCGGGAAATCAGCTCCATGATCTGGGCCTCGGTCAAACACGGCAAGCCCCTCATCCCGGTGACCCTGCACGACGACGCGCCGGTACCGCCGCTGCTCTGGCCGCTGCTTCGACGCGACATCCGCGAGGTCGACGCCATCGCCCACGCGATCACGCGCCACCGGAAGCAGACGCCGCTCTTCTCACCGGACGGCGCCAGCGGACCGGTGGAGAGGTTGACCCTTCGTCTCACCCGGATCGACGACGGCCTCGAAGTCACCGCGACGCTCCGAGGCCAAGTCGTCGCCCGTGAGCAGCTCGGCGGTGTGCCGTCGGCGGTCATCCATGGCGTCGACGACTTCCTGACCATGCGGCTCGTCGGGACGCGCCGCGAGTTCGGCCCCCTCGATCGAGCGACCCATGAACGCCAGCTCCGAGAGCTCGGCGACGGCATGCGGGCCCTCTGCCTACCCGGCGCCGTCGAGCGGACCCTGGTCGACTTGCTGGAGGTGGAGGCGAAGAAGCTCGAGAGCAAAGTCGAGGTCGCCTTCGAGTCCGAGGACCCGGCGCTCCTGAGTCTGCCCTTCGAAACGCTACGACTCCAAGGCGGCGACCTGCTGGTGATGCACCCCAAAGCCATCGTGCTGCGTCGCCTGGCGGGGGAGGCGACGCGGAGAGTCTCGGCGATGCCCGGACCGCTCAAAGTGCTCGTCGCCGTCGGCGCGCCGGACGACGGGGCCACAGCCAACGTGGAGCTCGACCAAGAGCTTGAGCTCCAGGCGATCCTCGACGCGGTCGAGATCGCAGAAGGGGAGGGGGAGAGAGCGGTGGAGGTCAGGCTGCTCGAGGTAGGGTCGCCGGAGGCCATCGGTGAAGCCTTCAAGCACGATGACTTCCACGTGCTCCACCTTTCGTGCCACGGCAAGGTCGGCAGTCTCGAGCTTGAGAACGAGGTGGGGGAGGCGCTTTCGGTGACCGCCGAAGACCTGCTCGAGCCGCTGCACAGGCTCGGCAAGTCCCTGCCGCTGGTGGTCCTCAACACCTGCCACGGCGCGGTGCGCAGCGCCGACATCTCGAGCGTCGCCGAAGCGCTGCTCCAAGCCGGCGTCGGCGGAGTGGTTGCCATGCAGCGTTCCGTCAGCGACCACTACGCGACGGTCCTGGCGGGTCGTTTCTACGCCCAGCTCGCGACCTTGGCGTCCGATAAGGGGCGCGTCGAGCCGCCGCTCGCCAGCCGGGCGCTCGCCCTGGCCCGCGCCAGCGCCGAGCTCGCCCGACGCAAAGCGCTGTCCAAAGGCACGGCGTCGCCGGCCGACCATCAATCCGAAGTGGCAACGCCGACGCTGATGGTGATGGGGAAGGAGGCCGCGCTCTTTGACCCGTCGCTCCCCAAGGTGAAACTGAAACAGATCGGCCAGCATGATCCGATCGAAACCGCCCTGGTTGTTCCGCAGCTGCGGATCGGGGACTTGGTAGGCCGGAAGGAAGAGCTTCGGAAGGCGCTCCACGCACTGCGTACCGAGTCGGGCGTCGCCGGCGTCCAGATCACCGGCATGGGGGGCGTCGGCAAGAGCGCCGTCGCCGGCCGCATTCTCCAGCGCCAGACGGAACAAGGCTGGAGCGTGGCCGCCATCCGAGGGCCGTTTGATCTCGCCCAAGTCGCGAACGCCATCGCGGGCACATTGAAGGGCGCTGACGCCGAGCTCGCGGAGAAGCTGGCGGGAGGCGCGAGCACCGACCAAGATCGATTCCGCAACGCGGTGGCTTTGCTCGGTTCCCGGAAGATCCTGCTCGCCCTCGATGACTTCGAACAGAACCTCACCGGAGACGGCTCTGCATTCATCCAACCAGAGATTGCCGATCAGCTCCGCCAGTTGGTCCAGGCGGCGAGCCAAGGGCGGGTCCTCGTCACCTGCCGATATCCGGTGCCTGGCTTCACGCCGTACCTCGAACCCGTTCCGCTGGGGCCGCTCAATTTTGCCCGGACTCGACGCTTGGTTCGGCGGCTGCCGGCCCTGAGTCAAATCAGCATTGAGGAGTTCAAGACCGTCCGGCGCCTCATCGGCGGCCATCCACGCATGCTGGAAATGGTCGACGCCTTACTCCGGGGAGGCCGCGGCCGGCTGCCGAGCGTGACCGCCAAGCTCGAAGACCTGGCGGAAAAGGCCGGACTTGAGGTCGCCGGCGTCCAAGACTTGGATGAGAGCATCGAAAGTGCCATCCAGTTGGGGACCCGTGATGTGCTCCTTGAAGAGCTCGCGGCGGCCGCCACAGAAAGGGGAGCCAAGGAGGCGCTCTTCCAGCTGGCCGTCTCGAGCCTACCCGTCAGCGCCGAGGGGCTTGCCCACATGCTGGCTGACGGTGAGCCTAGCCAGGAAAGCGTGCGCGAAGTGGAGAAGTCGATCGCGGAGCTGGAGCAGCTCTCCCTCGCCCACCGATTCGCCGACGGCTCCGCAAGCGTCCATCGCTGGACGGCCGAAGGACTGGCCCAAGCTTCGGATGAGGTCGAGCATCATTTGCGTCTCAACCGTGCCGGGCGGTACCGGTGGTGGCGCGTTCAGCACCAAACTCACTCGCTAGAAGACTCCATAGAGGCGGTCCGGAATCACCTCTCCGGACGAGACTTCGATGCGGCCTCCCAGCTGGCGTATGCCTGCCTCGAAGCCATGAAAGGCTTCAACCAAACGGTAGGACTGAGTGCACTGGCCGCCGAGGTTCTGCGGAGGTTGCCTGCTAGCCACAGCGGTTTCGCGGCGATCGCGGATAGAGAGATTGACGCGCTCGTCGTCCTAGGCGATCTCGGAAATGCACAGGACCGACTCAAAAGCCTAGGGCAAAGGTTCGAAGAACTGCTTGAGTCCGAGCCAGGCCATCAGAAGTACCAGCGTGACCTCTCTGTCGTCTACGAAAAGAAGGGCGATCTTTATCGCGCGCTGGGTCAGGGTGAAGCGGCTCGTCGTTCCTTCGAGTCGAGCCTGGCGATAGCTGAGCGTCTTGCGTCTTTGGAGCCGGGTCGTTCGGACTTCCAGCGAGACCTTTCAGTGTCGCACGAGCGCATGGGCGATCTTTATAGCGCGCTGGGTCAGGGTGAAGCGGCTCGTCGTTCCTTCGAGTCGAGCCTGGCGATTCGGGAGCGTCTTGCGTCTTTGGAGCCGGATCGTTCGGACTTCCAGCGAGACCTTTCAGTGTCGCACGAGCGCATGGGCGATCTTTATAGCGCGCTGGGTCAGGGTGAAGCGGCTCGTCGTTCCTTCGAGTCGAGCCTGGCGATTCGGGAGCGTCTTGCGTCTTTG
>JBCDKB010000496.1:0-6346 GCA_038747035.1 Acidobacteriota bacterium | reverse complement strand
TGGCGCAAGGAGGGCGAGCGCGGCCAGGACCAGGCCTAGGAAGGGGGAGTCGGAGAGCGGCGGGCGGGAGGAATGGAGGTTGGATGCAGGCATATCTATCCTCAGCCGTGATGGGCCGGATGTGGACCGCGTGGGGTTCGAATAGGGACGGGATTCCCCCCCTGAGGATATCGAGAAATCGCAAGGAAAAGGGGGCTCCAGGGCGCTGCTATGCTCGGTCGACGGAAATGGATTGAGCCCTGCCTCGGTCGGCGATCGCCGTCCGCCATGGGCCCCTGCATCACCCCCGACGGATTTGGAGTCATCGAAATCGATGCGAATCTTGTGCTTGCTCTCCGCGGTCATTCTTCTCGTCTCCGTCCCGGCCTTCGCCGAGGAAGGAAAAACGCCGACTATCGCCGAGGTGAGCCAAGCCGCGGAGTCGCACGACGGTCTCTTCCGGCTGCACCAAAATGAGGCTCGCGGCAAGATCTGGCTCGAGCTGCCGGCTCCGGACGGAGAGGGCCTCGTCGCGAGCGTGCTCTATGTCGACGGATTGACCACGGGACTCGGCTCGAATCCGGTGGGATTGGACCGCGGGCAGCTCGGCCGGCAGCGGGTCCTCGACATCCATCGCTTTGGCCCGAAAGTGCTATTCCTGGAACGCAACCTAGGATTCCGCGCCCTCTCCGAGGATCCCCTCGAGCGACGGGCGACCGCGCAGTCGTTCGCCCCGTCGGTGGAGTGGGCCGGCGAGGTCGCGGCGCTCGAGGAAGACGGCCGGAGCCTGGTGGAAATTTCGTCGTTCCTCATCCGTGACGCCCACGCGGTGCTCCAGACCCTCCGCGATACGGACCAAGGAGCCTACCGGCTGGATAGCGAGCGGAGCGCCGTGGATTTCACCGCCAGCCTCGCCTTCCCCGACAACCTCGAGTTCGAGGCGTTCCTGACCTACGCGCTCGAAGCGCCGGAACCCGGTCGACTCGTCGCGCGAACGGCGCCGGGTCCCGAGAGTTTCGGTCTCGTGCAACACCATTCGCTGATCCGTCTTCCGGATGACGGCTACCGGCCGCGTCCCGGCGATCCGCGGATCGGCTTCTTCGGTCCCCAGTTCCAGGACTACGCCGTCGGCCTCGATGCGTCGATCCACCGCTGGTTCATCTCGCGGCATCGCCTCGAGAAAACAGATCCCGAAGCCGAACGTTCCACCGTCAAGGAACCGATTGTCTACTACGTCGATTCGGGAGCCCCGGAGCCGATTCAAAGCGCTTTGATCGAAGGGGCGATGTGGTGGGCCGAGGCCTTTGAGGAGGCTGGATTTATCGACGCCTATCGGGTTGAAGTGATGCCCGCCGACGCCCACCCACTCGACGTCCGCTACAACGTGATCCAGTGGGTCCACCGGTCGACCCGGGGTTGGTCCTATGGAGGGGGAGTGATCGATCCTCGGACGGGCGAGATTCTGAAGGGGCACGTGTCCCTAGGGTCCCTGCGAGTGCGTCAGGACCGCTTGCTCTTCGAAGGGTTGCTGGGGACGGCCAAGACCGGAACCGGGGACCCGGATGATCCGATCGAGCTGGCCCTGGCGCGGATTCGTCAGCTTTCGGCCCATGAAGTCGGCCACACCTTGGGGATTACCCACAATTTCGCGGCGTCCACCTACGCCGGACGCGCCTCCGTCATGGACTATCCCGCGCCGCTGGTGACGGTCCGCGACGGCGCCCTCGACGTGTCCCAGGCCTACGGAGTCGGCCTGGGGGCGTGGGATATCCACACGGTCCGTTACGGCTACAGCCAATTCCCATCCTCGGTCGACGAACGGGCGGCGCTTGAAGCGATCGTCCAGGACGGCCTGCGGGACGGGCTACTTTTCATTACCGACGCGGATGCCCGGCCCGCCGGAGCGTCGGACCCGCGGGGCAACCTGTGGGACAACGGCGCCGACGCCGTCGATGCCCTGGAGACGACCCTGGCGGTTCGCCGTCACGCCCTCGACCGATTCGGCGCCGACCGTTTGCCGGAAGGGCTGCCGCTCGCGCAGCTTGAGGAGGTCTTGGTGCCGGTCTACTTCCATCACCGCTTCCAGGTGCAGGCGGCGGCGAAGGTGATCGGCGGTCTCGAATTCGATTACGCCGTCCGTGGAGACGGGCAGCCACCGCCGCGTTGGGTGACTCCCGAACGGCAGCGACGGGCCCTGGATGTCATGATGGGCTTGCTCGAACCGTCATTCCTCGACCTCCCCGATGAAGTCTTGGCGCTGATGACGCCGCGGGCCTTCGGCAGCGAGCGAAATCGGGAGATGTTCCGCTCCCAGACACGGCCGGCTTTCGATGCCTTGGGCGCCGCGGAGAGTGCCGCCGATCAGGTGATTCAACAGCTCCTCCAGCCGCATCGACTGTCCCGGATTCTCGAAGCCGAGCGTCGACTCGAGGGGGCGCTTTCCCTCCGGGACCTCCTGGACCAGCTCGAAGAGCCGGTGACCGCGCCGACATCTGGGACGGCTCGGGAGCAGAGCCTCCGCGACGTTGTCCAGCGGGTCATCGTGGAGCGGATGATGGCCCTCGCCGCCGATGAAAGCGCGCCGCTCCGGTTGCGTCTGCGCATTGAAGACCGACTCACGGCCTGGCGGGATGTGCTCGCGACGCGTGACGGCGGCCAGGGCGCGGCGCTGGCCCGTCGCCTCGGACGCTTCTTTGACCACGGCCTTGAATACAAACCGGATGCCGCCGCCCAGCCCATGCCGCCGGGCAGTCCGATCGGATCCGATGACCCGGGGTTCCATGCGGTCGGGGGGATGCACAGCGGCCATAACGCCGGCGGCGGCTGTAGCTTCGAAGCCACGCGCTGACCCCGTGTTACGATCTGGTTTCGGGCTGGAGCTGCGGTTTAAAGCCGCCGCCAGCCCTTTCTCCTCCATCGGGATGCCCAACTCCACCCCCCCTCTTTCTGCTATGTGCCCCCGGCCGCTGCGCATGATTCGGCTGCCGTGGACGAGCCTTACGAAATTCTGGGCGACCGCCGCCATTCTGGTCGGCCTCGTCGCCTGTTCCCCCGCCGTTCCGGCGAAAGACGCTGCCGTGGAAAATCTCCGCCTCGAGGTCATCGACAGTTTTCCCCATGACCCCGCGGCCTTCACCCAAGGGCTGATCTTCGACCAGGGCGAGTTGATCGAGTCTTCGGGTCTCTACGGTCGCTCCTTCATCAGCAGGACCGACCCGGTCACCGGTCAAGTGCTGCTCAAGCAGCCCCTGGACCGCGCCTACTTCGGCGAAGGCGTCGCGGTGATCGACGATCGCGTAGTCCAGCTGACGTGGAAGAGCGGAGTGGCGCTCGTCTTCGACCGTAATAGTCTGGATCTGATCGACCAGTGGGGCTATAACGGTCAAGGCTGGGGCCTGGCCTACGACGGCGAGCGTTTCGTCATGAGCGACGGCTCGAGTCGCTTGACTTACCGCAGTGCGGAAGATTTCCGCTGGCTGGAAACGGTTGAAGTGACCCTCGAGGGCAAGAGCGTCGAGCGGATCAACGAATTGGAATACGTAGACGGCAAGCTCTACGGCAACCTGTGGGGCGAAGAGCGCATCGTGCGACTCGACGCCAAGACCGGCGTGGTCGATGCGATCATCGACGCCAGCGGCCTCCTCACGCCCGCCGAATCGCGGATGGTGGACGTGCTCAATGGCATCGCCTACGACGCGGAGTCGGATAGCTTCTGGCTGACCGGGAAGTTCTGGCCCCGGATGTTCCGCGTCCGCTTCGTCAAACGCTGATCGGCAGCAAAATGTCATAGCAGATGCCTTGTCCCGGCATCCCCGTCTCGACGATATCGCCGCCGAAGTCCCTGAGATTCTTGCGAACGATCGCCAGGCCGAAGCCCATGCCCTGTGGGTTGGTGGAGAAGAAGAGGTCGAAGATCTTCTCTTTCAGCTCGTGGCGGACTCCCGGGCCGGAGTCTGCAAATCGGAGCCAGAGGAAGTCGCGTTCGGACCCGGTGAGTCGAGGCGTGAGATCGTCGGCGCCGGCGGGTTTGATGATGACCTCGAGGCGTTGTTCCTCGGCGTCGCCGAGCCAGGTGATGCTGTTCGCGACCAGCTCGTCGATTAACTCATCGAAGAGGTCTGGGTCGGCGTCGACCTTCGGATGCTCGCCGATATATCGCTCGACGCGGATTCCGCGGTGGGCCGCGGCGGCCAGCGACATGTTGAGCCGCGGCACAATATCGATCGCCTGCAGCTGCGGTTTTTTAAATCTGGCGATGTTCTTGAACTTGAAGATGTGGACCTTGGCTTTCTCGATCGACTCCATGGACCGTCGCGCAAGCTCTTCGCCTTCGGCATCCCCGGCCGAGCGGAGTCGCTCCTCGAGAAAATCAAGGTAAGTCTCCACCGGAAAAATGGCGTTGCCGATGGAGTGGGTGACCGTGTAGGCGCGGCGCTGCCACTCGAAGCCCGGATCCAGTCCGTATTTCTGCTCGAGCAATCCGGAAGCTTCCGCCGCGCGCTGCCCGAGCCGGGCGGCTTCCCGGAATAGATCTTCGGCGGTCTTGCGGCGGTCGAGCGGCTCCGCGGCCAGATCGCGGGCGAAGTAGTGCCGTTGCAGCATGGGCCAGCGGGCGATGAGCCCCTCGAGTCGATGGCGGTGCCAGGTTTGGAGGTGGAGCGAAACCTGGGCGCCGAGCCCTTCCGCCAAGCCGGCTAGGCGCCGTCCGAGCTCGCGGAGAAGGCCGCTGTCAACGGCCGTCACGTCGTCGGAGCCTTCCCGCGGCGACCAGATAAAGAGCACGTGGAGGCCGAGCTTGCCCTCGGCGTCGATCAGTCGATGTCGAGCTTCGAGGGCGTTCACGCGGGCCGTCAGTGCGGGCAGGTCGGTGGACCAGCCCTCGAGGGCGAATCGGTCCGAGAGTCCGGACCCGATGGAAATGAGGTGAAGCTGGGGAGGCCCTTCTTTGGGCACTCGGAGGGCCGTCAGGCTGACTTCGCGCGTCCCGGCCAGCCACTCGAGGTCGCGGTATCCCTCCCGGAGAAGGATCTCGAAGCAGAGGTTTTCGTGGTGGACGGCGTTCAGTCGGGTCCAGTCGAGGGCGGCGACCCCTTGCCCGAGTAGGACGCTGCGGTCGAGCTCGGTGGAGCGTTCGAGGGCGTCGAGGGCGCCGTTCAGCTTCTTCGCGAGCTCCTCTTGGCCCGGGCCAGAATCCTCGTAGTCGATCGCGAAGTCCGCCAGCCGATGGACGGGGCGCGCGACGCGGCTGTCGAATCGACACAGGCTGATCAGAGGCTTGCCCAGAGACCGGGCGAGCCCGAGATAGAAGAAAAGTACCGGGTCCGGTAGAGACAGATCGGCCAGGATGAAATGCGCCTCCGCCACCTCACCTTCGGCCGAAGTCGTCGTCTTGATCGGATGGGTGAGCTTGCGCGGAACCGAAGAGCTGATGCGGCGCTGTTGCAGCATCAGGTGAATGCGCCGGCTGAGCCAGCGATTTTCTTCGGGGCCGGGGCTCGCCGCCGAGAGGCCTAGCAAGAGGCAGTGGAGGTCAGGACGCTCGACGGGCACGTGTCCGCAGTCTGGGGGCCGTTACGTATTGTGTGGAAGTAGGCCACAGGTGACGTAGTGGAGCAGATCGACGACCTCATCCGGTGAAGAAGCCACCGCGAGAGCCGCCGCGTCGACCTCTTTGAGGGGGTGGATAACGGCGTCGGAGTGGAGGGTGATGACCGCCTTGCCGAGGGCGGCGGCGTAGCCGGCGTCAAAGGCGGCGTTCCACTGTCGATATTTCCTGTCCGCGTCGAAGCAGGCCACCAGAATATCCGCCTCTTGGATCAAACCGCGGGTTCGCATCGCGTTGATTTTCGCGGCCTTGTGGTCGCGCCAGCGGGGATCCTGCTCTTCGCCGAGGATCTGGCAGCCGCAGTCATCGCTCGATTGGTGGACGAGCACGGGGTAGGTGAAGTCGACCGGCAGCCCGAAGTCGGCGGCCTTGGTGACGATCTCGTACCGCCATTCGGTATGGATTTCGCCGGCCAGGTAAACGATCCAGCGGCGTAGTTCCGTCTTCTCGAGTCGTGGATTGGGCGCCGGTGATGAGCGGTCCGGTCCTTGTTTCTCTTTGGGCTTCTGCGGTTTGTCTCGCACCAGTGGCATGGTCTCTCCCGTGAACTAATGTTTTTCTAATGATGGGGAATCATAGCCGCCCGAACTTCTTTCGTCGATGTGTGAACTCTTATATAGTGTGTGCGGTTTTTCTACACCGTCATTGTGAAGACTGGAGCTGTCGCCACCGGCGTTTCATCCCTGGCCGTGCATCGTTGAAGGTCTCGGGGGGCTTTTCATGTGCCCGCAGGCTTGTTGCCATTCGGAACCTAATCTGCTG
>JBCDKB010000495.1:0-6438 GCA_038747035.1 Acidobacteriota bacterium | reverse complement strand
GCGTCTTGTCTTGCGAAGCCCCGCTTTGTTCTGGTGTTGTGTCTTTTTGTCGGCATCCTTTCCTTCTGCGCGCGGTCTCTCTCTCTCACACCCGGTTTCTTCTCTCTCCCTTTAGGTTTGCTTTTCTTCTCCCAACTCTCTCTCTCCCTCTCTCTCTATATCCGTCTCTTCTCTCGCTTCTTCTGTTGTGATTGCTCTTGCGTTGTCTCCCTTTCTCTGTCTCTCTCCCTTCTCTGTGTTGCTCGAGCCCTTCCTCGTGTTGCGTCTTTCTCGTCTGTCTATCGAGCTCCCGGGTTTCAGAGGCGAATCCGCCGGTCTGGAAAAGACTAGCCACGCCTTGGCTCGCCGCGGCGGCCGGACTCGCTTTGGTCGCCGGCGGTTCCGTGGCCGCGTCGCGGGCGCTGGCGCCCTCGACCTTCGCAGGGTCGACCCGCACCGCGGTCGAAGCCAAGGCGCCGTGGGTCGACGCCGTGCTCGAGGCGGCCCGCCGGGATTTGAATCGACGGACCGCGACCGGCCTCGACGCCGCCGCCCGGCGGTACTCGGAGATCGAACGTCAGTGGCCGCAGGATCCGCGGGCCCAGGCGGGCCTGGCGCGGGTGGCCGCCCTGCGGGCCGACCTGCGGCTCGGGGACCGTTTCGCGCTCTACTTCGAATCCCGGTCGCGGGCGGAGCGGGCGCTGGCCCGGGAGCCGACGCAGGTCGACGCCCTGCTCGCTCTGAGCAGCGCCCAAAGGCTCTTGGAGTGGGACGCCGCCGCCGCCGGTCGCTCCCTCGAGGCGGCCCTCGCGGTCGCCGCCCACGACCCCGACGTCCACCAGGTGCGCGCCTGGTGGCTTTCGGCGGCCGGCCGCCATCGTGAAGCCATCGACGCCGCCACGCGGGCGTCGGCCCTGGCCCCCGGCAGCGCCACCAAGCGGTCGGACCTCGCCTTTGTCCTAACGATGGCGGGGCGATTCGACGCCGCCGCCGCCGAGGCCCGCGCCGTGCTCGACGCCAACCCCCGCGAAGGGGCGGCCTGGGGCGCGCTCCTGCGCTCTCGGCTCGGCGCCGGCGACCTCGACGGGGCCCTCGACCTCCACCTCGACATGCTGCGCACCTACGGCGTGCCGCCCGAGGCGGTGGCGCGGTGGCGGGCCGTCGGGGAAGCGGAGGGCTACTGGGCTTTCTCCTCGCGCTGGCTCGAATCGGTCCCGTCCGAACGCCTCCTCATCGCTCGGGCGGCGGCCCTGGCCCACCTCGGGCAGCTCGACCGCGCCTTCGGTTTGGTGGAGCGGGCCGTCGAGCGCCGGGATTGGGAGGCGCTGTGGCTGGAGTCGCTGCCGGAGCTGGCGCCGCTCCACCGAGACGGCCGTTTTCAGCAGCTGCTCAACCGCCTCGAGGCCTAGCGGACCGGATGGGGGAGGGTGGCTGGAGAATCCGGTGTTGACTTTTCAACATTATGTTGACTTTTCACCACTTGGGTCTTAGATTACTTCTGCGCACGCCGGATGGCCCGGCGTCTTGACGCAGCACGGAGCCGACCCGCGATGAGTGACCGTCCAAAGCTCAGCCGACGCGAAAGCGAAGTGATGGACATCGTCCACGCTTTGGGGGACGCCACGGCCGCGCAGATCCAGGACCAGATGGAGAAACCGCCGAGCAACGGGGCGATCCGCTCGGTGCTGCGCATCCTGGTGAAGAAGGGCCACCTCGAAATCGAAGAGCGGGGACCTCGCTACGTCTACTCCGCGGTGCAGCCGAAGGGCGCGGCCCAGCGCTCGGCGGCCCGCCACTTGCTCCAGACCTTTTTCGGCGGCTCGGTCCACGGCGCGGTGGCGGCCCTGCTCTCGCTCGAAGACACCCAGCTTTCGGCGGAAGACCAGGAGCGCCTCAAGTCGCTGATCGACGAGGCGGCGGAGGAGGGGCGATGATCGATCCGCTGAGCCTGCTGGTGAAATCGACGGCGGTCTGGGCCTTGGCCGTGGCGGTGCTGTGGGCGATGCGCGGCCGGGCGGCGAGCACCCGGCACCTGCTGTGGACCACGTCATTCCTGGCGCTGCTGGCGCTACCGGCGCTGGTCTGGGCGCTGCCGCCCCTCGACCTGTCGCTGGCGTTCGGCACCGGCGCTATGACGGCGTCGCCGATCGCCGCCGGGGCCGCGCCGTGGCTCTGGGGCCTGTGGGCGACGGGGGCGGCGCTGGCGCTCGTTTCCTTGACGGTCGGCGGCTGGCGTTTCGCGGCGTGGGCCCGCGGCGGCACGCAGCTCGACGATGCGGCGTGGCGTTCCACCGTCGACGCGCTCCGAGGGGAGTTGGGCATTCGCCGCCGCGTGCGCCTGGTGCTCTGCCCGCAGGTCAGCGTGCCGATGGTCGGGGGTGTCGCGAAGCCGGTCGTCCTACTGCCGCCCGGGGCCGTCGCCTGGGGCGAGCGGCGCCGCCGCGCGGTGCTCAGTCACGAGCTCGTCCACGTTTGTCGGCACGACGCGCTGCGTCAGCTGCTGGCGGGGGCCGCCGTGGCTCTCTACTGGTTCCATCCGCTGGCGTGGCTGGCCGCCCGCGCCGCCGGGCTGACCCGCGAGCAAGCGTGCGACGAAGGGGTCCTCGACCTCGGCCTGCGCCCGTCGGTCTACGCCGGCCAGCTGCTGGCGCTGGCGGGCGCCGAGACGCCGGCGACGCCGGCCCTCTCGCTGCCGCTGGTGGAGAGGTCGCACCTGGAGCGGCGCATCACCCAGATCCTGCGGGCCGACCGCCCACTGCCCCGCCGCCTCCAGGCGGCGTTCGTCGCGGCGCTGCTGCTCTTCGGCGCCGTCACCGCGGCGACGGCGGTGCCGGCGGTGCCCAAGCCGGTCTGCACCTACGAGAACCCGATTCCGAACTGACCGCCCGGGCGCCGGCCCGGCGAAGACCAGCTCCACCCGATAGTCCCTTGATCGTCGGCGTTTGACGTCGTCGGCGTGGAACCCGACAGCTCCGATGCGCCGCCGCCCCGCGGCGGGTCGGGGACCCGTGTCCGAACAAGACGCCCGCGTTGTCGACTGCCCTTCTCGGCGGTCCGGGGAGGCCTGCGCCCGCGAAAAGCGCGGGGCCGCCCCAGATCCGGCGACGCGGATCCACAACGAAGACCCGAAAGCGGGAAGCCCGAGGAAAAAGCCATGAAAACACTCCTACTGACGATAACCGCCGTCGCTTTGGCGACCCTCCCCTTCGCCGACCTCAGCGCGGACGACGCCGATGTCACCTTGACCGTCGAGAAGGGCGAAGCGCTCGACGTGCTCTTCCTCACCACCAAACCGGACACCCAAGAGAAGCTCGGGGATTATTTTGCGACGGTGTCCCCGATCGTCAAGAAGGCGGGCTACACCCCGAAGCCCGGCTTCGCGCTCAGCGCGACCCGGGGCAACTACGATCCGTCGAGGGTGGTTTTCGCGTCGTGGCGCAGCCCCGAGGATCGCGCTGAGGCCATGGCGGCGATCGACGCCAACGTCGAGAACTTCCATGAACGTCGCCGTGAGATCTGGTCGTCGTTCAACATGACCGTCTACACGATGGAGAACGACGTGGCGGTGGCGATGGACGCCGACAAGACCTACGTCATGACCGCGTACTGGCGCACGGACGGCGACGGCTTCGACGCGTTCACCAAGTCGTGGCGGAAAAGCGCGGGGCGCGCCGGCGGCACTGTGGTGCTCGAGCTCGAAGACGGCTGGTCGCCGTTCGGCTATCGCTACGATCCGGACTACCTCGCGATCACGGAGTGGAAGAGCGATAAGGCCTTCGAGACCTTCCACGCCGGCCTCGGCATCGACACGGCCGCGGTGAGCCACGTGGACGAGTGGGTGCTCGACGTCAAGGCTAAGAATTGACTTGATCGACCCAGCCGGGAGCGGGCGGGTCCCACGGGCGGCCCGCGGCGCCACGGCGGCCGCTACGGATCGTGAATCCCGTCGCCCGGCGGCGGGCCCTCGGCGTACATGCCGACGACCGCGCCCGTGAAGCCTCCGGCGACGGCGGTCGTCAGGGGGCCGGCGTCCGCGTCGTCGAGGAGCGTTTCGTAGACTTCACCGTCCAGGCTGTAGCCGAAGTCCAGGCGGGGTCGGTCGATCTCCAGACGCAGGTGGATCGGCGCGCCGGTGGGCGCGTCGATCTTCTCTTCGGCCAAGACGTGACCGCGGGCCGGGTCGTCGGCGCCGGCGCGCTTACGGACGCGGAGGACCGTGTCGCCGTCCGCGTCGAGTCCAAGCCCGAAGGCGTAGTAGAAGCGATCGTTCTGAAGCGCGAGCAGGCCGGCTTCGGCGCCCTCGGATTGCGGATTGAATCGCAGCGTGGTGCCGACGCTGGCTTTCATGTGGGCCAGGCGCCGACCGACGAAGGACGGCTGCGCCCCGTCGCCGATGCGCTCGGCCCGCGGCTCGAGGACGAGTTCCCCGTCGCCGGTCCGCCACCAGCGGGAGGTCGGCGTGCGGATGAAGAGCCAGTGCAGCCCGAGCTCGGGTTCGCGGAAGGTCTCGGTGACGGAGAAGTTGCCGGTCATGGCGCGCGCGGCCGGTGGGCCCGCGGGGTGGTCCGGCCTCTTCACCACGTAGGGAACCGGTTTCTCCTTCAGCACCCGGGGCCACCCGTTCTCCCACGTCACCGGCAGCATGAACGTCTCCCGTCCGGTGTGAAAGTGGCCCGGGTCTGGATGCTCCGGGTCCAGGTCGTAGACCCTCGTCCCGAGAAAGACGATCCACCAGTCGCCCTGTGCGTCTTGGAAGAAATCGCCGTGGCCCGTGGCGGTGACCGGGTCCTCGCGGTCGTCGGGGAGACCGAGCTGGGTGAGGACCGGATTTTCGGGATTGGGCTCGTAGGGGCCGAAGACGGTGTCGGACCGGTAGACCAGCTGGCCGTGGCGGTAGCCGGTGCCGCCGCCGGCGGCCGAGAGGTAGTAGCGGCCGTCGACCTTGTAGAGGTGGGGCCCTTCGATCCACTCGGTCGGCCACGGCGCCTCGTCGGCGCCGTCGACCAGCAAGACGTCGTCAGAAAGCGGCTCGAAAGTCACCGGGTCCACTTCCATCACCGAGATTTCGGTGTGTCCTGCGTAGAGCGGCTCCACCGGGTTGTCGTGGTGGACGATGTAGGTCTTGCCGTCGTCGTCGAAAAAGAGGGAAGGATCGATGCCTCCGAGGTGGGGTAGCCAGATCGGGTCAGACCACGGCCCCGCCGGATCCGTTGAGTTCACAATGAAATTGCCGCCGCACCCGATGCAGGTGTTGATGACGTAGAAAGTGCCGTCGCGGTACTCGATGGCGGGGGCGTAGAGGCCGTTGAGGCCCAAGTCCATTCCTTCGAATGACATCTGGTCCGCGCGGTGGACGGCGTTGCTGATCTGGGTCCAATTCACGAGGTCGCGGCTGTGGAAGACCGGCAGCCCCGGAAAGAACCCGAAGGTCGAGTTGACCAGGTAGTAATCCGAGTCGACCTGCACGACGCTCGGGTCGGGGTAGTAGCCGGCGAGGATCGGGTTCCTAAACTCGTCGTCGGCGAGGGCGGTTGTGAAGATCTCGTCGTCGCCGACATATTCGAAGCTCGGGAAGCGGGCGCCGGGGCCGGGGTCCTCAGCGGGGCCCGCGGGGAAACACGCTGTGAGCAGTCCCGCTGCGAGCGCGAGCGTCGCCGCGAGGCGGGCGAAATTCAATGGGCGAGTGAGGTGTTCTCGGCGCATTCCTGCTCCCGGGTCGCATTCCAAGGGCGGCGCGGCGAGCTCCTCGAAGAGCACGGCGCAGCCCAGGGTGCGGGGCGTCTGGCCCCTCGATTTCGGTGTCCTTGGGGTGAATGGTAGCGAACCCGCTGGCGGCGCGGCTACTTTCCGCCGCTTCGAGGGTGGCGGCTCGGCAGGAGGCCCTAGAATGGCTTCGAGGTTCCCATGGCTCTTACTTTCGACACTTTCCGCGACCGTACGCACGTCGCCTGCACGCAGGCGGTCGACTTCTGCCGCCGCTACGCCCTCCAGCCGGTTCCGCAGTCCTACGTCCTTCGGGTCGTCCCCAACGCGTCTTGCGACGAGAATCTCCGACCCGGCGAGGTGGTATTCCCGGAGGATTCCTTGGGCACTGATGCCTTCGGGCACGACCTATTCTTGGGGCCGATGACCGCTGCGGAATTCGCCGCCTGGGCCTGGAGAGACGCGCGCGTGCCGGAGTGGATCGACGTCAACGCGGTCGAAGTCACTCCGCGATACACGGTGCTTTCGGCTCTGGTCTGCGGGCGATTCACCGACCGATCGGAAGACCTCTACCACCTCGAGGAGGGGATCCCGCCCTTCCACATTCTGTCGCCGGTGCTTCCCCCGGACTATTCGGAGGACTCGGCGGGCGACGGACCGCTACGATTCGACGTCAACTGGTCCGTGAAACGGTACCGGGCCTTGAGGGGTGGTCAGTGAAACCGGAGCTCGCCGGCGCGGCGCGCCGGCGAGCGG
>JBCDKB010000494.1:0-6450 GCA_038747035.1 Acidobacteriota bacterium | reverse complement strand
CGTCTTGATTACTTCGGCAGGGGGCCTTCCAGCGTTGCCCAGTGCTCTTTGCTGACACCGAAGCTCTTCTTTGGACGCTAAAGATTTCAGCCACCAGGCCAGGGCAATTCGGAAATCTTCTTTGTAACTGAAGCCGGAGGGAGAAAATTCATGCTCTCGATATGACTTACCATCTCACTAGGCAACCTGAATCCATGACAGCTGACCTCGTGGGCAAGTGTTTCCGGCCAAAGCCAGGTCCCGTCTGAATGGGTGCCACCAGGATCGAAGCGGCCTTCCCCACAAACCGAGCAAGGTACCTTTATGGAAGCCGTAGCCAGGATCACGGGGCATCTTTCAAGGTACGAAACGAGATCCGCCTTCCGGCTGAAGCCCCAGCTATGGTCAACCCAGTTGCTAACTGGCTCCTGATCCCAGTAGCCAAACCACTTGTACGGCCAGCTCTCAAATCTAGTCTTCACACATCTTTCCTTCTAGTCCTGCCTTGAATACTCATTCCTGGGCTTGAAGAACTTCCATTCGCCAAATCCTGCGGGCCGCCCACCTTTCTGACCAGCAACAAACATCGGCATCTCTCCAGATGCCCATACAAGTTCTGATGGACCCTGGACTTCGACCTTCAGCTTATCCGCAAGCCGCTGTGCAAAGCTGTCACAGCCTTGGCCGGTCGAACAAGAGATCAGGCGTATTTTTTGGCCACGAAATTCATCCTTCGAACGGAGGTAAGAGGCAAGCACCCTATGGTTTACCTTTGGGGCTTGGCGGTGGATGTCGAAAGCGATCTCTTCAGGACTACCGTGGGCGACGACATCTAAGAATCCGGCTCGTGAAGGGTTCATCGGCTTCCCGGTAGAACCGAGAGTACTGTTCAGAAGCTGTACGAATCGGTCATTTTTCTTCATGATCGTTAGTCGGCCATTAATGAAATTCGACTGATGATGAGTAGCAGGCCGGAATTTCCTTGTTAATGCGGCTCTCGACTTAATGAGGTGTGTCTGGAAGCCCTCGTTGTCGAACGGGACGTGGATTCCCTTCTGTCGTTGTCTTTGGCGCCTCTTTAGTAGGGAAAGACGGACCCTGCCTTCGCTGCACAGATTATGCACCCAAACAAGGCTCTCGCCAACGAAGTAAGTGTGATCGACCTCTACCTCAAAGTTATAGACCGTCTCATACCGCGGCGAACCGCGCACCTGCCGGACTGTGAGGCCGGTCTCACCGTTCAAGCCAATCAGCGGGTCGCCAGGCTCAAGCCGAGCCGCGGGGACCCACTTGAGCCCCACCACATAGAACGGATGCTCAGCCGTTGTGCTGATCGTCTCGATCTCACCATCGGCGGACTCGATCTCGACTTCCCAGATCCGCTTCCCAGGCGTCACGAAGGTTTGCGCCACCCGACGGAGCTGAACCTCGCCGGTCTTGTCATTCCGCGCCCAGACTAGGTCTCCTTCCTCGACGGTCTCGATGGGCACCAAGCCTTCGGCGGCAGCGACCGGCGTTCCCGCCGCGAAACAGTATTGCGCGGGTTGTGCTTGGCCACGGCTCTGTGGCTTCGGTTTCTCCGGCATCCGGCTACTCGTTCGCACTGCCCTCTGGGTGGAACGCTTGGCGCCCGCCTCAGCAGCATCTTTGAGCTTGCGGACGCCGGAGAGCCCACCTCGGCCGCCGGCCGCCATCTCTGCGACGAAGGCGACGGTCTTTGTGACGGTCCGTACGTCACCACCTGCCAGGTTGCCGCCCAGTTCCTTAGCGGCTTCAACCGCTATAGCGCCGGCTTCGCTGGGGTTTTCGATCGCCCAGGTCGCTGCCTGATAGAGACCGCGAGCGGCTTGCTCGGTTGCCAAGATCGCCGCGTCGAGCTCGTCGGCGGCTTGCTGACCAAGGGAGGATGTCGGCGCGACGGTCACGACCGCCACGTTGATCGCGACGTTCGCCACTTCACCGATTCCGGCCATCATCTCGGCGCCGGCGCCGAGCACTCCCAGAACGCCCGCGGAGACGAGGCCAGCGGCTTTGCCGTACTCCTCCTCGATGCCGACGGCGGCCTCGGCCGCGTTGTCAACGCCGCCGCGTTTGAAGAAGCCGACGACATTCTTCCTGAAGAACTCCACCTCACCCGTCGGGTCGGTGTAAACCGTGGGGTTCTGGAAGGCGTAGGCGTATTTGTGCAGGCTCGGCGGATTTAGGTAATCGTCCTGGGCCGGATCTTCGCTGAGAAAGAGACCAACATCTGGGTCATAAAAACGGGCCCTGGCATAGATGAGGCCTGACTCGCCATCGGTCTCGTGGCCGGTATACCCGAAGACGTTGCCCTCGGTCTCGGTTTGTCGCCGGTAGCTGCCAAAGGCGTCATAGCTGTATTGCGCGCTAACGCTTCCGCTGGGTGTCGTCAGCCCGACGACGCTGCCCATGGCGTCGAAGAGGTAGAAAGAGCGGCCCGCGCTCGGGTGATCGACACTCAGCAGCCGGTCAGGGCCGTAGTCATAGCTGATTTGACCGTCGACGGAGTCATGCCGCTGGAGCACGCTCTGGTCGTCGTAGAGATATTGGACCTGGCGCCCCTTGGCCTGCTTCTGGACTCTAAGGCCCTGGTAGTCGAAAGTATAAATGCCCTGCGGCAGGCCCTCTTCTTCAATGCGGGTCAGCCGATCCAGAGCGTCAAAGACGTAGTCAACCGTGAGGCCGTTCTTCGTCTTCTGGACCTGGTTGCCGTTCGGGTCGTAGCCGTAGGTGACGTCTTCGTTCGGCTCGAGGGCGTGGGTGATGGTCTCGAGGCGATGGCGGACGTCGTAGGCGTAGCTCTTGGTTTCCGGCGATCCGCCGGCGGCGGGCTGGATCGTCTCGGTGACCCGGTTACCGACCTGGTCGTAGCCGTAGGTGACGGTCTTCTCCGGGTAGACCACCAGCTCTAGCCGGTCATTCAGATCGAAGTCGTATGTGGTGACCTCAGTCCCGTGACCGAGCTGGAATTCTTCCTGGCGGACTCGATTGCTGTGGTCGTCGTAGCGGTAGGCGTAGCGCGAAATCTCGGCCGAGCCCTGGAAGTGGGTGATCTGCTCGAGCCGATTGGCGGTGTCGTAGCTGTAGCTCGCTGTGGTGCCGTTGGGGTAAGCCACCCGGTCCAGCGTGCTGTTGCGGTGGTACTCGTAAGTGGTGACGCCGGCGCCATTGGTGACGGCTTCGAGCCGGTTCAACGCGTCGTAGGTGTATTGCGTGGACTGGTTCGGGGCCGTCAGGCCGGTGCGATTGCCGACGGCGTCGTATTGGTAGACGATCTCGCGGCCGAACCGGTCGGTGACGGTTTCGGGGCGGTCGAAGGCATCGTAGGTGCGCGTGGTGCTGTGGAGGCCGCTCGCGGTGTAGGCCTCGTCGACCTGGAGCAGGTTGTTATTGCGATCCCAAGCCCAGTCGATGCGGTCAAGCTGATCGGCGAGCGCGGCGTCGGCGCGGAGCGGGAGATCCCGCGAGATCTCGCGGTCCAGCGCGTCGTAGGCGAAGTGCGTTGTGCGCCCGGAAGGATCGGTGCGAGTGGCCGTGTTGCTGCTCTCGTCGAAGGTCCAGCGCTTCACGGCTCCGTCTGGATAGGTGAGCTGCGAGCGGCGGTCGAGGGCGTCGTAGGCGAACCGGGTGATGCACGCCTCGGCGTCAGTTTGCTCGATCAAATTGCCGCCCGGGTCGTAGCGATAGACGGTGACACCGCCGTCGGGCATCTGGACGGACGCAAGGCGACCGGCGCCGTCGTAGCGCCACTCTTGCCGATGGGCTTCGCCCTTGGGCCGGACCACCGCGGTCCGCAGATTTCGCAGGTCGTGCTCGTAGAAGGTCGTGGCGAAGCGGTCCGCTTCGACCTCGATCCGCTCGCTCGCCATGCGGTTGCGCAGGTCGTGCGTCCACTGGAGCTGCCGCAGCTCGGGGTCGACGGTGCGCACCCGATTGCCCACGAGGTCGTAGGTATGCCGCGTGGTCGCAGCCTCCGGCTGGTTCAGCGTGAGCACCTGGCCGCGCTCGTCGTATTCAAAGCCGGTGGTGTGGCCCCGCGCATCGGTGACGAAGCGCACGCTCCCCGCGGCGTCGTATTCAAGTGTCTCCAGCAGCAGCTCGGCCCTGGTAGTGGTTCGGCGGCGGTTCTCGAGGTCGTAGGTCAGCTCGGTTGAGATGCCCCGCGGGTCGATGCTCGAAAGCATGTTGTCGGCCGCGTCCCATGAGGTCGTCATCTCGTAGCGCTCGCCGTTGATCTCCGGCGCCAGCCGTCGCACCGGCCGGTTCAGCGCGTCGTAGGTGAGGTCGGTTGTGAAGCCGCGACGGTTCATGACGGCCACCACGTTGCCGACGTCGTCGTAGGTTGCGGTGAGCCGGTAGCCGTCGGTCGCCGGGGCGACCGGAGGGTCAATCACTTGGCGCAAGCGTTCCAGCGTGTCGTAGCGGTACGTCGAGGCGAAGCCGCGGGGGTTCTTTTCGGTGAGGGTGTTTCCGGCGACGTCGAAGGATCGCTCGACCACGCGGTCCTCGGGCAGCTCCATCCGGATGGGGCGGTCGAGGGCATCGAAATAGACCCGGCTCTCGTGGCCCTCGCCGTCGGTCTGGGAAATTCGATTCGATCGCGCGTCGTAGCGGAGGGAGGCGACGGCGCCGACCGAATCCCTGATCTCGGTGACGCGGTCCAAGCCGTCGAAGGTCGTGACGACGACGTTGCCGTTGGCCTGTCGCTCGCGCACCGGATTGCTGACCGGATCGTAGGAGTAGCTCGTCTCGGCCCAGACGGCTTCGTCCCGCCCTCGGGAAAGCCGGAGCCGGGTGAGGACGCGGCGATTGCGCACGTCGTAGTCGTGCTCGACGACCGTCCCTCGGCGGTCGATTTCCCGGATCACGTTGGAGGCGCGGTCATACTTGTAGAAGGCGGCGTGCCCCTCGGCGTCGACCTCCGAGGTCAAGCGTCCGGCGGCGTCATAGACGAAGCGCCTCGTCTGATCGCCGGCGCCGAGCGGGTTCTCGAGCGTCTCCTCGACTAGGTTGCCGTTGCCGTCGTAGATCTTCCGCGTGACGCGGAGGGCGGCGTGCTGGGTCGTCTCACCCTCCGCGAGCTGGAGCAGCCGATCGAGCCCGTCGTAGACCCAGCGCGTGGTGCGGCCGAGCGGATCGGTCTCTGCAACCTTCTGCCCCTCACCGCTCCACGTGAAGGTCGTGGTCAACGTGCGTTCCAAGCCGGTCAGCGGATCGACGAGGCGTTTTTCCTCGGCGAGCGGACGGTTGAGCGCGTCGTAGTTTGGCCACGTCATGACCCGGGGCTCGAAGTCTGGGTCATTCGTGTCGAGGAGCGTCTCGGAGACCACGTTGCCGACGGCGTCGTGCTCGTAGACCGTGACCCGGCCGAGGGGCTCAATGCGCCGCTCGAGGCGCCCGGCGGCGTCGTAGCGGTACTCGATATCGTGGCGGGGCGTCGCGGCGTCGAACCACAGGCTTTCTAGAATCTTGTCGCCCTCGGCGCTGTAGCCGAAGACGCGCGAGCCGCCCGCGGCGTTGTCGAGGCGGGCGATACGGCCTTCGCGATCGAAGGTGGTGACGGTGACCCGGCCGCTCGCGTCGGTGCGGAGTCGACGGAGGCCCGCATCGTCATAGTCCGTCGCTTCAAAGTCGCCGGTCGCGAATTGCTGGAAGGTCAGGCGGTCGAGGCCGTCGTAGGCCAGCAGCGTCTCGTTCTGCTCGCCGTCGACCGTGCGGATCGTGCGGCCGCGGATGTCGTGCTCGAGCTGGGTCGTGTGGCCCAGCGGATCGATGATGAGCCTGGGATAGCCGTAATCGTCGAAGCGGTACTCGGTCGTGAAACCCCGCCCGTCGGTCATCGTGCGGCGGTCGCCCAGCTCGTCGTAAGTGTGGGAGACGGTCAGGCTTCCGAGGTTCTGACCCTGCGGATCCCGCCCAAGGTCCGTGGTCTCGCTGAGCAGATTTCCGCGCGAGTCGTAGGTCAAGGTCGTCAGGTCGCCGTCACGGTCGACCTTCGTCTCCATGCGGTTCTTGATGTAGGGCCGCTCGAAATCCCCGGGCCCGGCGTAGGTCATCGTCGAGACGAACCGGTCGCCCGGCGGTCCCACCGTCTCGGAGAGCACGTTGCCGTGGGCGTCGTACTCGTACTCTGTCCAGATGCCCCTGGCGTTACGGCTCCGGGCGATCAGCACATCGCCAGGGATCCACTCCGTCAGCGACACGTGGCCCAGCGGATCCTCCATCCGCTCGACGCCGCCGAAGCGGTTGAAATCGTAGGTGGTCGTTTCCCCGCGACGATCGGTCACCACGGTCCGCGGCGAGCCGCCGCCGGTGCTGAGAGAGAGCTCGTCGTAATCAAACCGGGTAGGCACGGGTGAAGCCGGCTCCGTCAGCTCCACCAAGTGCAGCACGGTGCGGGTGCCGCCGCTCTCGCCGGTGAGCTGCTGGCCGACTTCATAGCCGTAGGACGTG
>JBCDKB010000493.1:0-6452 GCA_038747035.1 Acidobacteriota bacterium | reverse complement strand
CGGCGAAGCCGCCGCCGGCGACGAGGGTCACCTGCACCGGCCGCAGGCCATCGGGGTCCATGGCGGAAAAGACCGAGGCGAAGATGGTGAAGAAAACGATGGGCAGCACGAAAGTGAGGCCGAGGGCGACCCGGTCCCGCGCCAGGGTGAGCCAGCTCACCCGCAGGACGGTGCCGACCATACCCAGGCCCGGGTCGACGCCGGTCACTCGCGCAAGCCCCGGCCGGTCAGCTGGAGAAAGACGTCCTGCAGGCCGGGCGTCCGCAGGTCGAGGCCTGAGATCTCGGCGCCGGCGTCGCTGACGCCGCTGAGCAGCGCCGGCAGGTCGGTCACCACGTTGTCGAGATCGGCTTCGAAGTGCCCGCCGGCGCCGCGCCGGAGGCCGGGCGCCGACGTCGCCAGGGCCGACTCGATGGCGTCCAGCCCGCCGACGCCGGTGAGCTGGAGCTTGAGTCGGGCGCCCTCGCCGACGGTGGACCTGATGATTTCCGACACGGTGCCCGACGCCAGCTCCCGGCCGCGGTCCAGGATGATGAGGCGGTCACAGCTAGATTCGATGTCGCCGAGCTCGTGGGAGCTATGCAGCAGGGCCACGCCGTCGTCCTTCAGCTGGCCGAGCATGGAGAAAATCCGCTCCCGGGCTTGGGGGTCGACCCCCACCGTCGGCTCGTCGAGCAGCAGGGTGCGCGGGCGATGCAAGACGGCGCAGGCGATATTCAGCCGCCTTTGCATGCCGCCCGAATAGGTGGCGACGCGGTCCTTGGCGCGGGCGGCGAGCCCGGTCCACTCCAGCGCCCACTCGATGCGCCGCCGCCGCTGCGCTCCGCGCACCCCGTGGAACGTGCCGAAGGTGCGGAGATTTTCGAGGCCGCTCAGCTGGGTGTAGAGGGCGAGGTCCTGGGGTACCCAGCCGACGGCCTTCGCCCGCGGGCCGCGCAGGTTGCGGCCTTCGACCTCGACCTCGCCGGCGTCGAGCGGGACCAGGCCCGCAATGGCCATCATGCAGGTCGTTTTACCGGCGCCGTTCGGGCCGATCAGCCCAGTCCATTCGCCGGCGCGGAGCTCGAGATCGAGGCCGTCCAAGGCGCGGCGATCGCCGTACGCCTTGATCGCGCCGCGGATCCGGACGGAAGGCTCCGCACCGCCCCTCGGCGTCCGTTCACGTCTCGACGGCGCCACGATTCTTCCAAGTCACGGTGCGTCCGGAGGCGCGACGCCACCTGGCGTACCACTGGATCGCCACCAGGCCGGCGATGCCCAGGGGATGCAGGACGGCCGAAATCAACGATTGCCTAAAGCGCAGGGAAAGGATCAGACGGTTCATGAGCCCGAGGCCGACGGCGGCCATGGACGCGCCGAAGGCGAGGGAGCTCGGCGCTCCGGCGCTCGCCGCGGCGATCAGCCACGGCAGGACGGCTCCGCCCAGCAGCAGGACGCTCCACACCCAGATCGCGACTTTCCCGGCCATGCCCTCGTGGGCGTTCTTGGCCAGGCCGAGAACGACGTCACGGGCGTTGTCATACATGCGGCAAACCGCCAGGCCGGTGGCGTCGAAAAGGTCCGTGCGCCGGCCGGAGCGACGGAAGGCGCGCGGAAGCTGGATGCCGTCGTGGAAGCTGGTCTTGATCGCAGCGTGGCCGTCCAGGTCCCGATAGGCCCGACGGCGGACGGCCATCAGCTGGCCGCAGCCGGCCGCAAAGCCCGGGCTGTTCGAGAGCCGCATTCCGAGCAGGGGCAGGTAGCCGAGTAAGACGAAGTGAATCAGCGGGATGATCAGCTTCTCGCCGAAGCTGCCGGTGATCTGGCGGGGAAATCCGCTGGCCAGGTCGACGTCGCGGACGTCGATGAACCGCTTGATGCGGGCGACGGCGTCGGGGCCCAGCTCGACATCGGCGTCAACGAAGATAAGGAGCGGCGCAGCGGCCTGCCGGGCGAGGGCGTAGCAGGCGTGCTGCTTGCCGGCCCAACCGGCGGGTAGGGGCGGCGCCTCGAGGAGCCGCAGCCGGCGATCCTCCTTCGCGATACGCCCGACGATCTCGGCAGTGGCGTCGCTCGAACCATCGTCCATGACCAGGACTTCAACCCGGCACGGGCGGCTCGCCAGCGCGGCGCGGACCGCCCCCTCGATCACTCCTTCTTCGTCCCGCGCCGGAATCAGGATCGAGACGTCCGGCGCCGGGTTCTGCGGCTCCGCCCCGGTTCCGGGATCCGCTGCTGACGGTGAATCAGCCAACGTCCCGGGCACCGAAGGAGGCGCCCGGTAGAGCAGCACGTTGAAGAGCGACAGGCCGAAGGGGATCGCCGCCAAGACGAGGGAAGCGACGGCGAACCCGTCGAGCAGAGACCATCCGGTCATCGGCGCCCCTTCTCCATCGCGTGCGGCCGGACCTCGGCGGATCGCGTCACCGGCGCTCCCCCATGTGGCTGGCGTCGAAGGATTCGCCGCGAACGCGGGCCTTGATACGGCGCCAGGCGTCATAGACGCCGCCGACGCCGGTGCGGCCGAGCACCAGCGTCCGGAAGCGATCCGGATCGCGGCTTTGGGCCGCATCGGCGAGCCGGTCCAGGGTCTGCTCGAGGGCAGCCTCGAGGCGCGCGTTCCAGCTTTCGACGGTGTCGGCCCGCGCCGCGCCGTCGAGCCGGATCGGCGCGCCGAACCGGGAGAGCGCCTGCGGACGCCGCTCATCCCAAAACGGGTACTCAACCGCCAGCGGTATGACGTAGCCCCGGTCCAGGCGGCGCACCAGGTGGGCGAGGCCCGGCCGCAGCTGCACGGGGCGTTTCCTCACGTCACTAAACTCGCCCTGGGCCGTGACCCACAGCGTCGTCCCGGGTGTCGCCAAGATGCCGCGGCTGGTCCTCAAGAACTCGGCCGCGCCGCGGCGCGTGCCGGCGTCGATGCCGAAGCCGCCGATGCGCTGGAAGAAGCCGTATTGCTTGAGCGCCTCGGCGTCGAAGGGCCCGAACATGCGTCGCCCGGGCATGGCCAGGCGGGCGAGCAAGATGAAATGAATCGGGTCCCACCACGAAGGGTGGTTGGAATAAACCAGCACCGGGTCGCCCCGATCCCCCAGCGCCGGCGCCAGCTCCTCGGGCAGCTCGCTTCCCCTGCACAGGCGCACGGCGTCGAAATTCTTAGCGAAGTAGCCGCGCAGCCACGACTCGAAGTACTTCGCCATGTGGGGCGAGTAGCGTTCGACGACCTCCGGGACTTCGGGTGCGCGTCGGCTCATGTCGCGCCCGCCCGCGTTTTCTCGCGGCCCGCCTTCATCAGTCGCCCCAGCGCACCCAGGCGGAGCGCGCGGGGCCCGTGGCAGAGCTGGATGAAAGACTCGAAAAGTGGCGTATCCGCGTCGCCGACCGGATCATAGTGCGGACGCAGCCGGCCCGAGCGATGGACCAGCGTCTTGGTCACCGTCATCTCAAGCAGTCCCTCGGCGCCGCGGGTGACGCCGAAGCCGCTCGCCCCGCGGCCGCCGAACGGGGCACGGGGGTCGGCCGTCGGCACGATCACGTCGTTCACCACGACGACGCCAGAATCGACGCGCCGCGCCAGGGCGAGCGAGGCGTTCTTCTCGCCGAAGATCGACGCGCCGAGCCGGAAGCGCCCGCCCGAGATGCGGGCCAGGGCTTCGTCGTCGCCCGACACCTCGAAGATCGCGGCACAGGGCGCCGGAATGTCGGCGATGCGAAGCATGTCGCGCTCGGAGACGCCGGCGAGCAGCAGCGGCTTCACGGGGTCCACGCCCCCGACGAGCAGGCGCCCGCCCCGGCTCAGGACGGCCTCGACCTCGCGGGCGAGCGCCGCAGCCGTCTCCGCCGGGAGCTCGATCGAGGCCCGTCCAGCCAGCCGCCGGCTGAGCTCGGTGACGAAATCCTCGGCCACCGACCGATCGACCAGCAGGCGCCGCGGGGCGATGCAGGTGAAGCCCCCGTTGAGGCCCATGCCGAAGGCGACGGCGTCGGCCGCCATGGCCTCGTCCGCGTCGGCGCGGACGACCACGGCGTCGCAGCCCGAAAGCTCCATCACCGCCGGTGTCGCCGTCTCTGCCAGCGTCCGCATCACGGTGCGGCCGGTCGAGTGGGAGCCGGTGAGCACGACTTTGTCGACACCCTCCGCGAGGGCGGAGACGGCGCCTTCGATCTCTTCGGGCAAAACCTGCACCGCGCCTTCCGGTAAACCGCAGTCCGAGAGCACCTCGCCCAGCAGGCGCATGGCGCCGAAGCCGTCGCGTCCCGGCTTCACCACCACGGCATTGCCGGCGACCAGGGCCTGGAGGAGCTGGACGCCGGCGAGGAGAATCGGGTAATTCGACGGTCCGATCACCAGCACGACGCCGAGCGGCTCTCGTCGAATTTCAAGGTGACTGCCGAAGAGCCAGGCCGGCCGCCCGCGCAGCCCCGGCCGCCGAGGGGCAAGCAGAGAGCGGGCGCGCTTTTCGAGGAATCGGCAGGCGTCGAGCAGCGGCAAGACCTCCGCGGTGAGCGTTTCGGCAGTGCACGAACGCCACGGCAGCGTCGCCGTTGCGGCCAGATCGAGCGGCCGCTCGGCGAGGCGACGGCGGAGGCGTCGGATCACGCCGAGCCGCTGCGCCACGGGCCACCGGCTCCAGGTGGCGCCGGCCTCGCGGGCCCTGCGTACGGCGTCGCCGCCGGCGCCCCCGCTCGCCGCACCCGACGGTGCCGCATCCGACCGTGCCGTGGCTCGTGCCGTCGCCATGACGGGGGCGGGACTCAGCCGCCGCTCGCTTTCTGGAAGAGCGGTCTCGGCCCCTGCTCGGCCGCGGGGTTCCAGCCCGCATCGACGCCGAGATCCTCGGCGAGCAGCTTCGTGGTGATCTTCGCCGACTCGTAGATCACCGGCAGCCCGCTCCCCGGATGGGTCGCGCCGCCGACAAGGAAGACGCCGTCCAGCTCTTCGAAGCGGTTCTGCGGACGCAGGTGCAGGAGCTGGCTCACGGTATGGGCGAGGCTGAAGGTCGACCCGAGGTGGATGTTGAGGTCCTCCTCCCACGTCGAGGGCGTGATGATCTTCTCGACCTCCAGGCGCTCTTCGATCCGCTCGATCCCGATCGCTTCGAGCTTGCGCAGCATCTTGGCGCGGAACGGCTGGAGGTCCCGCCGCCAATCGATGGTGCCGGTGCGGTGCGGCACGGGCACCAGAACGTAGAGGGCCGTCTTGCCCGGCGGCGCCATCGTTTTGTCGGTGATCGTCGGATTACAGATGTAGAAGGAGGGATCCTCGGAGAGGCGCATCCCATTCTCGATATCGTCCAGATTCTGCCGGTAGTCCTCGGCCAGATGAATCGAGTGGTGCGGCAGGTCGACCTCGCCGTCCAGCCCGAGGTACATCATGAAGGTCGAGCACGAGTATTTCTTCCGATCCAGGCGCTTGTCGCTCCAACGCCGACGCAGGTGATTGGGCACCAGGCGCCGCATGGCGTGCGCGAAGTCGGCGTTCATGATCAGCGCGTCGCAGCTCATAGAGCCGCGGTCGGTCTGGACGCCCTTGACGCGGCGGCCGTCGAAGTCGAGGCCGGTGACGGTCGTGCCCAGCCTTAGGTCGACGCCCATCTCGACGGCGAGGTCCGCCATCCTTTGCGACAAGGCCCCGCAGCCACCCCGCGGGTGGTAGATGCCGTATTCGTACTCCATGAACGAGAGAATGGTGAAGAGACTCGGGCACTTGAAAGGCGACATGCCGAGGTACTTGCTCTGGAAAGAAAAGGCGAGGCGGATGCGCGGATCTTCAAAGTAGTTGCGCAGGTCCGAATCGACGCTCGCCCAAGGGCGCATGACGGTGACCAGGTCCCACAGCGGAAGCCTCAGCACGTCGCGTGCGCTGGCGAAAGGCTGCTGGAGGATCGGAGTCGCCTTCAGCAGCTTGCGCCGATTGTCCTTCAGATATCGCTTGAAGGACTTGGCGTCCTCCGGAGAGATTTTAGCGATCCGGCGGACCATCTCGTCCGGGTCGGGCGTCACGTCGAGGGACGTCTCGCCGCCAAAAATCAGCCGATAATGGGGCTCGATCCGCTGAAGCTCGATGGACTCGTCGAGCGACAGTCCGCACATGCGGAAGAGCGATCTGAGGGCCTCCGGATAGAGAAAGAAGGTCGGGCCGAGGTCGAATGTATAGCCGTCGAGCTCCAGCGACGACGTGCGGCCGCCGACCTGCTGGCGTGTTTCAAGGAGGGTGACGCGGACACCGGCGCTGGCGGCCAGCATGGCAGCCCCTAAACCGCCCGGTCCCGCTCCCACGATAACGACATGTGACGAGGATCCAATCATCATGGTCTGTGCTTCGAAGCCCGCCCACCAACGGTTGTAGAAATCTTCGAACGTGCGCCGAACCTGAAGTCTACCCGCGTACGCTCCGCAGCGGTGCCCATCGGCGGGCTCTCCGCCAATGGTTTGACCCACTTCGCCCGCTACGCCTTTCCCGATTGGGGCTG
>JBCDKB010000492.1:0-6454 GCA_038747035.1 Acidobacteriota bacterium | reverse complement strand
GGCGCTGCTCGCGGTTCTGCTGTTTGAGCTGCTGGAGCTTGCCTTCGACCGTCGCCGCCAAATCTCGGTCAGCGGCTCCGAGCAGCGACCGGAGCTCGGCGTTGCGGCTTTCGTGGGCGGTGAGGCGCCGTCGGACGCGGTCGCCGGCGACCCAGCGCAGACGCAGACCGCCGCGCATGGACTCGACGCCGAGCAGGGCGAGGGCGCCCACTTCGGCGGTGGAGCTTAGATGGGTGCCGCCGCACGCCGCCAAGTCGACGCCGTCGATGTCGATCAGCCGCACGGCGCCGCGGTGGCCTTCCGGGAGCCCGCGGCTGCGGACGTTGAGGCTTTCGAGCTGCGCCGGCTCCACCGACCGGCTGCGAATCGGCCGGTCGGCGAGGATCTCGCGGGCCACGGCCTCCTCCAGCTCGCGGAGATCTTTGTTCGTGAGACCGTGGGCGTCGACCTCGATGTCGCACACCTCCGGGTTCAAATGAAAAGACGTCGTGGGCCAGCCGAAACGGTCGGCGGCGACGGCGGTGAGCAGGTGCTGGGCGGTGTGCTGCTGCATATGATCGAACCGGCGTCCCCAGTCGAGCTGGAGCGTCGCAGGTCCGAGATCAAGCTCGCCTTCGAAAAAGTGCCGCAAACCGTCCGGGCCCTTCTGGACGTCGACGATCCGCGCCCCGCCGAGCTCGCCCCGGTCGGCCGGCTGGCCGCCGCCTTCGGGATAGCAGACGGTGTCCGAGAGCAGCGCGTATCGAAGGGGAACCGGGGGATCGACGTCGTCGAGCTCGTGGAGGCTCAAGACCTCGACATCGAGGGAGGTGAGGTACGGATCGAGGTGGTAGGCCGGCGATTTATCCATGGCCCCTGATCCTACCCATCGCCGACGCCATCCGGGCGCCGGCGCCGCGCCCTCTGGTCATATGATTCGAATTCGAGGTGAATTTCGCCTTAACGGGTGCAGAGACCCGTATTTTCTGGAGAGAACCGAAGGAGAACGCCGATGGCGACCCAACCTATCTTTGATTCCCGTGGAACCCGCCGACCCCCCCGGCGCAGGACTCTTCTTGTTCTAGCGGCCACCGTTGCTTTGGCGATGATGATGCCGGGCGGCGTCGAACCGGCACACGCCGATGACACGCCGCCGACCGGCGCCGCGCTCGAGGCTATGGAGCTGCTGAAGTCCGGAAAGTTCAAGGCGGCGGCCAAGCGCTGCACCAAAGCGCGATCGCTTTCCGGCAAGAACAAGAATATGTGCGACCTGGTGGTGGCCATCGCCAAGAACCGGTCGAAGGATTACTCCAAAGCGGAGAAGGCGGCGCAGCGGCTGGTCGACGCAGATCCGGGGGGAGCCCTCGAGTCGGCGGGCTACCGGGAGCTCGGTCTGGCGATTGTCGGCGACTTGAAGAAGCTCAACCGGGGATGGCCGCAGGTGGCGGCGTCGATGAAGTCGCTCGAGAATCTCGAGCGGGCCGAAAAGGCGCTCCGTCGCTCCATCGAGCTCGTGCCGAACCAGCCCGGAACGCGAATCGCGCTCGCCGATGTGTTGACGGGGCTCCTCGTCTACCACCGGCGCGTCGAGTATGAAGGCCAGATCCGCCAGCTCCTTTTCGAGTACCTCGACCGGGAGCCCGAGGGGGCCGAGGCGGAATGGGCGCGGGAGATTACGTGCACGTCCAAGCGCTACGAGGACTTGCGCTGGGACCCCCGTTCAGCCCCGGAGGAGCACAAGCTGTCGTCCCGGGTGGCGGAGACCACCGTCGATAAGATCCGCGAGTTGGGGGGAATCGGCGAAGATGAGGTCACCAAGCCGGTGAAGCTGTCGACGTCGGCCCCCCAGTACGCCAATCTTGCGCGGCTCGCGCGCCTCCAGGGGCAGGTGATCATCCAGGCGGTCATCGATACGGAGGGCAAGGTGCACTCCGTGCGGCCGCTCAAGAGCATGCCGCTTTGCTTGACAGAGGAGGCGATGCTCGCCGTCCAGGAGTGGACATTTAAGCCGGCGAAGCTCAGGGGGGAGCCGGTCAGCGTCTACTACAACCTGACGGTGAATTTCCGACTCGAGTAGGGGGCGACGGGCGCGGGGCGGGCGCGTCCGGACGTGGAGACGTCCGCGGCTGATCCAAAAGGAGCGCCATTCGCGCCTGGGTCAGTGAACGGACTTCTCTGACCTGGAGCCCCACTGATGCCTGCTTGTTTCAGAACGGCCACCGTCCGACGCCTCGCTCCGTGGCTGCTGACCTTGGCCTGCACCTTTGCCGCGGCGGTGCTCGTCGCGGCTTTCTGCCTCGGTCCATCTTCCGCGAAATCTCCGACGGTCTCGGGCACCCAAGCCTCGACCAGTTTTACGAGCTTCAGAACGCTGGGCGCCGGCTAAGTCAAGGCCGCGGCGTCCGGCCCTCGGGCACTTCGAAGACACGACGAGATGGACGACCCGGGGCCTGGCCCCGGGGCCATGAACGAAAAAACGCCGGCGCCGTGAGGCGCCAGCGTTTCGGATCCCCAGCCTACGGTTGACGTCAGGCCGGAGCGATCAGCGGGGCGATCAGTTGCCCGAGTTGGTGATGTCCCAAGGAGCCGTATCGCCGCTCTCGAAGCCGTCCGAGAAGATCTCGGGCGAGACTCCGCCTTCGACTTCCTTGCCGATGGCGTAGATGTCGAGGGAGTCACCGCCGCCGCCGGTCTCGGAGCGGTTGTCGGTGAAGACGGCGATCGCCTGGCCCATGACGACGTCGAGGCCGTTGTAGTCGCCCCACTCGAAACCGTCAGCCGGGTTGCCGGAGGAGACGCTGGTCAAACGCTCCGGGTCCGACCAGGTGACGGCGCCGTCGGTGGACACCGTGTGGTAGAAGTCGAGGTTTTGGCGGTTCGGATCGAGGCGGGTGTCGTAGTACACCACGTGCACGTTGCCGGACTCGTCGACGGCGAGCCACTGGTGAAAGCGATCCACGTCGTCCTGGTCGGCGGTGCTGTGCGGCGTGGAGGTGTTCCACGTGTCGCCGCCGTCGCGGGAGTAGGCGACCTGGATGCGCGCGTGGTTGTTGGCGGCGGCGCCCTGCTCCGGACCCGTCGCGTCGGTCCACGAGGCGTAGATGCTGTTCGCGAACGGACCGTCGGTGTAGTCGACGTCGGCGGCGACGTAAATGAACACGCGGCGGGTTTCCATGATCGGAATGGCGAAGTCGAATTCGTCTTCGAGGTTGGCCACGGTGGTCACGCCCGCCGGGAAGGTGGCGCCGCCGTCGTTGGAGCGCTTCAGCACGACACGCGAGCTCGTGCCGCCTTCGAGCGACGGCCAAAAGTAGTAGACGACGCCGTTTTTGTCGGTGGTGATGTCACTACCGATGCCCCGCGGGTCCGCGCCGAAGGTGGTGGTGGTCCAGTTGTCGCCGTCGTCGGTGGAACGGGCGAACTGCATCACGTTGCCGGAGTGCCACGTCAGGTAGACGTTGTTGATGTGCGGCGAGGTGGCGAACTTGTCGGTGTGGATGAACTCTTTGTCCGAGGCGCCGTCGGTCGAGACTTCGCGACGGGGATCGCCGGGGGTGTCGGCTTCGAGGTCATTCCAGGTCTGGCCGTTGTCGCTCGAGCGGTAGGTCCAGATCTCGCAGCCGCCGAAACCGCAGTTGCCGAGGGTCGAGGTGTGGACCAGGCTGCCGTCATCTTTGAAGTCGATGGTCGGGTCGCAGCAGGTGCCGCCGAGGGGTAGGGCCGCCGCCTGGGTCCAGGTGGCGCCGGCGTCGCTCGAGTAGTGCATGATCTGGCTGCTACCTGGGCCGTTCGAGCCCGCGACCACGATGTTGGGGTCGACCGGGCTGATCTTCACCGACGACTCGGCGGCGCCTTCCGGCGTCGTCACGCGGACCTCACCGGCGAACATCTTGCCGGCGCGGAAGTCTTCTTCGGCCAGGCCTTCTTCCATGATCACGCGGTATCGGCCGTTCTCTTTGGTCACCTTGCGGTAGAGGGTGCCTTCGATCATGTAGCCGCCGAAGTTCTTCTTGAAGATCTGCAGCGCGCTGCGCGGATAGAAACGCAGCTCCATGTCCTTGTTTTCCTTCCACCACTTGCGCATTTCTACGCGGAAGAAGGCCGGCACCGGGTCGTGCAGGGTGTGTTCGTGGGCGGGTAAGATCTCGAGATCCTTGGCCGTCAGCTGGTAGTTCCGATCATCCCAAGGGCCGAACTTGGTCAGCTCAGCGTAGTTGACTTGGGCATCCACGCCGCGAGACTGCGTGACTTCCTGGGCTTGCGCCACGCCGGCGGCGAGTAGCACACACAGGGAGAGCGACAGTTTCAGTTTACGCATCTTTCCTCCGGGCTCTTTCGAGCGTTTCCGAATCACGGGAATAAAAGGGGGTGGGTACGGTGGCCGTACGACAAATACATTTGGGCAGCACCGGTCCCTGAGAGACCCTGGCCGCCCCCATTGGAGGCACGCGTCACTCAACTCTGAATGCCGAAAGAAAATTTTGAGAATTTTTGACAGGCACCGATTGCGGGTAAAGGCTCGAGTTGGCGCTTGTCCTAAAGAACCTCATCTCTCCCCATATCCCGGTCCCCTTTCCCAAAATCGGCACCTCAAGAGGCGTCCCCCGACGATGACTGACTTCTCACGGTCCTGCTCTCTCCCCGCATCGCTCTTGGCCTCAGTGGTCCTCGGCCTCGCTCTCTTGGGCGCCGCGCCAATGCTGGCGGATCGCTCCGACCCCTTCGCCGGCGGCGAAGCCCGCGGCGGCGGACCTCCGATGTTGATTTTTACCGACGTGACCCTCGAAGCCGGGGTCGGCCTGGTGCACGGTTACGTCGACGGCTTGAATTCAGAAGCGCGCATGGCGACCGGCGGCGTCACCGTCGGCGACTACGACGGCGACGGCTGGCTCGACCTCTACGCCGTGAGCGCAGATATCGGCACCAACGCCCTCTACCGCAACCGCGGCGACGGCACCTTCGAGGACGTGGCGGCGGCGGCCGGCGTGGCGATCCAGGGCGAGCTCGGCTCGGGTCCCGGTTTCTTCGACTATGACGGCGACGGCTGGCTCGACCTCCTGGTCGGCGGCTTGGAGGGCACCCGTCCGCGGCTCTTTAAGAACCTGGGCGACGGCACCTTCGAGGAGGTCACGGCGTGGTCGAATATCTTCGTCGAAGGCAATACCTTCTCCTCCGGCTTCGGCGATATCGACCTTGACGGCGACGTCGACATCGCCTTTAGCCACTGGAACACTATGAATTCGACGGAGGACGGGCGGATCTGGCGAAATGACGGCGCCGCCGGCTTCACCGAGCTCAAAGACGCCGACATCGGCATCACCGGCTTCGAGACCTTTGACTACAGCCTGGCGCCGACGATCCTCGACTACGACGAGGACGGTATCCCCGACCTGCTCTACAGCAGCGACTTCGGCACCAGCAAGATCTTCAAAGGCCGCGGCGACGGCACCTTCGACAATGTCACCACGCCGGTCATCTCGGACGAGAACGGTATGGGCTCAGCCTTCGGCGACTACGACGGCGACGGCGACCTCGACTGGTTCGTCTCGAGTATTTGGGATCCGGATCAGCTGCCGGCGGGCAATTGGGGCGTGACGGGAAACCGTCTTTATCGCAACCTCGGCGACGGGACCTTCGAGGACGCGACGACCGAGTCCGGCGTGCGCGAAGGCTACTGGGGCTGGGCGGGGTGCTTCATCGATTTCGACCATGACCTCGACCTCGACCTGTTCCACGTCAACGGCTTCCCGATGGTCAATGCGATCGAATTCCAGATGGATCCGTCGCGCTTCTTCCTGTCCAACGGCGACGGCACCTTCACCGAGACCTCCGTGGCGGTGGGTATCGATGACACCCGCCAAGGGCGCGGGGTCGTGTGTTTTGACTATGACCGGGACGGTGATGTCGATATCTATATCGCCAACAACTCCGACCAGGCGCGGCTCTATCGCAACGACAGCATAGGCCTCGGCAATAGCCTGACGGTGGCGATCCGCGACGTCGACTCGCTCAATAGCCACGGCCTCGGGGCCCGGCTGACGCTGGTCGCCCACGGCCAGCTGCTGACTCGGCCCCTGCTCGGCGGATCGACCTATGTGTCCCAGCAGCCCCAGGAGGTCTACTTCGGCCTCGGTGACGTGGAGGACGTCGAAGAGCTGCGCATCGAGTTTCCGGACGGTCGCGTTGAGGTGCGCCGGAACGTCGCCGCCAATCAGCGGCTGGTGGTCACCGCCGGCGTCTTCGACGTCGATATCCCGACCCTGGACGGCGTCGGCCTGTGGGTCCTGGTGGGCGGCTTGGTGACCCTCGCCGTCGCTCGGATTCGGCGCCGGGCCTAGCCCGGTTGTCCCACGAGAAAACTGTTGCGAAACCGTAACTACCCAATATTGCAGCGTTTTGTGTCTTCCGCGCTCCTCGACGTACAGCAAGTACGCCTGCGTCGCGCGTGAGACCCAAGCCTTGCACTACCAGGCAT
>JBCDKB010000491.1:0-6481 GCA_038747035.1 Acidobacteriota bacterium | reverse complement strand
TCCCCATCGACGGCGGCGACGTCCTCCTGCTCGCCCCGCCCAGTGCTGATGTCATCAAGGCTTTCAAAACCTCCGAAGACGGCAGCTATGTGATGTTCTTCGCGCAACAGCAGGCAAGCACAGACCATTTCCTCTACGGCTCTCCCACTGACGTCGCGGAACCGATGCAGTTCGGCCCGGCGATGGGCGCAAGAATCCCGAAGTTCGCCGTTGACCCCGACGGATCGCATATCGCCTTTATCGCCGATGGAGATCTTTTCGCCGGCCAGACTGATACCGGCACCGTCATCAATCTCCTGGACGGTTTCGCCGGAACGGCACAGTCGTTCCAGATCGTTCGAGGCGGCGAGGACATCCTGCTCAACCGCGGCATCGTCGGATCGGTTCTCTCAACCACCGATCTCTTCAGCATCGATGGCTCCACGTTGAGACCACTCACCTCAGCATTTCCTGATCCGCAAATCTTCGAACAAGTCATTTTTGACGACTCGGTGGTCATGAGGGTCGACCAAGACTCGATCAACTCCCTGGCCCAGGATCCCGTGATCTACCGCATCGCCTTCGACGGCTCACCCGGCACTATCCTGAGTCGACCGGGCATGGATCTCTCTAGTTTCCGCCCCCTCTTCGCCGCCAGCCGCGAGGCCGTCGTCTTCGAGGATGCGGAAGAGCGCCTCTGGTTTGTGCCGTTTGTGGACGGTGCGCAGACGCTCGTCAGCGGGCGGTCAACGGTGCCACGGGAAATACGTCTCGGCGACAAGCTCTTCTTCCGCGGCTGGACGGACCCGTCCAATCCACTCGTTGAGCTCTACGCCGTCGATATTGAAGGGTCGACGCTCTTCGTCGATGGCTTTGAAAGCGGCGACACCTCAAGGTGGGACATCGCCGCTCCGTAGGCAAGAGTCTGGGGGAGATCGCGCCCCAAGCGCCGGCGTCACCGGACTCGAATCCGTCAATCAGGAGACCGCCCACGGGCTGCGCCGACGGGAGGCGGCCCCCGCCTCCTGCTGCGGCCGGCGCCCCTCGTCTTCCGGGATGGCGAACTCACCGGAATTTAATCCACATCGCCGCCGAACCCGGTAACCCTTTGGCGGAACTCTACGTAGTTGAGGTGGCTTCGGTCTTTCTCTTTTTCGACGGCTTCGAGTCCGGGGACACCTCGCGGTGGGGCACCACCGCGAATCCCTGGCTTGACGCCCCGCGCCCGTCAGGAGCCGGGGCTTCGGACTCAAGTCCTTGCTCCAATATCCGTGCACCGCTCCCGTCTCTATCGGGGCTCGGACCTCACGCCCGTGTGAGAAGACGCGCTTCTCATCAACGCCATGCCTTGGAACGCTGTTGATCGAAAGGACTATCGCCGATGAGACCTCAGATTCCGCCGTCCGTTTGCAGGACCTTTCTCCGCTTCGGTACCGCGTCCGCCATCGCCTTCGGGGCTCTATTCACCTCCGCCGACGGGGCACGCGCCCAGATCGCTCCGGTCCAGCTCAGCGCCCTCCAGGCCGTCGGAGGGACCGCGGACGGTGTCCAGACAGTGGCCGGCGGAAGCTACGTCCTCTACACCGGCGACACCAGCCGCTTCGGACAAAAAGAACTGTGGAGCATCGACACCTCGGACGGAAGCGTCCGCAAGCTCAGTCCGGAGCTCGCGGACCGGGAAGGCGTCGTCGGCTTCTGGCCGTCCCCCGACGGCACACAGGTCGCCTTTGAAGTGGCGGATCTCCGCAACTCGGAGCTCTTCCAAGACCGCATCTACACCGTCGCCCTCGACGGCACCGACCTAGTCCTGCTCGACGGTCCGGTCGACCTGGAGCACGATTTCCTCCGCGACGCCCGGTGGACGCCCGACTCCTTGACGGTGGTCCACCGGGGCAGCCTGCCCGGCGAAGGCAATATCCGGCGACTCTTCGCGTCTCCGGCGACCGGCGGGCCGACGCTCGATCTCACCGGCGCCGTCGACCCGATCTCTTTCGGCGACAACGGCCTCGACGGCTTCGACCTCAGCGCCGACGGCACCCAGGTGGCCTTCTGGGGGGACTTCAACTTCATCAACCGGACCCGGCTCTATACGGTCCCCGTCACGGGCGGCAACCGGGTGGCCTTCACCGACTTCCTCGACGACTTCGAAGACACGATCTACGCCGCCATCACCCCCGACAGTCAGACGCTCGTCTTTGTCGTCAACGCCCAAGGCATTCTCCTATTCAAGGCGCCGGTGGCCGGCGGCGACCTGACCTCGCTGCCGACGAGTCAACCCGCGGGTTTCTGGACCCAGTGGGAAAACCCGATGCTCTTCGCCCCAGATTCGTCTCGGTTCATTTATGCGTCGACCGACCGGCGGGTCTTTAGCCAAGGCCTCGACGGCTCAGCCCCGATCCAGATGGGCGGCGATTCGGCCAATAACCTTCAGCTCCTGCAGTGGGGACTATCCGCCGACGCGACCAAGGTCATCGTGCTGGACTCGCTTTCACCGGCGACGAGCCTCTGGGCCACCCCGCTCACCGGACCGCCGTTCAAAGTCAGTCCCGACACCGGTTTGGGCACCCGCATCCAGCGATATGCCTTGAGCCCGGACCCCGACCGCTTGATCTTCAGCGCCAACGAAAGCCTCTTTAGGACGGACCTTTACTCGACCTCGACCCTCGCCGTCGGCGCGACTCGGCTGACGCCGGGTGCCCCCGCCGGCCCGGACGGAGTCCGCGACGACTTCTTCGCCACCGCCGACGGGGCGCGGGTGATCTACCGCGCGGACCAGCTGGACTTCGGTCTGGTGGAAGCCTTCTCCGTACCCGTGGGCGGCGGGCCGTCTATCCGCCTCAATCTGGACGTCGCCGGCGCCGGATCCAATAAAGGCGAGGGGTCAGTGGTCCGCGTTTACCCAGGCCCCACGGCCAGCTCGGTTCTCTACGCCGCCGGCCAAGACGCCGCGGCGGTCAACGAGCTCTTTCAAGTCGAAGCGGCGGGCGGCATACCGGAGAAAGTGAGCGCCCCATTTACGGGCGTCATCGGCGGTGAAGTCAATAGTTTCGCGGTGACCGCCGACGGCGCTTACGCGGTCTACACCGCCGACCAGCGAACCTTTCGGCAGACTGAGATCTTTAGCGTCGCCACCGCCGGCGGCACGCCGGTCGTGCTCAATCCCGACATCACCGGAGCCTCGGACGTGGAAACTTTCCGGGTCGACCCGCTGTCGAATTTCGTGGTCTTTAGGGTCGACGGTCAGCTATGGAGCTCCCCCGTCGACGGTTCGACGCCCGCGGTGAGACTCGCGCCGACCCGAACCTTCAACTTAGACTTCGACATCACCCCGGACGGACAGCACGTCATCGCCGCCGGGCCCGACGGTTCGGACACCCGGCTCTTCCGCATCCCGATTGCCGGTGGCGAAGCCGTCCGGCTCACCCCGGATACCGTCGACTACTTTCTCGCCAGCTTCAATAGCCCGCCCAACTTCGAGATCAGCTCCGATAGCCAGCGCCTCACTTTTATCGCCAACCAGCAGGCGGGCTTCGGCACCCAAGTCGCCTCCGTCCCCATCGCCGGCGGCGACACCCTCCTCCTCGCTCCGCCCGGCCTTCAGTCGGTTCGGGCCCTCGACGCCTCCGACGACGGCAGCTATGTCACGTTCTTCGCCCAAGAGAGCGGCAGCGGCGACCGCTTTCTCTACGGCTCCCCCACCGACGTGGCGGACCCGGTGCAGCTCGGGCCGTCGCTGGGCGCCAGCGCGACGCCGGCCTTCGCCACCGACCCCGACGGCTCCCACGTCGCCTTTATCTCCGGGGGAGATCTCTTCGCCGTCCAAACCGACACGGGCACTACCCTCAATCTCTTGGAGGGCCTCGCCGGAACCGCCCAGTCGTTCCAATTCGTCCAAGGCGGCGACGGCATCGTCCTCAATCGCGGCGCCGCCAGCTTCATCCTGTCGTCCACCGACCTGTTCAGCGTCGATGGCTCGACGGTGACCCCCCTCACCTCGGGCTTCCCGTCGGCGCAGGTCTTCGAGCAGATCATCTCCGACGACTCGGTGGTGATGAGGGTCGATCAGAACTCAATCAACTCGGCCCCCCAAGACCCCGTGATCTACCGCATCGCCTTTGACGGCACACCGGGCGCCATCCTGAGCGAGCCCGGTACCAACCTGACCGCCGGAGCCTTGCTTCTGTCCACCGACGGCGAGGCCGTCGCCTTTGAGGACGCCGCCAACAGGCTCTGGTTTGTGCCGTTCACGGGCGGCGCGCAGACGCTCGTCAGCGGGTCGGATACGGTGGAACGGGAGATCCAACTCGCCGGCAAGCTCTTCTTCCGCGGCTGGACGGACCCGGCCACTCCGCTCGTCGAGCTCTACGCCGTCGACGTTGACGGGTCGACGCTCTTCGTCGACGGCTTCGAGAGCGGCGATGTCTCAAGGTGGGACGTCGCCGCCCCTTAGGCCCGAGTCAAGGGAAGGTCTCGTCCCAGGCGCCGGCGTCACCGGACTCGAATCCGTCGATGAGGAGGCCGCCCACGGGCAGCAGGCCGGCGTCGACGCCCGTGACGATCTCGCCGGCGGCGACCTGCACCGCCGGCGCTTCACCGGTGGCCGGATCGGCGTCGCTATCCAGCGCGTCGTCGCCGGCGTCGGCGGCGGTGAAGGCCCAGTCCGCGGAGGGCTCGAAACGGACGGTCAGGTCGGTCGCCGACGGCAGGACGCCGAAGCTATAGGTGCCGTCGGCCCGGGTCTCCACCGACCGCAGCACGGTCTCGGCGGCGTCGAGCAGGCTGACCCGGGTGAGCGCCAGCGGCGATTCCGTCGGCCCACGCAGGCCGTCGCCGTCGGCGTCAATGAAGACCTGGCCGGAGATCCGATTGGTGGCGAACCGGCGGGCGATCGGACGGAACGAATTGGAACCGCCGAAAGGACCCTCCCAGGAGACGACGAAGTTTCCGAATCGATCGCTGGCGACGTCGGGGTTCTGTTGGCGGCCGGTGGTGTAGGTATTCACCACGAAGGCATGACCGACCGATTCTCCATTCGCGTCGAAACGCCGGGCGACGATGCCCTGGTCGTCGCCATCGGCGTCGTAGAGCGCATCCCACACGACGACAAAATTCCCTTCCCCATCTCCGGCGACCGCGAACCTATCCACCGACGCCAGAGTCGCCTGGTCGACCTGGAACGACGGGGCTTCGGCCGCGCCGGTCGAGTCAAAACGCCGGCCGAAGGCGTTGCGCCCGACGGTCCAGACCACGACGAAATCGCCGGAGTCATCCACCGCCAGGTCCGCATTGCGCACCAAGCCGGTGCCGTCGGAGAGTTGGATTTCGCCGGTCAGCGGCACGCCCCGGTTGTCGAACCGTCGGCCGAAGACGGCCGAGGTGCTCGGTCCGAGGTGGCCGCTCAACCAGACGATCAAGACCTCGCCGTTGGCACCCTGCGCCACGTCGACGACGCGCTGTGCGAAGAGCGTCGACGTGTTCACTTCGAAAAAGCCGCCGACGGCGGCTCCGGCGGTATCAAAACGCCGGCCGCGGAGACCGCGCTGCGAGGAGTCCGCGAGATCGTCGTCCCAGGCGGCGTAGAACGCCTCGCCCACGCCGGTGGCCACGGCGCGCCCCCGACTTTGGTCGGCGACGACCTGGCTTGGAATGTAGAAGGCCTCGCCGACCCGGCCGCCGGCGGCGTCGAAGAACTGGCCGCCGACCTCATCGTCGTCATCCAGCGGTGCGCTGCGGCTCGACCACACCACCAGGAAGGCGCCGTCGCGGGTCGCGGCAATGTCCGAAACCGACTGGCTGCCGACCGTCTCTTCCAGGACTCGAAACTCGTCGCCGAGGGGACCGCCGGACGAGTTATACCGCCGCGCGAAAGCGCCCAACCCGTCCCCATCCTGATTCCGGCTCTGCCACACCACTACGAAACTGTCGTCCCCGGTCCACGACACCAGCGGACTCGATTGGTAGCTGCCGCCGTAGGTATTGACGCGAAAATCATCGCCGGCCGGCAGATCCTGGGCCGAAATACCGCCAGGGGAAATCACCACCCCGGCACACGTGACCACCAAGCCGAGTGCACGGAGTAGAAATCCCCGTGGCCACGTCCGACTGCTTCCGGGACTCTCCATCGGCGTGTGCCTCCCCCGTTGTTGTCCATCGCTGCGGCCCGCCGTAAGCCCACCCATCCTGCCGGGTGAGTCGGCGACCTGTATCTCCGGGAACCCTCGCGGGCACCCGTCACGTCAGACTATCACTGACTGCCACGGGCGAGGCGCCGGAGCCAGGAACCCGGCGCCTTCAGCGGTCGATGGAGAGGTCCTCGAAGATCAACCCACGGCTAGCCCGGTTGGATCACGAGAAATCGTCGTGAGAGGCTGTAAATGCCTGGTAGTGCAAGGCTTGGGTCTCACGCGAGACGCAGGCGTACTTGCTGTACGTCGAGGAGCGCGGAAGACACAAAACGCTGCAATATTGGGTAGTTACGGTTTCGCAACAGTTTTCTCGTGGG
>JBCDKB010000490.1:0-6487 GCA_038747035.1 Acidobacteriota bacterium | reverse complement strand
CTCCGGCGTATCTCGTCGTGACAGCCTTAGATCTAGGAAACGATCGGCCGCATCGCGTCTCTACGGAGGATCGTTTGTCGCGGCTGGCTGGCCCAGACTCGACATAGCCGCGCGGTCGTTGTTAGAGCGCCGGCCTATTCGAGCGGAAAGAGCGCCTCGAGGATCTCCGCCATCTGGTCCTGCCACATGCCCCAGCCGACGCCGTCGTCGCTTTCGAAGACGGTCGGCCGGTAGCCGCGCTCCTCGAGGGCCGCCACCATCTCTTGGGCGTCGCGGCGGGCGTCGAAGTTGAAGAGGGGGCGATAGGTGTCGTGGGAGCTCCAGTGGAAGACCAGCGTCAGGTCCCGGGCTTCGCTCGACTGGCCGTCTTGGGGTTGACCAGGCTCCGGGAGCGCGCCGGCGGCGGCCAAGAGCGCTTCTTTATTCTCGCCGAGCTGGAAGGACTGGGCGGCGACCCGAGAGAACGTCTCGGGGTGGTGGAGCACGGCGTAGACGGCCGCGGCGGGCGGTCCCCCGAATCGACTCTGGCCCATGACGGCGCGGGCCGCGGGGCGGGCGTCGGTGCGGTAGGTCCTGTCGATCAGCGGCACCAGCTCTTCGACGAGGGCCCGGGTGTAATTGGCTGTTTCGCTGCCGCCGAACTCGCGCCAGCTGGCGCGCGGCACCAAGGCGACGATCATCGGCGCCACCGTGTCGCCGGTCAGGTTGTCCAGGCTGCGGTCGAGCTGCCCCGCCTCGACCGCCTGCTCGCCGTCGTTGATGACCAGCAGCGGATAACGCCGGTCGTTTTCGTCGGCGCCCTCGCCGTAGCCCGGCGGCAGATAGATCTGGACCTCGCGCTCGTTGTCCAGGATCTCGCTCTTCCACGGCAGCGTTTCGAAACGTCCGCGCGGCCCTTCGGGCTCACGCAGGTGGGCCGGAGCCCGCCAGCCGGCGGTGGTCAAGACCGAGAGCTCGTTGCCGCTGATTTCGGTCGTCGTGGCATTCCTCGGGTCGATTTTATTCTCTTCAAAGATGGAGAAGCGATAGATGTAGATCGAGGCCTTCGGGAGCCGGTAGCTCCGAAAATAGAAGTCCGTACCGTCGACCCGGTGCATCGGGTCCGCGCCGCCGCCGCGGATGAAATTTCCGGAGACGGCCAGATCTTCGACCTCGCCGCGGTAAACGAAGTGCACCAGATCTCCCTCGAGGATCGGAGCCGTCGGATGCTCGGCCAGGAAGCGATCGATTCGCTCGCTTTTCTTATCCGTCGCCTCCAGCTCGCGGATGAAAGCGCCGAACTCCCCGAGGAGCTGCCGCTCGTCCGACGCGGCGACCTTGGAGTCCACCGGCGTCGCCTCGGTGACGCCGACCGCCGCGATATCGGTCAAATTCCGCACATAAACCCGACCGTCGGCGAAGCTCGGGCGGGTGAAGTAGCCGCGGTCGAGGGCCTGCACCCGCGACACCTCGAAATAGCCATCCGGCGTCGCTTTGACGACCACCACCTCGCCTGTCCTCGCCAGGATCACCAAATGGCCGTCGACCATCACCAGGTTGCCTTGACCCGGCGGCCGCGACTTCCACACGGTCTCGCCGGTGGCGGCGTCGACGCAGGTCAAGAACTGGCCGGAGAATCCGTAGAGATAGCCGCCGTAGGGCACCGCTTCGGCGAAATTGCCCCGGCTGCGGAGCGCGTTGGACCGCCACGCTTCTTCGACGGCATACCCCGAAGCGTCTCGGCGGACCTTGAAGAGCGCCGACTCGCCGCCGTCGATGAGCAGAATCCCGCCCTCGCCCACCGGCACCGGCTGCGTCGAGCCGAACCCCCGCCCGTCGCCCTCGGTGTGTCGGTGCCGCCACAGCTCTTCGCCGGTATCGGGCGCCAGGCCGAGCAGCATCCGGTCGGTGACCGCGACCAGCGAGGTCTCGCCCCCGAGGCGGAGCGGCATCGGCGACTGGTAGGTCACCGTGTCGTCCCCCGCCGACCAGCGCCGCTCGCCGGTCCTGCGGTCGAACGCCGTCACCGCCCGTCCGTCGGAGCCGCCGGTTTCAACCACCAGCACGTCGCCGACCACCACCGGCGCGGTGGAAAAACCGAAACTCGGCTTGACGGCGCCGACGGCGTCCACCAGGTCGAGGCGCCACCGCTCCCGGCCGTCGTCCAGCGACACGGCGAAGAGCTCGCCCCGGGCCCCCAGGCCGTAAACCATGCCGCCCGCGACCGTCGGCGTCGACAAGGGACCGTCGTCGGAGCCGTCGTGCCCCAGGTAGGCCTCAGAAATCCGATATCGCCACCGCTCGGCGCCGGTCGACGGGTCCAGCGCCACCAAAACGTCCGATTCGCCGTCCGAAAAGGTCGTCACCAAATGACCGCCGGCCGCCAGGATTCCGGAATAGGACGAACCAAGGGGCCGCGACCAAACGACTTCAGTCCCGAACTCGCCCGCGTCGAGTAACCCGTTGCCGAGCGACGTCAGGTTCCCCTCGGGGCCGCTCCACGTCGGCCATCCGTCCGCCGCCGCGGCGGCACTCGCCACCAGGGATCCGGCAAGCGCCAAAGCCATAATGCACATCAAGTCTAGCTTTTTATGGATCACGTCGGTCTCCTCGACGGGTGGATTCAGGTTCTGGGCAAGCCGCCCACATCGCCCGAAAAGTATGGGCAACCCCGCGCCCACCGCCCAGGAATGGTCTTGTGATGGCTGTGATCTTGTTGTGATCCGGCGGTTCAGCCACAGCGATCTCCGCATTGAGAACCCACGGACGGATGTGCGATCCTCGTCCCATGGGCACCAAACCGAGTTCGAAATCGATCTCTGGGGATCAGAACGCCGATCCCACCGACGAGCGCATGGGGTCCTCCGTCCTCGAAGGACACGACCGACTGCTGGAACTCTTCGGCTCCATCGACTGGGATCCGGGCTATGACTACAAGTCAGAACGCTCCCGGGACGCCTTCCGTTCCGACGCCGAGCTGAAACCGGGAGAGTCTTCCGGTCGCTAAAGAACTATCCGCACGGGACGCTAAAGCCCCAAGACCTTGGCGATGATGTTGCGCTGGATGTCGGAGGTGCCGGAGTAGATGACGCCGCCGAGGGAGTCGCGCAGGTCGCGTTCGACTTCGAATTCGGAGAGGTAGCCGCGTCCGCCGTGGATACGGACGGCGTCGAGGCTGTTGGCGACGAAGGATTCGCCGAGGTGGAGCTTGGCCATGGCGGCTTCGAGCAGGGCGCTTTCGCCGCGGCCTTTTTTGTCGGCGAGCTTGTAGAGCAGCAGTCGCGACGTCTCCAAGCGCAGCTTCATATCAGCGATGCGGTTCGAGACCGACTGGAAGCCGCCGATCGACTGGCCGAATTGCTTGCGCTCTTTGGCGAAGGCGATCGACTCGTCGAGCTGGCGCGCCATGGAGCCGACGTGGCTGGCGAAGATGAAGCTGCGCTCCCAGTCCATCGAGCTGGTGAAGACGCTGACGCCGACGCCTTCGGGACCGAGGCGGTTTTCCTCCGGCACGAAGCAGTCCTTGAGCGTGATGTCACCCAGCGGGCTGGTGCGCAGGCCCATCTTGGTCTTCGCCGGCGACGCGGAGTAGCCTTCAAAATCGCTCTCCACCAGGAAAGCCGAGACGCCCCACTGGCCGACTTCGGGGCGGGTATTCGCGAAGACCAGCGCCAGGCCGGCCACCGGCGCCAGGCCGATATAGATCTTGTGGCCGTTCACCACATAGCCGCCGTCGACTTTCTCCGCCGTGGTCTTGAGGCTGAAAGCGTCGGAGCCGCTCTCCGGCTCGGTCATGCCGTGGGCCGCCAGCAGCTCGCCGGAGATCAAGCGCGGCAGGTAGCGCTTCTTCTGATCCTCGTTGCCGAAATGGAGCAGGGGCTCCTGGACACTCCACAGCTGGCCGTTGAGGCCCAAGGTCAAGGCGTTGTCGCGGCAGCCGTAGCCGACGGCTTCGAGCAGTCGAATCGACGTCACCACGTCGAGGCCAGCGCCGCCGTACTCTTCGGGCATGCACCAGCCCAGGGCGCCGAGCTCGGCGGCTTTGAGCCAGAGCTCGAGCCGGAACTCACCCGTCTTGTCGCGCTCGGCGAGGTCCACGTCGAGGTGCTCTTGGGCGTAGGCGACGCACTCCCGGTAGCGCCGCTCCTGGTCATCGGTCCACGTAAAGTCCATCTTGGAGATGCCTCGAGAAAAAGAGATCCGGTTGGCGATCCGCTGCGAAGGCCGCCGATGATAGCGAAGAGTTCTTCGCTCGAGGGTCAGGCCTAGATCTGCCGGAGATCCTCCACAGTGTCGGAAGCCCACATTGCTAGTTCTTTTTTGAGGCGCCGGGGAACGTAGCGCCGCCGGCGGGCTATGATCCGCCCCTCCCTTGCCCCTAAAGGCACTCCAGCATTCCGAGGATTACCGTGACTCGAGCTCTTCCGACCGCCCTTTCCGCCGCCCTTTTCGGCCTCGCCCTCGCACTTTCTGGCCTCCTGGCTCCAGACGCCTACGCCCATTCGACCGGCGAGAACTACGTGTGGCTGAACGTCGAGACCCGGCACCTCGAAGGCCGGTTCGAGATCCGCCTCGCGGACCTCGACCGCCTCGGCGTCACGTTGACCGACGCGCAGGCTGAGAGTCCCGACGCCGCCCGCGAGGCGGTGACCACCCAGCGGACTTCGGCTGAAGCGTATCTTCGCCAGCACTTCGAGATTCGCGCCGACGGTCAGCCGGTGCCCTTCGACTTCACCCGCGCCGACGTCGCCGAAGCGCCGGGCCTGGGGCTCTTCGCGCAGTACTTTTACCGCTCGGCCGATTTCAACGTCCCCGAACAGCTCGACATCACCAACACCATCCTGCTCGGCGACGAGGACAAATTTCACCGCAGCCTGCTCTGCATCGAGTACGACCGGCGCTCCGGTAAGGAATACGGCGAAGAATTCACCGCCCTGATCTTTAGCGCCCACCAGAGCGAGCAGACCCTCGACCTGACGAATATCGAAGGTCTCCTGCGGGTCCGTGACTTCGTGTGGCAGGGCGTGCTGCACATTTGGATCGGCATCGACCACGTGCTCTTCCTGATCGCCTTGCTGCTCACGGCCGTGCTCGTGCGCAAGGAAGATCCGCCGCCGCACTACGAGCCGGTGCCCGACTTTAAGTCGGCCTTCATCAAAATCGTCACCATCGTCACGACTTTCACCGTCGCCCACTCCGTCACCTTGAGTCTCGCGGCGCTCGACATCATCAGCCTGTCCAGCCGGGTCGTGGAGTCGATCATCGCGCTCTCGATTGTGCTCGTGGCGGTGAACAACATCTTCCCGAAGGTGCGTGAAGGCCACTGGCTGGTGATCTTCTTCTTCGGCCTCTTCCACGGCATGGGCTTCGCGTCGGTAATGGGCGATCTGCCGTTCCGCATGATGCACCTGGTGCAGGTGATCTTGGCCTTCAATATCGGCGTCGAGCTCGGCCAGATCGTCATCGTGGCCGTCGCTTTCCCGATCCTCTTCCTGCTGCGCAAGTCGCCGATCTACCGACCGGTGATCCTCAACGGCGGCTCGGCCATCATCGGCCTCTTGGCCCTGTGGTGGTTCATCGAGCGCGCCTTCGCCCTCTAAGGGTCAGTAAGAAAGCCCCTTTCGCCCGTGATCCAGCTCCTGCCCCAGCTGCTCGAGCGCTCCGCGACCCGCGATCCCGACCGGGACGCCTACCGCGTGCCGAAGCGCGGGCTCAGCTACGGCGACCTGGAAACGCGGGCGAATCGCCTCGCCCGCGCCCTCCGCGCCGACGGCGTGCGCCGCGGCGACCGGGTCGGCATTTTCAGGCCCCGCGATCTGGAAACCGCGGTGGCGGTCTACGGCATCCTGAAGGCCGGCGCCGCCTTCGTGCCCATCGACCCCCACGCGCCTGCAGGGGCGCTCCAAGCGGTGGTCGACGATTGCGGACTGCGCCACCTGGTGAGCCACCGCCAGCAGCTGCGCACCCTGCGCGCGCTGGTCGACGCGGACGCAGGGCCCCTCGAGACGGTCTACGGTCTGGCGGCGACCGAGGACAAAATCCCCGAGGAAACTCTCGGCGAGCTCACCTGCCGGACCGACGCCGAAGTCCAGTCCCTCGACGGCGGTTCGCCGCCGGACGTCTTCATGATGGAGGACGACCTGGCGTATTTGATGTACTCCTCGGGCTCGACGGGCCGGCCCAAAGGCATCATGCATACCCACCGCAGCGGCCTCGCCTACGCCCGCCTGTCGGCGGAGCTCTACGGCGTCACCGCCGAGGACCGGGTCGCCAATCATTCGCCGCTGCATTTCGACATGTCGACCTTCGGCTACTTCACGGCCCCCTACGCCGGCGCCACGACGCTGCTGGTGCCGGAGGCTTATACCAAGATGGCGGCGAGTCTGTCGCAGCTGATCGAGACCGAGCGGCTGACGATTTGGTACTCCGTGCCCCTGGCGCTGATCCAGCTGCTCACCCGCGGCGTGCTCGAGAAGCGCGACTGCACGTCCCTGCGATGGGTGCTCTT
>JBCDKB010000489.1:0-6489 GCA_038747035.1 Acidobacteriota bacterium | reverse complement strand
CTTCACGTTCCGCATGTACAACAGCGGCTTGAGTCATTTCTCGCCGGCGCCGAAAATGCGCATTCAGGGTTCGGGCCTCCAAGAGCAGGAGCTCACGTGCGACGCCGGGATCCCCAACGCGACCTACTGCGAAAAAGAGATTACGGTCACGATGCCGCCGGAAGGGGCGCACTGGATCACCGCAACGGCCGACCCGGATTTCGAAATCGAAGAGATCATCGAGGACAACAACTCCCGGACCCTCAACTACGTCGTCGACGGACCGGCGACGACCGTCAGCTGCGCGGGGACGTGGACTCTGCAAGGAACGAATGGCACGACCTACGACACCTCCGCCCAAGGTAGCGTCGAGAATAACTGCTCCGTTCGATTCGCCGGCAACACGCCGACGGGCTGCTGGAGGACCTCCGGCCATAACGGTCTGAAGGCCCATTGGATCCTAGGCGACGACGGTTGCCCGAATCGAGTGGAGGTCGACGATCCGGCGACCTCCAACCCGATCGACTTCGAGTTCAACGTCTCGATCGCTCCCTGATCGAGTCAGGTCCAGGCAAGAACATCCAAGAGCCGCGGCCCAATGGGGTCGCGGCTTCTTTGTACTCGGGCTCAATGGAGGTGAGTCCTGGGCCCGACCGCCTGCGCCCGAGCAGCGTCTCGCCCCCCCCCAGGGGCCTCATCAGCCCGACCCGTTTCTGATGCTGAACCCCGACGCCACTTCCGAAGAGCTACGACGCGCCGAGGCCTCCTACGCCGTCACCCGTAGCCTCAAGGTCGACCTCGGGCTCATGGTGAAATAGCTGCCCACCCTCTTCGAACGCCGCAGCTGGCAGCCAACGACCTGCTGAGCGGACCTAGGGCGAGGCCTCGTCTGAGTCCTCCGATCCGCCGCGTGCGCTACGATAGTCGGGATGGCTTCATCCTCGACACTCGGAACGCGCTGGCTCCAGCGAATTGACGGCCTGTCGCCGGCCCGGGCGGCGTTGATTGGCGGACCGCTAGGTCTTCTAATCGGACTGGGGCTGCCGATGTTGCCCTCGATGGCTCTGACGATGGTGGTCTTTGCGATGCTACTCGTGGCCCTCGGCTGGCTCGGATCGACGGGGCAATCCGTTCTAGTGGATCTAAATTCGACGGTGGAAGCACTCGAACGGTTTCCCGATCCGCCCCAGCCCATCATGCCCCGGGAGATGTGGGTAGACATTGAGGAGGGCAGTTTCCTGATGGGCAGCCCCGACGACGAAGAGGGGCGTAGGGAGAACGAAGGGCCTATCCAACGGGTTACAGTGTCGGCGTTTCAGATCATGAACGTGACCGTAACGGCGGAGCTTTACTATTGGATTATGGGAGGCGATAGCCCAGACTCGAACGGAGCCAAGCTGCCGAAGATGAGGGTCAGCTGGTTTGACGCAGTGAGGTTTTGCAACGCACTGTCGAAGGCGGATGGCCTCACACCTTGCTATGAGTTTGTAGCAGAGGACGACGTACGCTGGAACCACGAGCTAGACGGCTATCGCCTGCCCACAGAGGCGGAGTGGGAGCGGGCCTGCCGCGCCGACACACAGACCGCATACAGCTTCGACGACAGTGCAAAGCGGTTGACCGATTACGCCTGGTTCGGCGCAGGCTCGGTCAGGCCTATCGCGCAGAAGGCATCTAACGGCTTTGGACTATTCGACATGCACGGCAACGTGTGGGAATGGTGCTGGGACTGGCTCGGTCCCTACTCGGAGGGGAAGAAAGTGGATCCCGCAGGGCCGGCCAAGGGTTATGTGAAGACTTTGCGGGGCGGATCTCGGTGGGTCGGACCACGAAACTTGCGTTCCGCCGAACGAAACGCGAGCAGGCCAGGGGACCGTTGCGAGTTCTTGAGTTTTCGCTGTGCCCGCGGCCCGCGCCATGACCCGGTCCAGCAGGGCACTGCGTACCCAGCAGGCTTCAGAGGCGGTCCTGAGCAGAGTCTTGAGGACATGCACCATCGATGGGCAGAACTATCGCTCCGGTAGGCTCTGCCGGTCAAATCGCAGCGGGAACGAAAGGAATCACGGTCAGCATTGAGTCCTGTGTTGGCCCTGTCGAGCCCGCAAAGCGTGCCCGTCGGCGTAGCTTCTCGCCCGACTGGAAGGCAGTCAATCTGTAGGCGAAGTGACCTAAGCGCCAGCCCTAAGCAGAACACATCAAGGCAGGCGGCGCGCTCCGCGGGCACAACGAAAGCCCCTGAACTCGCGCCGGTCCCCGGGTCGGTTCCAGCCACGCACGGCGGACCTCAGGTCCCGTGGCTCATACCGAGAAACGATCCAGGCTGAGCCACCACGAACGACTCTGGCTCTGCCCACATCTGGTCCCGTCGGATCGGTCACTGCCTCCTCCCGGTAGGCGCCATACCAGTCGCTCACCCACTCCCAAACGCAGCCATGCATATCGCCTAGGCCCCAGGGATTGGCACGCTTCGATCCCACTGGGCACGGCAAGCTATCGGCGCAAGCGTTCTGTACCAGTTGGCGTTGATCCGCACCGAAAGACCACGGCGTGCGGGTGCCGGCGCGGGCTGCGTATTCCCACTCCGCTTCGGTCGGCAGGCGATAGCCCTCCCCCAGGGACCGACAGAAGGCGTCGGCCTCGAACCAGCTCACGTTGACGGCGGGAAATTCCACGGCGTCAACACCGGATAGGGCTTCACCTTGCCAGTAATTCACATGATCTGGCTGCGCTCCCGGAAGCTCGGGATCCGCGTATCGGCCATGCCTCACCTCGTATTTGCCGATCCAGAAGGGCGAGAGGGTCGCCGGGTGCGCAGGCTGCTCGTCGCGATCAGCGAGTCTAGCGCCTGGATCCTCATCGGCGGTACCCATGATGAAGGCGCCTCCGCACAGCTTCACCATCATCATCTTCGCCTCTTTGTCCCAGCGCTCCTGCGGCTGGCACTTCGCGCCGGCGGGTGGATCCTGGCAAGCCGCGGCAGTGACGCCGTCACTACACTCCAGAAGCTTCAGTTTCCAGTCGACCGTCACCGTCGAGTCCAGAGGCACAGTAGCCTGGACCGCCGGGGTCCCGCGAACTTTGATCTCGAAACGGTAATCGCCGCTGGCGGTGCGCTCTTCGCGCTGTTCGGCAATGGCCGGAAAGGTCAGTTCCGGCCAGACCGGTTTGGAGGGCTCCACGAGCTGGTCACGGTCCCATCCCATCCAGCCGGCGAAGCACAGGCCGGCGCATAGGGCCACCGCCAGCCACACTCGACCCGGCGTAGAGAAGCTCAAACGATAGTCGTCACCGCCCAGCCCCATCTGCGCTAGTTTCTGCTGCTCGACTAGGCTCAGGTCATCCCACCTAGAGGAAAGGCGCAGAAACGAGCCTTGACGGTCGAGGGTGTTCACCTGTTTCAGCTGACCGGCAATCCAAGGCTTCAAATTCTTCGACGCATGGAGCCGCCAAAGTTCGTCGACAGCAGCAGAGAGGTCGTCAAAAAGTAGTAGCCACGCCCGCTCGGCTCGGAGTCGCTGACCACCGGGGCTCTCAGTGTCTCCGTCCGGTAGATTCTCTAATCGGCGGTCGTAGCGATCGAGCCAGAAGCGCACAGCCCGCTGAAAGAGGGTGACCTGGCCGGAGCGATCGGCTAACTCGCGACTGCGCAGCCACTCCAGCTCAGAGATGCGCGCCGTGGCAGACAGGGGCTCATATTCGGGCAGGCGCCAGAGTGCTGTGCCCAAGCCCAGCCCGAGCCAGGCGGCCCAGCGCGACGGCTTATCCACCCGCGTTGGCGGTAGGGCGCATACTGCCCGCCAGGCCCGGAACGTGGACGGTTCTGCGGCAAGCCTCTGGCCACGGCCAGTCTGAGATTGGCCACCGAGGAAGGCCGGCAGCTGCTCCGGGGCTAGGGTGCAAATATGGAAACGCCGTAACAACGCCGCCAGCTCAGTTGGCCGATGCGTTCCACCAGCGGCGGAAAAGTCCACGACCGCCAGCCACGGCCAATGGGACAGTTCCCGCAGACGAGCCTCCACGTCGGCGCGCATCAGCTGGTTACGATGCTCCATGAGCATCTGGCGGCCGTCCGTGAGCACCGCGACCCGGACTCGGTCGCGATGCTCGTCGATCTCCCGCGGCCGAAAGCACACCCCGTTGGCGTCGAAAAGCTCATCGGGCACAGCGTTGAACTTGGCTCGCGCCACAGACCCACCGTGAGCAGTTAGAGCAGTCTCGATCTCGTCCGCAAGGGTTCGGGCCAGGGGATCTCGGTACGAACTGTCCAGCCACAGCCACACCTCGCGCCGGGGGCGCTCCCGCTCAAACACTGGGGCCAGCAAGCCCCCGGCCGCCGCCGTGGCTTCCACTGTCGCCGGTAGGTTCAACTCCTGAGTCTGCTTTTCCGCCACGAAGCGGTCCATGCCCCAGATCATCACGTCCCGCTCGGGCACCTCGAGAAGGGGTGGTAGCTCCGCTTCAGATCCCTTAAGAAGCAGCCGCAGCGGGCCAGCAGTGGGGAGAGCAACTTCTTCCGGGGGCGCCAAATGCGTCCGGTGCCGCCTGAGGTAGAGCCCAAACCCAAGCAAGGCAGGCAACGAACCTATCGTGAGCCACAGAAACCATGGCAGACGCTGAAATCCCCGATTGCTCTCGAAGTCAATCGTGGGGACCCACGCCAAATATCGCCTAGCCTCAACCGGATCGCGAAGCCGCCAGCCATAGTTAAGGGACTGTAGCTCTTCCAAGCCAGGCCATGGCGGTCTGGGGCCCAACTGGTCATGCTGAAAGGCACCCCATAGCCAGACTGCGGCGCTCAGCCCGCAGACCAGGACAAGGGCCACAGGAAAGATCCACGGGCGCCCAGGCGCAGGCCTTCTTTCATCGCTCCTGGACCGGCCCCCATCAACTTCGACCGCTCGTCGAGGGACCTGGCGATCCTCCACCTGTCGATGATGGTGCAGAAGCCATGCCTCCACGGCAAGGTCGCAGCGAGGCCTTTGTTGCTCGGATTTCGCCACCACTGCCCGCACTACGGACTTAAGCCGCTCAGCCGCTGGGCGGTTGTCCAGGGGCAGACTGCCCAAGGCTAAGCGCAGACGATACGCCTCGTCGACGCCGAGCCGCAGGCCCGCATCCCGCAGCAGATGATGCAGCACCTCCAGCTGGGCGGCGTCGGCCATCGGACCGATCAGAGGGCGCCGAGCCGCTGGAGGTCGTCCCGGTCTTTCACCAGCGCGGTGAGGGCCGGCAGGCCACGCAGGTCAGCATCGGCAAGAGCCTGGGCGGTGACGCCGCCGCGGGCCTCGAGCAGCAATAGCCACACCAGCAGCTCTGCCGTGGACGGCTTCTTATTCAGATCCGAGCTCCGCAGATCCATGAACCGCTGGATCGCCGCCTCGCGCACGTCGGCCGGCAGGTCTCGGTAAAGGCCAGACTTCTCCGCACGTAGCTCGACGGCCCGGCGCACTCGCTCGATGTTGAATTCAATGTGGTGGAAGATGCAGCGCCGCAGGAACGGCTCCGGCAGGCGACGCTCGCTATTGCTGGTCAGCACCACCAGTGGCGGCGGCCGATCGCCGCGCTCGATGCGTCGATTGTCGAGCTCACGCACGACGAACCAGTGCTGGTCGATGACGTTCAAGAGATCGTTCGGAAAATCCCGGGACGCTTTGTCGATCTCATCGATCAGGACCACCGGCGTGCCGTCGAACCCGTACGCTTGCCAGAGCGGTCCTCGGGTGATGAATTCGTCCTTGATCAGACTCGATTGCCCGGCCCGGGTCGAGTCTCTGGCCGGGTCGTTGGCCGAGTGCAGGTAGGCCACCGCGTCAAAACGGTAGAGCAGATCTTTGGCGGTGCTGTCGCTGCGCACGGCCATGGGGAAGATCTCGGTGTCGAAATACCAGGCCAGGTAGTAGGCCACCTGGGTCTTGCCGGTCCCTGGCTCACCCGTCAGCAACAGAGGCGCGCCGACGGTCAAGGCCACGTTGACCGCATCCACTAGGTCTGGCCCCGGCTCGAAGAGCTCCGCCGCCGCCTTGTGACTGCGCAAAGGCGCAGGTATCGGACGGGCATCCAGGGCAGCGCGCCGGGAGGCGCGGTCGGCATCATCGGGATCTAGCAGGTGGGCCGATTGGACAGCCGCGGTGTCGGGTTGCTGGCTCACGAGCTTCTCCTTACCTTTTGTTTCAAGTCTGCCCTCTCAAGCTGCGCGAGGACCGTGGCCCAGCCGGATCGGGCCGCCTGCAAAACCCAGTGGGTCGTTTGGTCGAAATGCCCAGCGGTTTCCCGTCGGATCGCCTTCCCCACCCTGACTCGCAGCCCCGGCGGGCAGTCCGTATGGTCACGCAGGAAGTCCACCAGCTCGCGGTAGGGCACCTTGCCCAAAGTCTTCAAGTAGGCATAGCGAAAGCGCCGTCCGCTCTCGAGCGCTTCATCTTCCAGACTTTCCAGACACGTATCCAAGTCGTCCAGCTCGTCTTCGGCGACCTCCAAACAGAGAAACGACACGAGACGCAGCTCCGGCGG